>NZ_JAUBTQ010000049.1:0-57792 GCF_036702515.1 Microcoleus sp. BROC3
TGTCGCGATCGACTGACTGACGTAGCGATCTATCGCCTGACTCTTTTAAGATACAAGGGGCGGGTTTTACCAACAATAATTTCCTCAAACCAATCATCTCGAAAACCCGCCCCCACCCAACGGTAAATCGCTATGTCTCGTAAGGGCGGGTTTGACAAACCATCTTTGCCTAACACCAATAATCTCGACAACCCGCCCCGCCCAACGGTAAATCGCAATCTAGCTTTTTGTTAATACCAACTATAAATTATGTGCGGACGATACACTTTAACTACTTCAGCGCAAATCATCGCCGAATTCTTCAAACTGTCGGAAGTTCCCGACATCAAACCGCGATACAATATCGCCCCAACTCAATCAGTTGCCACAGTCACAGTTTCTCAAAAGCCAATGCAGCGACAGTTCCAATTTATGCGCTGGGGTTTGATTCCAAGTTGGGCAAAAGACATGAAAATGGGCAGCAAGATGATCAATGCGCGATCGGAAACAGTAGCCGAAAAACCTGCTTTTCGCAGCGCCATCAAGCACAGGCGATGTTTGATAGTCGCTGATGGTTTTTACGAATGGCAGCAGCAGGGAAAGAACAAACAGCCTTACTATTTTCAAAAGGCAGACGGCGAACCTTTTGCTTTTGCCGGTTTGTGGGAAAATTGGGAATCTCCAGAAAAAGAAAACATTGTATCTTGCAGTATAATTACTACCGAGGCTAACGAAACAGTGCAGCCGATGCACGATCGAATGCCGGTGATTCTCCCCGACAGCGATTGGGAACAGTGGCTCGATCCTTCAGTTAAAAATGCTCAGGAAGTTTTGCCCTTGTTAAAGCCCTATGCTTCCGAAGCTATGAAAGCAAAGGCCGTAAGTGCGATCGTCAACAGTCCAAGTAGAGACAGTCCCGAGTGTATTAGCGATCGGCAATAAATCATTGGAGCGGACAAAACCGAGATAGTTTGAGTTATGATGTAAAATAATGTTTGAGTTGTAGCTTGGGTTTTCTAAGTGGCAGTTTAACTCAGTTGTTATTTGCTCAAACATTTTTTTAATCTTAACATCAGTTAGAAGAGACAAAATATGATTGGATACGTTACACTGGGTACCAACGAGATTGAAAGTGCAGCCAAGTTTTATGATGCTTTGCTTGCTGAAATTGGCGCTCGACGATTCATGGAATTCGACGGATTTATCGCATGGAGCGTTTCTCCAGAGCGACCAGCACTTGCTATTACAAAACCCTTTGATGGTAACACAGCAACTGTTGGCAATGGAGTAATGATAGCTCTTCAAGTTGACAGTCCAGAAAAAGTCAACTTAGTTTATAACAAAGCGATCGAACTTGGGGCTAAGGATGAAGGAGCTGCGGGGCCAAGAGGCGTGTTGCCGGGGTTTTATGCGGGATATTTTCGGGATCTTGATGGGAACAAGCTGAACGTGTTTTGTATGATTGGGCCAAACACTTAAGATTTTTATTTTTCATGAGGCTCGCCGAAAACCAGCTATTTCCGGTTGTTAGCTATTAGTTATCAATCCCTAAATAAGAGTTGATAACTAATAACTAATGACTAATGACTAATGACTAAATTAACTCTCGTACATCCGCGCTTCAGCAGCCTCGGGATTTTCCTCGCAATACTCGTCAAAAGCCGTTTTTTCAAGCTTTATCGATCGCTGGTGAGAAGCCTCAGCCTGCATTTCCTCTACAATATCCCACGCTACCGCGCACTCTCTAGAAGTAGCGCCTTTCTCGGCACAGATAGTTCTGGCATCCGCGATCGCCTGTTCGATTTCTTCCTCAAATAAAATACTTTTCGGCTTTTCGACAAAATCGCTTTTTGTCAAGATATCCGTTACCGAAATAATGCCCAGCAGTTTGTCTTTAATCACCGGAGCTCGGCGGATTCGGGTATTGGCGAACAACCTCGCCACGTATTCCACGCCCAAGTCGGGATTCACCGTGATGCACGGTTTGGTCATGATCTCGAAGACGCGGACTTTCTGCGGGTCTACTCCGTAGGCTGTTACTTTGTAAACAATATCCGTTTCCGTGACAATCCCGTAGGCGTCTTGTTCGTGGCGGCGTTCCACAATTAACGCGCGCAAACACAGTTCGTTCATCATCGCCACCGCTTCAGCTACAGTTGCCGAACCGCGAATGGTAACAACTTCTGTGGTCATAATATCTTGGGCTTTCATCATCATTTTTTATTGCTTCTCGCTTATAAAGTCTAGTGCGTCCGGATTTTGGCCCGGAAATTTGATTTGCTATCATCTTGACACTTCAGGACTGAGGCAACTGTTACGATAAATCAAGGATGGCGACTCTCCCCATCTCCCACTCCCCTCTCCTTTCACTCAATTTTCCAGTCCCCGACTCAAAGAAGCAAAAGTTAATACAAACTAACCAACTCCCAACGCTCTCGCAGATCCCCGCCTCTGTTGACACTCCCCAGCGTTCACGCACGGGGATTCTTTAATCTACGACATGACTTGCTCAGGCAGGATTTCTCCAACCAAAGTAGAGGTCTCATCTCCTAAAGAGTTCCTTGGCTCAAGACCAAAGGTTCCGGTATGCCCTACCGTACCCAATCCCCGACTTAGGATATTTCTAGCTGCATTTTCATCTCTATCTATCACACAACCACATTCACAAACGTGTGTTCGGGTGGATAGCGTTTTCTTCACAATTTCACCGCAACTAGAGCATTCTTGGCTTGTATATTGCGGATTAACCGCAATCGTCACCTTCTGAAATACTTTGCCAAAGTATTCAATCCAGATACGGAACTGATACCAAGAAGCATCGTTAATAGACTTAGCCAGACAATGATTTTTTACCATATTTTTAATTCTCAAATCTTCGTAAGCTATCAAGTCGTTTGACCGAACTACGCACCTTGCAAGTTTCACTGCATGGTCTTTACGTTGCCTACTTATTTTGAGGTGGCGCTTACCTAAAATCTGTCTAGCTTTGCCTCTATTTTTTGAACCTTTAACTTTTCGAGAGATACGACGTTGACAACTTTTAAGAACTTTTTCACCTTGGCGGAGGAACTTAGGATTTTCAACCGTCATTCCATTAGAGTCGGTGTAGTATTCTTTCACCCCAACGTCTAACCCAATACTATTACCAGAGGGTTCTATATTTTCCTGTTTGTCAACATCAATGCAAAACTGAACGTATACACCATCTGCACGTTTCACCAATCTCACCCGTTTTATTTGATTAATTTGGTAGAATTGTAGATCCCGTGTTCCTTTCAGTTTTAATTTTCCAATCCCTTTTTTGTCCGTAAAAGTTATGGTTTTCCTGCGATCGCCAAGTTTCCATCCAGTCGTTTTGTAGTCAACAGAACGGCAGTCTTTCTGGAATTGTGGATATCCTTTTTTTCCAAAATTTCCTTTTTTGCAGTTGTCATAGAATCGGGAGATAGAAGACCATGCTCGCTCTGCGCTGGCTTGTCTAGCCATTGAGTTAAGTTCCGAAGCAAAGGGAAATTCTTTTGCCAACACAGCACAGTATTTATTTAAGTCGTATTTATTCACTTTTTGGTTGTCCATCCATAGCCGAATACAGCTATTTCGGACAAATTGAGCGGTACGAATCGCTTCACTTACTGCGACAAATTGACTGGGTTTTCCGTAGGCTTTGAACTCAAAAACTAGCATGACTCTACCTCCCATCTTATGCTACACTGTCTAGCATAGGATTTTTGATTGGTTCTCAAAACTTTACAAAAGCCGTCAAGCTTATGACGGGGTTTTAAACTCAATTTTCTGATAAGCTTGATGGCTGGTAGTGCAAAAAGCACAAGGCACGCAGGACTTAGTTGGGAGTATATAGTTCGTGGACAATGTAATCGGTTTAGAGATTATCGAAGTAGTTGAGCAGGCAGCCATCGCCTCCGCTCGCTTGATGGGCAAAGGCGAGAAAGACGAAGCCGACAGAGTGGCTGTAGAAGCCATGCGGGAGCGCATGAACAAAATTCATATGCGCGGTCGCATCGTGATCGGCGAAGGCGAACGCGATGACGCACCCATGCTTTACATCGGCGAACAAGTAGGTATTTGTACCCGCGAAGATGCCAAAGAAATCTGCAACCTAGATGAATTGATCGAAATTGACATCGCTGTTGACCCCTGCGAAGGAACTAACCTAGTTGCTTACGGTCAAAACGGTTCGATGGCAGTTTTGGCAATCTCTGAAAAAGGAGGTTTGTTTGCTGCACCGGACTTCTATATGAACAAATTGGCTGCTCCTGCGGCTGCTAAGAATCATGTAGATATTCGCAAAACGCCAACCCAAAACCTCAAAATTATCTCTGATTGCCTCGGCCGCAGTATTGAAGATTTGGTGGTGGTGGTGATGGATCGCCCCCGGCACAAAGATTTAATTAATGAAATTCGGCAAGCGGGTGCAAGAGTTCGGCTGATCAGCGACGGCGACGTTTCGGCAGCGATTTCTTGCGCGTTTTCTGGTTCCAACATCCACGCACTTATGGGTATTGGTGCAGCACCCGAAGGCGTGATTTCCGCAGCAGCAATGCGCTGCTTGGGCGGTCACTTCCAAGGACAGTTAATTTACGATCCAGCAGTTGTCAAAACTGGTTTGATCGGTGAAAGCAAAGAGAGCAATATCGCTCGCCTGAAAGAGATGGGGATCACAGACCCGGACAAGATTTACAATGCTGAAGAGTTGGCATCTGGAGAAACAGTTCTGTTTGCAGCTTGCGGGATTACTCCCGGCACGCTGATGGATGGAGTTCGCTTCTTTGGCGGCGGCGCTCGAACTGAAAGTTTGGTAATTTCTTCTCAGTCGAAAACTGCTCGGTTTGTGGATACAATCCATATGTTTGACCAGCCGAAAAATCTGCAATTGAATTAGTGATTAGTTAGCGGTTAACAGTTAAATGTTAACAATTAACAGTTAACGGTTAACAGTCGCCGGTGATTAGCAATTAGCGATAAACTAAGAACTAATAACAGGTGACTGTTAACAACTAAGAAAGAAATAGTGACAAATCACAGATATGAATATTGCAGTCGTAGGTCTCAGCCACAAAACAGCGCCGGTTGAAGTTCGCGAAAAACTGAGCATTCCAGAACAGAAAGTTGAAGCAGCGATCGCCCAATTGCGCGGCTATCCCCACATTCAAGAGGTTGCCATCCTCAGCACTTGCAACCGCTTAGAAATTTATATTGTTACCAGTGAGTCTGAGCCTGGTGTGCGAGAGGTTATTCAGTTCCTTTCGGAATGCAGTAAAGTTCCTTTGCAGTCTTTGCGCCCTCACCTGTTTATTTTGCTGCACGAAGATGCGGTGATGCACTTGATGCGAGTGGCTTCTGGTCTCGACAGTTTGGTTCTCGGAGAAGGACAAATTTTGGCTCAGGTGAAACAAACTCACAAACTCGCCCAGCAGTACAAAGGTGTAGGCAGAATTTTAGAACGCTTGTTCAAACAAGCTCTCACAGCAGGGAAGCGAGTTCGCACGGAAACTAGCATCGGTACCGGTGCGGTTTCGATCAGTTCGGCGGCGGCAGAATTGGCTCAAATGAAAGGTCAGCATTTAGCAAGCAGCAGGATTGCTATTATCGGTGCTGGCAAAATGTCGCGGCTTTTGGTGCAGCATTTGCTCTCAAAAGGAGCTAGCCATATCTCGATCGTAAATCGATCGACCCGAGGTGCTGAAGAATTGGCGAGCCTTTTTAAAGATGCTCAATTGCACCTATATCCGCTCTCGGAAATGATGCAGGTAATTGCCGATTCTGACTTGGTTTTTACCAGTACGGCCGCTACCGATCCGCTGTTAAATAAAGCTAAATTGGAAACAGTTTTAGACCCGAATCGCCCTTTGATGTTGGTGGATATTTCGGTGCCGCGCAACGTCGATGCTGATGCGAAGGAACTCGCTAATGTGAAGTCGTTTAATGTGGACGACTTGAAAGCAGTGGTAGCTCAAAATCACGAAAGCCGCCGCAAAATGGCAATGGAAGCTCAGGGCCTCCTGGAACAGGAAGTAGAGGCTTTTGATCTCTGGTGGCGCAGTCTGGAAACTGTTCCTACTATTAGCTGTTTGCGGGATAAGATAGAATTGATTCGCGAACAAGAGTTAGAAAAAGCTTTATCGCGTCTGGGCTCTGAATTTTCGGAGAAACATCAAGATGTGATTGAATCTTTAACAAGGGGGATTGTGAATAAAATTTTGCACGATCCGATGGTACAGTTGCGCGCTCAGCAGGATATTGAGGCGCGGCGGCAAGCGATGCAAACTTTGCAGACGCTGTTTAATTTGGATGTGGATGTCAATCAACAGTACAGCTAACTGGAGTTTTTTCGATTCAAATTCCCTTGACTGTAAATTATATTTGTAGGGACTCAGGCATTTGTCTATTGCTGTCAACTTAGCCTTAAACTCTCAGTGCGGCAGGGTTTCAATCCCTCCCTCAAAGCTCAATTCCTCTGGCAGAGGACTGAAGAACTGATTAGTAATTAGTCTTCATAGCGAGGACTCGAGCTATTAGCCAAGGACTTAGGTCTAATAGCGGTATTTCGGGTTAAGTTGACACCTATGGGCAATGTCATGTCCCTACTTTTAGCTCGTTGTTATGACTTTAAGAAGGCGAATTTATCCATTAATTTTATGGATTGTAGGGCTGTGGCTGGTTTTTGAGTTTGCGTGTCGCATTGCGGCAGAAATTTTCTGGTTTCAAGAAGTTGGATATCTTCAGGTTTTTCTGTTAAAGCTGAAAACTCAAGGGTTGCTGGGGACGATCGCAATTGCTGTTTCTTCTGCCTTTTTGTTCGGAAATTTGGCTTTAGCCCGCCGCCTGCAACATCCCGCCGAGGAAATCAAATCGCCGGTGGGGGCGGCACTATTCGCTTCACAGAGGGCAAACAAAACGGCGAAGAATTACGAATTACCTGTTGCTAAATCCCAAATTACCTTTCCCTGGCTGCTGTTGGCGGTATTCGGATTGAGTTCGATCGCAACTTTGACCGCAATTCACTGCGGGCTGTTAGCTGCAAACAGCCTCACCTATTTCGGTATAGCTGACAATTTGCCTGCACCGCCCGTGCAGTTGGGATTAGACTTAATCCAGCAAATAGGGGTGCAGCTATTTTCTCGCTGGTGGGAGTTGGGCTTGCTGCTGGGAACAATGTTAGCTGTGGCAATTAAGCCTGATTTTTGGCTGCGGGCGATCGCCCTTTTTCTCAGTTTGGCGATCGGGGTGATTGCCGTCAGTCGCTGGACAAAAGTTTTGCAATATTTCCACCCTACTAATTTTAACATAACCGACCCTCTTTTTAATCAAAATATTAGCTTTTATGTATTTATTTTGCCAATCTTAGAGTTGCTAGGATTCTGGCTGACAGTTGTATTTTTGTACGGTTTAGTATCTTGTGCTTTAACATATTTGCTGTCTGGAAATAGCCTGATTCAAGGGATATTTTTGGGGTTTTCTCGATCGCAGCAGCGGCACTTGTACGGGTTAGGTGCAGCTTTAATGCTAGCCACCGCATTCAGCTACTGGCTAAGGCGCTACGCATTGCTGTATTCCCGGGGAGACGTTAGTTACGGGGCAAACTATGCTGACGTGACGGTGCGGCTGCCCTGCTATGGATTTTTGAGTATTTTGGCAGGGGCGATCGCACTTTTGATGCTGTACCAGGTTTGCCAATTCAAAATTAAGAATGAACTCATAAAAAAAATTCTTTTAGGGTGGCTAGCTTTGATTTTTTTGGGGAGTTTACTGCTGCCAAAAATTGTGCAGCAACTCATAGTTAAACCCAACGAACTAGCACGAGAACAGCCGTACATCCAGCGCAGTATTGCTTTTACTCAAGAAGCCTTTGACCTCACAAAAATCGAAATAAAAACTTTCGATCCAGCCGGAAAACTTACATATAAAGACTTAGAAAAAAATCAACTGACTATTAGCAACATCCGCCTCTGGGACAAGCGACCGCTACTGAAAACCAACCGGCAGTTACAGCAAATTAGACCCTATTATACCTTTCCTGATGCCGATATCGATCGCTACACCATCAAAAACGAAAAAGCTAAAAAGAGAGATTCTGAAAGCCAACAAGTGCTTCTGGCAGCGCGGGAATTAGATTACACAGCAGTTGCCCCCGAAGCTCAAACTTGGGTGAACGAACACTTAGTTTACACTCACGGTTACGGCTTTACTCTTTCTCCCGTAAATACAGTCGGTGTAGGCGGTTTACCCGATTATTTTGTCAAAGATATTGGAGTGGCAGCCCAGAAAGGAGAGACTGCTTTGGAAATAACCAGCGATCAAATTCGAGTCAGTATTCCCCTGGCGTATCCGCGAATTTACTACGGCGAAGTAACCAATACCGACGCGATGACACAGACAAAAGTCAAAGAATTCGACTATCCCAGCGGCGAAGACAATGTTTACAATACTTACAGCGGTAGGGGAGGAATTGCGATCGGTTCTATGTGGCGGCGCTTGCTGTTTGCTAATTATCTCAAAAATTGGCAAATGGCGCTTACCCGCAATTTTATGCCAGAAACTAAATTGCTGTACCGCCGAAATATTAACAAAAGAGTCCGCGCAATCGCTCCTTTTTTAAGATACGATTCTGACCCGTATTTGGTAGTAGCCAACGCCAATCTTAATAAAGATGATATAGAAAAAGACGGGGGTAGAATTGGTATTAAAAAGCAGCCTTCTTCCTCAAAAACTAATAATTATTCCAACTATCTTTACTGGATTATGGATGCCTATACAGCGAGCGACCGCTACCCATATTCCGATCCAGGCAAAAATGAATTCAACTACATCCGCAACTCCGTAAAAGTCGTCATTGACGCCTACAACGGGTCTGTGGACTTCTACGTTGCTAACCCGTCAGATCCGATGATCGAAAGTTGGATTCGTATCTTTCCTGGACTCTTTAAACCCCTTGACCAAATGCCTCTGGCTATCCGCAAACATATTAGGTATCCCGTAGATTTGTTGAGCATTCAATCCGAACGCTTGCTAACTTATCATATGGAAGACCCGCAAGTATTTTACAATCGGGAGGATTTGTGGCGAGTTCCCAACGAAATTTATGGCAGCGAACAGCAGCCCGTAGAACCGTATTATTTGATTACGAAACTGCCAACAGAAACAGCAGAAGAATTTATTTTGCTGCTCCCGTTTACTCCAGTAAGTCGCAACAATTTAATTGCTTGGATTGCAGGGCGATCTGATGGTGGCAATTACGGAAAATTGCTGCTGTATCTGTTTCCCAAACAGCGATTAGTTTACGGCCCGGAACAAATAGAAGCTTTAATTAACCAAGATCCGGTTATTTCAGAACAAATTTCTCTCTGGAATCGCCAAGGTTCCAAAGCAATTCAAGGAAATTTATTAGTCATTCCAATTGAACAATCTTTGCTGTATGTAGAACCTCTTTATTTAGAAGCAGATCGCAATAGTTTGCCAACTTTAGTCAGAGTTATTGCTGTTTATGAAAACCGCATAGTCATGGCAGAAAATCTTGAATTGGCACTCAAGGCACTTTTTCAGCAACAATCTACGAATAAACCGGCCATTATTCGACCTGTAGAAGGAACAGCACCAGCTTTAAATAGTGAATGAACCGCAGAGGAAGCAGAGATAAGAGAAAGCGAGAATATCAGAGACATAAAATTATTTAGGGTTTATAAGTCTTGGCATTTCTGTTAGTTAGCAGCCTTGACATCCTCCCACCAAACATCGACATAGGGCCACATCAATGTCTCGTCTCCTCCAGAATCTAGTTTCACTGTCACCTCATAACGGTCAATATTCGTGAGTTCGCCAGTTTTACCATTCAAATACAATTGTTTGGGATTGTCGGTGAGAATTTCTACCCTTTGATTCAACAGCGGCAGCATCTGGGTAGAAGAACTATGAAAAGGATTTTTGCCTTTGATCGCATAGCCGCCAAGCAAAAATAAGTACATTGAAGCTATGAAAAATACCGTATACCAAGCCACAATTAGCACTGTTTTTTGTTGTGAAAAACTGGTATAAAGGCTCGCAACTCCTACGATCGCAGTTCCAAAAAATAACAAATTTGGCAGGTACAGCCCATCTTTCAGAAACACGCTACCAAAAAACATGAGGACTAACTGACAACCATATAATCCAGCGACCCAACTCAACCCAGTTAGCAAAGGTGAAGACAGCAGCCAATTCATTGCTACAATCAGAGCGATCGCCATTGCTATTGCCTCAATTGGTGCTGCATAATCGTACTGTCTGAAGGGAAGAAGAACAAAAAAGACTAAAGCATAAGTAAAACCTGCAAAAGCCAGTGCTAATCCACTAATTATTTCGTTCCTGTTGAGCATGGCGATGAATTTTTGGAGCGGTTAAAGCGAAGCGTTCATCTTCTGTTCGATAGTAGCCCTTGAAAATTCCCAGCGGACTAAGGCCAGCAACTCTAACCGTATAGTGCGCCAGAAGCACATTACCGCTATCTTTAGTGGAGCGAACCCATTTGTTTACCAAGCCTGCTATCCCGGTTTCCGAAGGTGGAAGATTAACGATGACCGAAGGCACAAGTTAGCCGGAGCTGAAGGTAGAATTTTCAGAAAACCAGATTATTTAGGGTCGATCGACTTAACAAATTGTTGCACAGGCTGCGGTAGAGCCGGCACAAAAGTCTTTCTAAAACCCTTAACATCGAACACTCGCCACAAAATACCCACCGCTACCGTCAAGAAAAATAAGGCTCCCAAAAAATTTAAGGCACCAGACAGAAAACCGCTGCCCCTTTTTGCCGGAGGCGTAATATGTTTCATACGATATACAGCCGGCTCGTAATCTCTAGGTTCCTCGCGACTGCGGGGCGGCTTTTTGGGGCGCGAACTCGCACTGCTGCTGGCAGTCAAACCCGTTTTATTTGTTTTAGTAAAACTGCTGGGCGACTTCAATTCAGAAGCGCCGCGCGTCTCGGTTAACTTGCTAGCAGAAGTCCCGGTTTTGCCAACCGCAGCATCCTGAATTCTGCTGTTAGAGCGCTGAGTCAATTTGCGTTCGGCGAGGGTGCGCATCAAACTTTGCAATTGCTGAGTCGCCGCCGGCGGGCGTTCCCCTTTCCTCGCCCAATTTAACAGCATTGCCCCGGTAATCCCGCAGAGATTCGTAGCGCCTACAGAAGCCAGCCGCTTCAGTAGAGGCTGGCTGTTGGACACAAAAATCACCAATCCCTCCGGGTGTTCTTGAGCCAAACCGTAAACGCACTGAGCCGTCGCCACTACGAGCATTGCTGGCTTGCTTTGATTTTTAATCGAAGGTTCCAGAGCTCGGTGTGTTTCCTGAGCGTCAGTTGCTATCCAGCCGCTGTCGGCAAAAAAGCGCATAAATTCTCTAGCTACTTGCTCTTGAGCTTTTTCCACCGCTTGCCCTGTCAGACGATCTATTTCGTCGTACACTACTTCCGGGATATAGCAAGTTCCTACCTTGGCATATTCTTGCCACACTTGGGTTCTACCAGCCATCAAAACATCTGCATCAAAAGTTACCAATACAGGAGGAAGTTGATTAGCCATGACTTTATCCTATATGCTTAGATAAGTTATTTTTACTTTATCGATCGAGTTTAAACAAATTTTGGGTTGTCCAAAAATCAACTTTTGGTAAGAGAGAAATAACCTGGGGCGGGGATCTTAATTGGAAATTAGTAGTTAAGAACCCGATCGCCCAATTCCTAGATTTCACTAATTTACCGCAACCCAAGAGCCTATTACCAAAGCTGCACCGCTGCTGTTAGTTTCCGATGCCCAGACGGCCCGCTAAAGCCGGAGTCAAAGGCAACAGCGCAGCAATCATCAAGAACAAAGCTAGCAAACCCAAAGCCGCGCGAGCGTCGTCAGGCTCAGTCAGCTCGTTGAGGCTCGGCCGTTCCAGATTCCGCTGTAAAATCAGAATCACGATCGCCCAATACAGAGCCAAAGGATTAACTAAAGAAGCGATGGCCAGCACCACAAACGTCGCCAAAGTAGCGCGACTTGCTATTTTTCGACCGTAGATGGCTTGCACGATTCTACCGCCGTCCAACTGTCCCGCCGGCATCAAATTAATCGCCGTTATTACCAAGCCCAACCAACCGATAACAACCAGCGGGTGAACATCAACAATCTGCTGCTGCAAAGCCGAACCCAAAACCACTTTTGCCAAAGTTCCCACCAAAACCGATCCCTTGAAAAATTCTGCGGGAATTTGAAACAAACTGCCGGGGTGAGACAGCAGCAAACCCGTTACCAGCATTAGCAGAGAAACTATTCCGCCAGCAGCTGACCCGGCAAAAGCGATGTCAAACAAAACTTTACGGTTGGGCAGCAGCGACTCAAAACGGTCGATCGCCCCAAAACAACCTATCTGCAAAGTTGGTATAAAAAACGGCCAACTCAAGCGAATATTGTACCGATTTGCCAGCACTCGGCGAGCAATTTCGCCCGAGCCTAAAACCGCCCAAATTCCGGCTGCCATTGGCAGAACTTCTAGATATCTAGTCGGCGAGTTAAAGAAATCGAAACCCAGCAGCAAACCGCCTGTTTCCAAGCTGGTAGCAATTGTTGCCAACAGCAGCACGACTGCTAGGATTTTTTGATATACGGTAGTTGGCTGAGGGTCGTTGGTGCTGGGCAAGATAATAACTACCGGTTTGTCGTCCTGATTTTCTACTAAGAATAGGCGGTAGCGATCGTTTAATCTTTCTTGCAAACTTGCCGTCAAACGCGAGTGTACTTGTTCTGGGTCTCCCCGGAGATTGCCTTTCAAGATTACCCCATCTTGATAGGGAATCGTTTCTGTGGCAAAGAAAGTATCGATGCCAAAGATGCCTTTAATTGCCTTGAGGTCTTCAACTGGAACGGGAATTATTTCTAATTCATTAGTTGCCGGTGGCGCTGTGACGATCTTAATAATTTGTTTGGCTGGTGTCGGCTGCGAGTCAGGGGCTGAGAAATCATCGCTTTGGGAATTTACCTCAGCAGCATCCGGGCGCGGCAGCACTGCATCGGATGCAGCCTTGCGCAATTGCCTGCCCAGATAAATGTACAATCCCGTGGATGCCACGAGCAGCAACAATACCGCAACTAGATTGAGGTAAATCCCGGCGGCGAACAAACCAAAGAACAGCAGCCAGGGGCTCATCAGTGCAACTGACTGCAACCAAGCCAAAATTCCCAGTTTGCCAAAAGGTCTGGCCCGATAAAATCCCCAACCCAGAATTCCCAGAGCAACCAATACCAGCGCAATGGTTGCCGTATTTTCCGATGCAACTATAGGCATTCCGGTTGTTTGCGCCAATAGGGGCTTTAATAGGTCGATCGCGCCGCGGTCGAGTAATAGCATTAAATTTTGGGGAATATGAAATAAAGTTGCTGGGAACATATCCAAACCTGTCGGAAACTAGCCTGATTACTAAGGATAACCCCTGAGGGCTACTCGGGCCACAACCGCCGCGCGCGGCTGTTTTCAGATCGCAGGCGGTCGGATATTGACACAATACACATTTTATGATATTACATGGGCTGTGGCAAACACATACTCATAAAATTTACGCACGGGTGGTCAGAAGCCGGGTGTTTATTGCGAAAATACTGCCTCCCGACCTTGAAAACTGGTAACAACCCGGTTTCTTTGGTATTTACGCGTCCAGAACTAACTCAGAAAACTTGCAGTGTCGATCGGGGAAGCTGGAAAATTAGCCCCGGTTTGGCAGGCCGGGCTTTTTCACGGATGTGAGTGTTTTTCGGATTTGAGTAGGCCAAACAAATCCGAAACAAGTCCGAAATAAATAAGGTTTCCGCTGCTCTCTCCTTTGCGGTATAAAACTGCTGAAACGCTTGATAATATTGGTTTGTGTAACGGGTACGGCAGGACTTGAACCTGCGGCTCGCTGCTTAGAAGGCAGAAGTGTCAAATTCTTGAATCCCTTTGTATGTAATTCTTTCAACCTTTAGTCACGCACAACCAAACCAAGATGCACAACAATTGCACAACAAATGCACAACATTTTGATATTGTAAGCCTGTAGAGTTGAGGGCGCAATCGTGCAAATAAACCAATCTCAGCGTCGGAAAAAGGGGACTGTCGGAGTGATGGCAAGCCGAGGTATGCTACGTCTTCATTTACCCCGCGAGCTTTATTCCGGTAAAAATACGTTTCTGTATATCGGTCTGGCGGATACTTTGGAAAACCGGGCGATCGCAGAATGCAAGGCTAAGCAGATTGAGCTTGACATCCTGACTGGGATGTTTGACCCAAATGATTTAAGCAAATACAAGCCTGTCCAGCCCCACAAACACAGCAGTAATCTGGTACAGGCTAAATTTGGGGCAACAAGTCTGACGCTGCAAGAGTTGTGGGACAAATATTTAAACTACAAGCAGGGTGCGCTCAAGCCAAAGTCTTTGCACTACTTGCGGACTACGTTGGGGCGACACATAGCCAAGTGTCCTTCGGATATTCTGCAAGCGCTAGAAGTTCGCGAAGTCCTTTTAGAGACAACAACGGGGGACATGACTAAGCGCATTCTCACCCACTTAAATGCTGCTGTTAATTGGGGTATCAAGCACGGGTTAATTATTTTGCCTGTTAGTCCCTACAAAGACATGGCTAATGATTTACCTAAGTACAACTGGCAGAATGACCCCACCCCTAATGCTTTTGTCACTGAAGAAAAGTTGCTGGTGCTACAAGCTTTTGAGTCTCACAAAAATAAGCCCGGACACTGTTACCACACATATTACCCATTAGTAAAGTTTTGGTTTTTAACGGGTTGCCGTCCTAGCGAAGCTATTGGCTTGACTTGGGGGAATGTCTCGCCAGACTGTGCTTATGTTTTGTTCAACAGCAGCATTCAGTTCATTGAGGGCAAAGCTGTTGAGAGTAAGGGGAGTAAAAATAACAAACACCGAAAATTCCCTTGCAATAATGAGTTGAAAGAGCTTTTAGTGTCAATTAAGCCACAACAGTTTGACTCTAAAGAATTGGTTTTTTCTTCTCCAACTGGGGAGGCAATTAACTACAGCAATTTTTCTCAAAGAGCTTGGCACAAGATAGTTGTACCTATCACTGACAAGACGCGGGAACCGGGTTACAAACCTACTACTCCATATTCTTGCCGGGATACTTTTATTAGCGAACAATTGGCGCAAGGTATCCCGTCTGCGGTAATTGCTCGCTGGTGCGATACGTCGGAAAGTATTATTAATTCCCACTATTTAGATAACAAGATTTTGGAGCATTTACGCCCGCTTTGATGCTGTTAGGATGTTGATTCTAGGGGCAACTTTTGCGAAACAAAACTTTACAGTCCCGGTGTTGACAAGGGATTGTAAGTCTGCAATCGTGAGTAACTAAGGAAGATTTGATATGCGCGGTTTGCACGGTGCTTCCAACACCAGGCAAACTACGACTTCCCCAAACCGTTTTCTAACAACGTTTGGAGCCGAATAATTATGACACTTTCAGACGATTGTCTTTGCGGACGATCGCAACACTTTACATTTCCCTGTCGCGAGTTATTGCAAAAAATCGCATCGGCCGGTTTGCTATTTTTTGTGCCACGCAGTCAATCAGCTTTTGAATTCCCCAAGAAATACCCTGCACCTAAGTTCGCTATCGGCGACCAAATCTTCAGCCCTTGGGATGACGGGGATTTGGATTTCGGTGAGGATGAGGAGTATGATATTCCTCCTGAATTTGGCGAAATAATGGGGGTTTGCTGGAATCCAAAAAATGAGGCGTGGGAGTACATTATCAATTGGACATCCGGCGATGCTGCCGATTGGATGTACCCAATGTTTGATGAAGCTTTGATTTGTGAGTCTAGCTTGAGGCTTGTCAGTCATGACTAAGCCCGCCATCAACTACCGCCGCATTGACAAACTAAGGGCGATCGCCTTTGACCGGGGCTTCACCAATGAAGACGCCAGACAGTTTGGAAAACTCAGCAAAACTGCTACATGGGAATCGCTGTTAGAGTTTTATCTTGTTGACGGTGAATCGCCTGACACAGTGTTTGATGACCTAGGTTCCGACGCTTTTTTAGATTTAGATGCAGCCGGTGCTGCCGGTGCTGTCAACACTCAGGACAATCACAGTGAATCACTTGACACAGTGCTAGAAACTGACACAGGCACAGTCCCAGACAGTCTCACGCTTCCCCACTGCTTGTACCGCGCTGAATCGCCTGACACAGTGCTAGAGGGTGAAACAGTCGCAATCCGTCGCAATCCGTCGGACTGTTTGTATACCCTGACTGAATCGCCTGACACAAGTGGATGGATAAATGATGGCTTGTCCCCGGTGTGCAGCTTTACCCCTCAAAATTCCATCAATTTTTTAGACTGGGTTGATTTTGCTCAACTCATTGCATTCTTGCTCGCATCAGTGGGGGTCTTTGTACTGGCTATGAATTTTTGGCGACAAATCAACCCACTCAATCTATTGCCCCCTGTCAAAGTCAACATTCAAATTGGGACAAAATTATGAGCTTACAACTGCGACTATTCGGCGGTAAATCTGACAACAACCAATTAGCCACCAGCAACGACGGCGGACACGCAATCGACAAGTCTAAGGTACTGGCAAGCACTGACACAAGCGTTATCACACCCTTAAATCCTGGTAACTTCTCTAGCATTCGTAGCGTTCCAGTTGTGCCAGCACCGCGCTACTTTGACCGCGAACAAGCTGACAAACTGAAAGAGTTGGCAAAGGAAAAAACCGACTGTGCAAAGCAAACGAAGCGCGCTTACAAAGCACTAGGAAAAATTGAAGCGGCCGACAAAACCGTACACAAGGAACACAGGAAATATGAGGGAGCGGTTGCTGAAAACGAACTAGGCAAAAAGCGCGCTGATGCTGGCTTAGCCAAGAAATTACACGGCTTGCGTCCCGGTTACGCTCGCCTGGGCTTGGGGATAGACAAAGCGGATTCAGATGCCCGCACTCGGATTGATGCAATCAAAGCCAAGCTGACCGGAGGGACTAACTAAATGAAAGCGATGTACTTGACAAACTACTTCGTTGCCGGGTGCGTCGCTTCCTCCCTTTTGGGGTGGATAGCGAGTTTGCATCCGATGGCAATGAAAGCGGTTTTATTTCTATTAGCGGCAATTGCAATTGCTTGGGGACTGAGTTGGTTGCTTGACTACTCTCTGAGCAAGTTACTCAAGATTTCAGTTGCCGATTTACAAGCACTTTTAATCGGCGGTTTAGCGATGCTGCTGATTGGTTTGGGGGTGTTTTTATGCAGCTAGATTTTTTGACTACAGAAGATTTTATCAATCTTCTCTCGCAATTTGTCGAAGAAATAAAAGCTGAAAACTTGAAAGAATACGCAAGGGCTAAGCGACAAAAGGAAGACGACTGTGCAATTTTTGATTGGAATTTTACAGATTTACAGTACGAATTTGAAGACAGAGTTGCCGCTGCTCTGGAAGAAGCGATTCGAGCTGAAAACCTTGATTTTGAGAAAGCTGCTAGCGAAATCAACAATCATTCAAGTAAGTTATTTGAGGGGGAATCATGCAGCTAAAACTGTTTGTGCTGAGCGCGTCTTCTATTATGTTGTGGCTAACACCGCTAGCAGTGCTAGACAAAAAGCTAGACATTCACAAAGCGCTGCAAGGTGTCAGTTTGTGCGCTGCGATTGCTTGTGCGGTGTCGGCCGGCAACATCGCCCGCGAACTGTCTGAACAAGGGGAAATTGAGGCAATCAAAACCAGGGCAATTACTGCTGATGTGGTGGATGAAATCGCCGTCAGCGCCTATGTAAGTCAGCAGCAGAGACAGCAGGAAGCTGAAGCTATTTTGGCAGCACCGACTACCGATGTGGAAGAAGCCCGGAAAACCCTGGAAGCTCTCTACAGCTCTGAGTCTGAGGAAGAAGTGGAAGTCGCAATAACTACCACTACCGATGATTCCCATGAACTAGCTGGGAAGCTGTATGCGGAAATCAAGGAAGCGCGGGAAGCTGGTAAAACTAATACCTGGATTATTGAGAACGTTCTCAAAATGAAGGGGCGAAAATTTGCAGAAGGTAAGGTGAAATTACAGGATTTAATCAACCAATTTGAGGGAGAGTCCAACGATGACTGAACGAACGCAACTGGTAAATATGCGCTTGACGGGGACGCTGCTAGAAATAGATGCTACCCTCACTACGCTTACAAACTGGGGTTGGCAGTGGGCGCAAGGTCAAAAATATAAGCCACGGGAGGAATACGGACAATACGACTACCTACTCGAAGCCGTAAGCGCCCCCAATCCTATCTCAAACACACCTGCCGAAGGGCAGCAGTAATGTGGGCCGGGAGGGGGCTGGCTTACGGCCTGCCTCCCGGCCGCGTCCAACCGGGTTATGTGATACCCGGTACACACCTAAACAGCAAAAAGCAGCAACGCTTAGCACACAACGAGCAAGAATTTACTGCACTGGTTCTGTGTGTAAACAAATTCACAAGGCCGTAGGGTTTGTGATGCAGTCAGAGCACAGTCAAAGTACGGTCAAACCGCGAGGGATTTTAGAGCAAATGACAGAGAGTTTTTCGAGCCTGTTTTCGGTATGTAGTCAAAGTCGGAAACCCGTAGGGTTTCCCATGCTGTCAGAGTATGGTCAAAGTATGGTCGGGTTGCGAGGGGGCTTAGCTCGTGGTTTTTCGGTATGTAGTCAAAATCCGAAACCCGTAGGGTTTCGTACACTGTCAGAGTACGGTCAGAGTACCTTCAAAGCTAAGATGCGTGTCCCATACTTCCAATCCGTAATTTAAAATATTTTGCATGGACACACGCCCTCTCACCCCTAGAGAAAGAATCGAAGCTCGTCGCAGAGAAAAAGAGTTTCGACGGTTAGTTATCAAGCACTACCCCTACCGAAACATTTGGAGACAGTGGGCGGTCAATGCCGATTGCTTGAGATGGGCGAAAGTTTTTTGTGTAGCAAAGCATTTAAAAAGTCTGGCTCAACTACTAAAGGCTCTGATTCTCATTCCTAAATTCTGCAATGGCTTAATCGGTGTCAGCTTGACAGATAGCCTACCCGCACTTGCTAGTAGCTAGCGAGGCGGTGCCAATTACGCTTTTAAACTTCTTCAAGTCTTGTAAAAGCCCACCAAAAAACCGCTGCTCGTAATTGGTACCTACACGCAACGGTTTTAAGGATTCACCCATAGAAAAGGCAAAATTTCCATGTCTTCCAATACTAACTCGACTAACGGGCAAAGTTCAAGCGCCCGCAATCTTATCCGTGTAACCAAAGACAATCCTTGCGCCCACTGCGGCAAGCCTGACTGGTGCTACCTCATCGGCAATCTGTCAGTCTGCAACCGCGACCAACCGCCCGCTACTGGTTGGGAAAAAACCACGAAGCATGACGATGACGGGCATTTTTACTACGCTCAGGCTTCAGAGAAAAAAGCCATTCGACCCGCTGCAATTCGCTGCTTCCCCTATCCCGCTCGCGACGGTTTTCCGCTTGTCAGGGTGCAGCGGACTGATTATGGAGACGGACGCAAGAAGAAGATTAATCAGCAGCACTGGGACAAAAACAAGAATGACTGGGTAATGAAGCTAGGGGATGTTCAGCGTGCCAGTATCCCGATTTACCGCTATGCCGAGGCTCAAAAGGCGATCGCAAACGGCGACTACATTTTTATCGTTGACGGCGAATCGTGTGCCGACGCTCTCTGGGATTTAGGCTTGGCGGCTACCACCAGCATCGGCGGCATGGGTAAGTGGCGAATCACTGACACAAGCGATTTACAGGGTGCAAAGGTTGTTATTTGTCCTGACCGCGATATCCCCGGTGTGGAGGATGCCGCTAAACTTTCCGAACACTTCCCCGGTGCTCAGTGGCTCTACTGTTATCCCGATTCTGGGGCTTGGGATAACTTGCCAAAGAGTCAGGGGTTGGATGTCAAAGATTGGATTGACAGCGAAAAAGTCACTGTTCAAGACATACTAAATTCTCTAACTTCTCACCCGCGCACGCGAGAAGAAGTAGTATGCCAGAAGTATGACAGTAGTGAAAATGACTACATCCCAGACACAGCGCCGACTGCACTACAAAACTTCGTCCAGAAGGCAGAGGCTGCACTTTACTCAGACGGTCACTGGAAAGCTATTGGAGGTCAGCTTTATCGCTATGTCGGCAGTCACTACGAATTGCGATCGGAATCCGAGGAAAAGCGCCGTATAGGTGGCTGGCTCAATACCTACGCGGAGAAGGTAAAGGGTGTTTGGGTCAACAACCGAGCCAGGTCTAGTAACGGAACCGAGGTACTGAAGTGGGTTATCGATCAGAACTGGGTTGACCCAAACAAAATAAATCCTGACGGCTTGAACTGCTCTAACGGGGTAGTGAAAATTAACCCTGACGGTTCTCACTCGTTTGTGCCACATGACCCCAACCAGGTCTATACCTATGTTGGCTGCAAGTATGACCCTGACATTGACTCGACGGATTGCGATCGCCTTTTGGAATGCTTGGAGTCGTCGCAGCGTGAGGTATTTTTGCGGACTGCTGCTGCTGCGTTGAATTTGAAGCTTGTCCGCTCCAAGCTGACGGGACGGGGCGTTAAAGGTTTGCTGTGCCACGGCGAGGGGTCTAACGGTAAAGATACATTGCGGGCTGTGTTGTCCGCTGTCTTTGGGCGGGGGATGACCGGGAAGTCGCTGTCAGACTTCAAATCCTATGACAATGGCCGCAAGTTCTCTCTGGCAGGAATTGAAGGAAGTATTTGTAATTGGGCTTCCGAGAATACTGCAAAAGTAGACCTCGACACCATCCAGAGCCTTAAGCAGTTAATTACAGGTGACATTCTTGATATTGAACGCAAGGGCAAGGATGGTTATGAGTACAAACCTGCTGCTATTTTTCTTGCCAACTGCAACAAACTACCCTCTATCACTGGAGGGACAGCCGCCATTGATGACCGCTACGGCATCCTGAGTTTCAAGAAAACTTACAAGCACAATGCTGACCCGTCTCAGGGTGAGTTGGAAGCTGACCCACGTTTCAAGGATGATGAGAACTTCATCCTTGAGCGGATTGCACCGGCGATGCTTAACAAGATGTTGGAGCGGTTGCCACTGCTGCTGAAAGAGGGGATTGACTACAAGGCGACCCGTGAGGCGATGCGGGAAGCTCAGGAGGGAAGCCGGCACTTGTGGCAGTTTGCGCGCGAGGTTGGTTTGGAGGTTCAGTCTGGGGGTCGTGTCTGGGTTAAAGATTTGTGGGAGCGATTGCAAGCTTGGTATGAGGATGCAGGGATTCTAGAGAGAGAGGCTAGCGCCACCAAAGAGAAGCTGATTTGGAATGAACTTTCCAATAAGTATGACGCTCCGGTGAAAGCTATAAACCAGTTGTCATCAAGGCTTAGCGAGATTTTTCCTAAGCTTCAAGTGTGTAAATATCTTGAGCGCGATGAAATGGAGCGAAGAGGACAAAGATATTTGCTTGGAATTGGATTTGTTCAAGTTTGCCCAAAAACTGTAAAAACATCGGTTCCATCGGTTCCAGTAGATGCAGTAAGGGATACAGCGGTTCCATCGTCGGTTCCAAAAAATACTGGAACCAACGATGGAACCGCACAAACTCTTATACAGAGCGGTGGAACCGATGGAACCGACGTTTCCTCACCTTTTAGTCAGGTTTGCAATTTACTCTCTCAACTTACCGACAGCGAGCGGCAAAAGTTGGTGGAAATGCTAACCCAGCCCAAGAGCGTACCTGCCAATAAAGGACTCCGAGTCCGTTACATCGGGACAAAGTACGCCGAACAGCTAGCGGGTCTAGAGTTGGTGGTGGATGACATTGACCAATACAGACAAATTACCTGTTTAAAGCCCGACGGACGTTTTACTACACGGCTTGACCCCAAGGACTTGGAAGCCGTTGACTAGGTTCAATCTCATCCCCCTTAACTGGGGGATTTTTGTGTCTACAGCTTGTCAAAAATCAGCTTGAGAGCAGATATCAATTTGCTGGCTGAGTTGACCTTGTACCCTGGTTCTTTAGCCTCTATTTTGTCCCTAAGTTTTGTCAAACTAATAACAAGTTCATCCTCTGTCACAGGTGAATCACCTGCATCCATCTGACGTGCCACCGCCAGTATCTGTT
The DNA here is from genome assembly GCF_036702515.1 of Microcoleus sp. BROC3. Lineage (NCBI taxonomy): Bacteria > Bacillati > Cyanobacteriota > Cyanophyceae > Oscillatoriales > Microcoleaceae > Microcoleus > Microcoleus sp. BROC3. The sequence continues at coordinate 22,139 of NZ_JAUBTQ010000049.1, forward strand.
CAGCGAGGGCAACGGGTACTCTGATGGTTTGAGTTTTGCCCGATCGCCACTTGCTCTCGTAAGGCTTTAAAGTTTGAATATTTCCGTTGGGATTAGACATGATTCACGCGTTACAAGTGATTGAATCTCCTTTCACCCTAACAGGGACTCGTTTAACTTTCAAGCACTGTGTCAAGTGATTTAATCTACTTTTTTAGCTCGTGTGCCGTGAGATGTCTACACGCTGTCTACAAACTTGTCTACACGAAGCAACAACAGCGTCAAGTCTACAATTTGTCTACAAATCGGGTGGAACTGTAGACAAGGTTGCGAGCGATCGCCTTGACCGTGTGCTTGACCGCAACCGTAATTTAGGACTGAAGGTGCAGATGCTGGAGCAAGAAGTCAAGGAAGCGCAGCGCTCACGGGAAGCAAATAAAAACTCAGCTCCGACCGTGGCAGTTTTTCCAGAGTCAGCCGACTTACTCAACCAGTTGAAAGCGCGGCGCAAAAAATCCAGAGCGGACTTGGCAGACGTGGAGACGTTCTTGGAAATAGTGGGTTCGGAGAGTTAACCCGTGTCTACCGACAGGATGCCGGGATACCACCTGACCCGAATAGGCAGTGTTGTGCAATTGTTGTGCATTCGTCTTGCACAACAATTGCACAACAAATGCGAAACAAATGCACAACAAATAAGGTTTGAGCCGCTCTCTCCTTTGCGGTATAAAACTGCTGAAACGCTTGATAATATTGGTTTGTGTAACGGGTACGGCAGGACTTGAACCTGCGGCTCGCTGCTTAGAAGGCAGCTACTCTATCCAACTGAGTTACGCACCCAACTCAAAAATAGCTAACAACATTATTCTATCGGTGCAGTGTGCGATCTAGCAAGTAAATTATCTTAGGACTTACCCAGAAATCGGTTTGAGGTACGAAAATACGGCGTGGAGCGCGATGGCTCGGGGAAAAAAAACCAAGGCGATGAGAGAGCCTGTGCATTCAAGACAGTATCTCACAAAAGCAGGAGGGACTCACCAGAAAACAGCATAGTTGTAAATTTACAATCAAAACTAGGTAGGACGTGAACTCGGGTAAAGTATTTGGAGGTGGAGTGGAAACCCAAATATTTGGTCGATGGGATATCTTCAGAAATTAAGTCCGCGCTCAGACACGACAAGAGTCACAGGTGCTTTTTCGGAGATACCTATTGATTATGTTAATATTCGATAGTGCCAAAGCCTAAAACGCTGACCGCATAACCGAAAAACCCGAGATTGTCCCCTGATTTTAGGCATGAGTTGAGCCACAACGACTAATTAGCTGATATTGAGTTATGTTTGCTAACATTCTGCTCGACTTGATATTTGAGAAAAATGTGGTAGAACTAGGATTGAAAGACTCAGGTGAAAATCCCTGATGGTAAGAAGCCTATCTATAAGCTTCCTCTACGGCATCAAAGCAAAACAGTCAATCGCCCGCTCGGCAAGAGCGCGAAAATCAAGCGTTGCCAGTACAGCAGTCGTAAATTGTGCGCGGGGGATTTTCCTTCGTGCATTGATTTATACGCCCAGGCTGAGAGACTATCTCAGCTCAGATATTTGTTAGCATTTGTTAGCAAAAAAGTATCGAAACGCTTGAGGAGAGAACCATCTCTGGGTGATCGGGAGCAATCCTGCTAATTTAAGTGGACTCGCTGAATCAAGAATCCCCTCGCCTTTAGGCATGGGGAGTGTCAAAAGCACAGCACCTCGGCCATGACAGGAGTCAAATCGCAGTGTCATGTTTATTCTGAAACGGCAGGATGTTGAAATAACCAATTTTCAACACCCAAAACGGGATCAACAAATTCCCATTCTCAATTATCAGGGGCAGACTTTTCGCCTGATCAGCGCCTTCAACGGCAAGCAAGCAGAAGACGCCAGAGCCTTGTGGCGGGACTTAACCGACAACCGAGGCAAAGCGTGCGTTCTGCTGGAAGAGCCGGATAGATATAGCGTCTGGGGAAAAGTCCGTTTAGATCAGCTTGCCGGTGAAGAACCGGCAGGTAATGAAGCAGCCAAAGCACCGCTGTTCGCGCAGGGTTGTCTGCTGCTTCTCCAAGCAGTTTACTTCGATGTAGAGGATCTCTTAGGCGCAAGGCAAGCCACATCGTTTCAGAAAGATATCGCCAAGGTATTTCAGCAGGGAAACTTCCCCCAGGCAGACTCCCCTGATGCGATCAAAAATTGGCTGACCGTTAGTCCCTTGCAAAATCATAAGGTGCCTCCTTGGCAAGAGCAGCATCTCAAGACCTTATTGCAAGAACTCCACCGTTTGGGCAAATCATATTTTGGCAATACGGACTTCGCTGAGGGAGTGAACGATGTGCTGCAAGATATGTCAGCACCGGATCGGACTCAGTTTCTAGATTGGCTGAAACAATCAGCCCTCAACAAGTTGTGGATCGCAGCATAGAAAATCTTTGACAATTGCTCAGACAATTGGGGTGAGATAATTGAGCTTAGATAATTGCACTGTAGGGTTACGCGATATACAGGTTGGGTTGCCAACTTGTATTGACCAACCAAATAGTTGATTCGGTTTGGATGCCATCTATGGTCGGGCAATTTAACTGAATTTCGATCGCACTCCCCAACCACAATCATTGATATGAGTCGGGGAGTGCGAAAGCAAAAAAACAGATACAGCAACATTTGAGGGTATAATTTCAGAGATAGATTTGGTACTGTAAAAGCCTAAATGGTGAAACATATACCGTATTTCTATCATTGTATTTCCGGGCAAAAGATCGACTAACGACTAATTCCTTGAATTAGTAAATAGATATTTGTCTTGCTTAGTCTTTCTAGAGTGTACGAGGGCAAGAGTCCCGACAACACGCTGAGGACGCCAGTTTTTCCGGGAGCGTCAGACAAAGGTTTTTTGGCGAAAGAATCCTCATCTACAATCAAAAATTGAGATGGGGTGCGTTCAACCGCTAGTTAGGTCTCGTGGAATCCCTATGAGTAGCACTTCAGAAAAGTCATCTACATCTCCATCTTTACTGTCAGCTCAGACCCTAGTGATTGCGGGCATTGTCTGGGCTGTAATGGCGCTGCTGTTCTTTTTGCTGTTCAGCGTCCCCCTCTCAGCAGAAGAGGGTTTACCGCTTTGGTACTCGATCGGCACTTATGTTTTTGAATGCGGAGCATTCTTCGGAGCAGCTTTAGTCTGTTTTAGAAACTGGCAAAGCCCGCACATGGTCAGCGGGCGCAACGTCTGGCTGGGCATTGGTCTGGGGATGCTGTTCTATTTCATAGCCAACCTGCTGTTCGGGATTTGGGAACTCTATTTCGGGTTAGACCCGGACGTGTCTCCTGCCGATGCGTTTTATCTGGGCAGCTATGTGGTACTGATCTGGGGCATGGTTCTAGCCGTGACTTCCAAGCGCCTGAATCTAGAAATTGGGCAGTGGGGTTTGTTAGCGGGAATTGCAGCCTTCGGGATTGTTGTAGCTATCTGGGTTGCTGCACCTGATTCTTGGAGAACCCAGCTAGGAATGGCTCCGGCAGCCACTCAAGAAGTAGTGACAGAATCTGAACCAGCAACCTCTGCCAAAGGAAGAGCGCCTGCTTTGGAAAATTCGTCCAAGTCACAGGCACAAGGAGCAGCAGCGACTTATGATGGCTCCGCACCCGAAGAAGAAGGAGAATCAGAATCAGAAATCAAAGCTCCGGCATGGGTGATGGCACTGGACAAGCAACTCTCGCCTCACAAAAATGCAATCAATTTGTTTTACATCGTCGGGGACGTTTTTCTGCTGATTATTGCTACTGCATTGCTGCTGGCGTTTTGGGGAGGACGTTTTTCCCAATCTTGGAGGATGATTGCGGCTGCAACTTTTTCGCTTTACATCGCAGATATGTACTTTAAATGGCGCGATACTCAGGCTGAGGGTAGTTATCAAAGCGGCAGTTTGCTGGAAATCTTTTTTGTTTTCAGCGGCATCCTGTTTGGGATTGGAGCTATCTTGGAACATGACATCTCAACCCGTTCTCGCCAGAGCAGGCGCACTCGTCGCGCCGCGTAGCGATTTGAGATTCGGGTTGCTTCGGCAAGCGATGGGGACGCGAAAGCTTTTTTACTCTTGTCGGCATCTCTCAACTCTAAATCGAAACAGAAAAATCACAGTTCGCTGACCGCTAGCCTGCGTCTTTTCACGTCTTTTTGCTGGAAAACTTGGCATGACGCCTACAAAACTCTCCGATTCAGACAAACGCGAACTCCTCAGGCTGTACCGACAGTCGGACGAAAATACTATCACTCTGGCAAAGCGCTACGGAGTGAGCAGTTCGACTGTGAGGCGCATCCTTCAGGGCGCTTTGTCGGAGCCGGAATACGAATTTCTAGTCCACCAAAAACAAAAGCGTTTGTCCGATCGCAGCAGTGTTTCTGAACCGACAGATACTACTGCTGAGTCGTCGGAAGCCGATCGCGCAACCGATCCTGTAGCTGTCCCCCTGTCTGAGTCAGTCCCAGTCTCCCAGTCAGCCTCAAATTCGAGGCCGACGATCCGAAAGCGTTCTGGCTCGCCCCCTGAACCAGTTGCAGAACTCGAAATTCCAGGAACTGTAGAGTCGGATTTGGATGTTTCTGATTTGCCACCAGCCCAAGCAGCCAATCTTGCCGATCGCAGCCACCGCGCTGTTGTGACTGGTGAACTAAAGGCAATGCTGCCAGCCGAAGGGCTGCTGGCAGGTGAAGATTTTAGCGATTTCGATGAGGATGAGGATGACGATGAAGACGATTTAGATGACGACTTCGACGAAGATTTAGAGGATGAAGACTCTCTATTTGAAGTCGGTATGCTGGGATCGATATCGTCGGGCGAGTCGATCGAGCTTCGGGGTACAGGACTGATTCAAGTTTTGCCTTTAAGCGAAGCCTCTGTGCCCAAAATTTGTTATTTGGTGGTCGATCGGGCAGCGGAGTTAATCACCAGACCTCTAAAAGCTTTTGGCGAACTGGGTCAAATTCCGCCTGCGGAAATTCGCGAGAAAACCCTGGCAGTGTTTGACAATCACCGAGTGGCCCGCCGATTTGCTACTCGCAATCAAAGAGTTTTCAAGATTCCTGACGGCAGGCTGCTGCAAAAAGCCGCGCCTTACTTGCTAGCCAAGGGAATTACTCGGCTGCTGATTGACGGCCAAGTGTATTCCATCTAAGGATTCAGCAATTAACTTAATATTCTGCGGTGTTAGAGTCTTCTGAATTTGTCTGAAATTTAGGACGCGAGTGTGGCGAATCCGAAAGGTTCCACAGAGGTTGCAGCAGCGCACCGCCTATCAGTCCTGCACTAATGCTCATGGCCAATACTACTCCTACGGGTATTTGTATCGATTTAAAGAAGATAAAGTTTAAGGATACTGGGGCGGCGTTCTGCACTGAGATAATCCCGATCGCGCTTGCTAAAATTGCTACTAAAAAACTAATGGCTAGCAGAGGAATTGTTTTCATAAACGGGTTGACAGGCTAATAATTTAACTTATATAGCAATCCTTGCAGGACTCGTAAATTTTTTACCCCACCCCAACCCTCCCCGAAGCTGCGGGGAGGGAGTAAGAAATTCAGAAATGATTTAGGGTTGCTATATACTTATTTTACAATCGAAATCTGTGTAAAAATTTTATTTTTGGAAAAATACCATTATTTAATAATCTACAATAAGATTAGGGAAAAAGTCTAGTTGATGCGGAAAAATATTCTTAATTTTTAAATTAATTAAAAATTAAAAATAAATAAATTTACCACTCCCAAACTTTAACAAATCCACGTGTATTGCAAATATACAGCATATTCCAGGTGAGTGTGGTACACTAATTTTAGTAGATTTGTGCAAAAAAATGAAACCTTATTCGATCGAGTTTCGTGAAAAAATAGTTAAAGCTTATGAACAATGTGATACATCCATTCGCAAAGTAGCTGCCAGATTTGATGTGAGTAAAGCTTTTGTCCAAAAAATCTTAAAACAAAAACAAGCGACGGGTCATGTTCAACCCAAAAAACCAGGTGGAAGCGTTAAAAGTGTGTTACACTCGCACACAACTCAATTGACGGAAATGGTAGAAAAATATCCTGATAGCACCTTGTCAGAATATTGTGAATATTGGCTATCGACGCACAAGGAGTCTGTCAGCCCTAGTATGATGTGTCGTGAACTCAAAAAGCAAAATTTGACGCGAAAAAAAAAACAATCCGCAGTAGTCAGGCGGCCACAGAAAGAGTGCAAATTTTGAGATGTGAGTATTGGGAAAAAGTGAAAAATATCAACCCGGACAACCTCGTTTTTTTGGATGAAATGGGCGTTTTATTGGGGTTGACACGAACCCATGCACGTTCAATATCTGGCAGTAGAATCTACGATTTAAAACCCTTTTATCGGGGTGCAAAAGTCACAGTTGTCGGAGCAATTAGCTTGACGAAAGTAGTAGGATTAATGACGCTAAATGGGTCAATGGATGGCAAGGCCTTTGAAGTATTTATTGAACATTTTTTAGTGCCTAACTTATGGGAGGGTGCAGTTGTTGTCATGGATAATCTCCCAGCCCATAAGTTAGCAGTAATTGAACCATTGATTCAAGCGGCTGGTGGGAGTGTCCTGAATTTATCACCTTATTCTCCTGACTTTAACCCAATCGAATTATGGTGGTCACAACTGAAAGCTTTTTTACGTCACTTCTCGCCAACCACTACTAAGATGGTTGACGTTTTACTGGCAACTGCGCTTGATTTGGTTAATATTAAACACTTCAAAAATTATTTTAAAAGCTGCTGCTACTGTACTTCATAAACCTGGAATACGCTGTATAACTAGCCGAGCATTATCGATGATTAATGTTCAGAGGATCTGCAAGAGTTATCAAAAAGATGTGAGGTGCTCCGCGCGCACCTCACAATCTCAAGCGGTAGAGAAAAGCCCCGCGTTGGAATAGGTAGAAATTTAAACAGGTTCTAACTGGGAAATTACCTTTTCCATGTGTTGGGCAACTTGGCTTTCTTTTTCCACAGAATTGGTTTCCATGTAAACGCGCATCAAGGGTTCGGTTCCCGAAGGCCGCAGCAGTACCCAGCCACCGTCTTCAAGATAAAGTTTAATCCCGTCTTTGCGGCCGATTTCCTTAACGCCGATACCTGCTACTTCTGTGGGGGGATTCTTGGTAAAAGATTCCAAAACGGCTGCTTTGTGGGCTTCTTCTAGGTGCAAGTCCAAGCGTTTGTTGTAAAGGGGGCCGTCGGCTTCTTTAATGGCTTCTTCGACTAACTGAGAAAGCGGTTTGCCTTCATAGGCGATCGCCTCAGCAACTAGCATATCAGCCAAAATCCCGTCTTTTTCGGGAATGTGACCCAAAACGCTCAAACCGCCAGACTCTTCGCCACCGATGAGCACCGCAGTTTCCCGCATTTTTTCGCCGATGTATTTAAAACCGACTGCGGTTTCGTAGATTGTTAAACCGTACTTGGCGGCTAAATTATCCAGTAAATGAGTAGTTGCGACTGTACGGACGATCGCCCCAGTCAAGCCTTTATTCTTCACCAAGTGACGCGCCAGCAGCAACAGCACGGTATTTGGAGTCAAGACATTTCCCAACTCGTCAACAATACCAAAACGATCGCTGTCGCCATCCGTAGCCAAACCCAAATCCGCCGAATCCTTCTTAACAGCTTCCACCAACTCAACTAACTGTTCCCCCTTGGGTTCGGGCATTCCGCCGCCAAACAGCACGTCGCGGTAGGTGTGAAAACTTTCTACATCGCAGCCGCAGTGTTCCAAAACGCCGTCGAGATAGCCGCGAGAAGTCGAATAAAGGGCGTCGTACTTTACCTTCAACTTAGCAGAGCGAATCCGCTCCACATCTATCAAAGTATAAAGAAACTTCAGATATTCGGGTTTCGGGTCAAAAGTGGAAATTTTATCGTTGTGACTGCCTTTGGCTGGGGCATCAGAAGCACCAGCAATATTTGCCACAATTGTATCGGTAATTTCCGGGGTTGCCGGGCCGGCGTAGTCGGGGATATATTTGATGCCGCAGTAAGGTGCGGGATTGTGGGAAGCCGTGAACATCAGAGCTCCTGCGGAGTTTAAATGCTTGGCGCTGTAGGCGATGACTGGTGTCGGGCAATCTCGATCGACCACTTTCACCGTCCATCCCAAATCTGCCAATACTTCCGCCGAGGTGCGGGCGAACTCGTCTGCCAGAAAGCGGGTATCGTAGGAGACTAGAACTGGGCGGTCTTTTGTGTAAGCGGTTTCTAGGTAACTGGCGATCGCCCGGGTGACTTTTCGCACGTTGGCAAAAGTAAAGTCATGGGCAATCAGTCCCCGCCACCCATCGGTTCCGAACTTGATTTCTGTTGAATTGCTGCTGGCGCTCATTTTATCCACTTCCTCTCGTCCTACTAATCCTACCCGAAGGCATAGCCTTAAAGAGCTAGTGGCCGTGCTGTTTTTGAGGAGCGATCGCCCGTGGAGCCCAATCAACCCCATCTTATCGCTATGGGGGCAAGCTCTCTCTGCAGGAGGAGGACTCGAACTAGGCGGAGTTGATAAAATCGAAAAGCTATCTGCCAAGTTTATCTAGATTCCGGTTTTGAAGGGTAGTTTAGCGAGCCAATAAACGCTTATCAATTGCTGTCATCCGAAAAGCTAAAAATAGCTAAAAAACAGCTAAAAAACCGCGCTGGCAATGGATTAATGAAACGCACATAAATTTTATTCTAATTTTAATTATTTATTTATAAAAGCAGATAGTTTAATGTGTTATTGTTTCCTCACAACCGCAAGTATCAAAATACATTTCTCATTTAGCTAGGAAAATAAATTAATCCAAATCTCCGCTCGGTGGTGCTTTAGCGTAGGTTATTTGAGAAAGTAGGGCGATGGGCAAAAGCGATTTAAAACAAAGATAAAATATTTCAAAGAGCAGTTTTTTGAACACAATTGACTTTAAGCGGGAAAATAGAAAACAAATTAAATTTATTTTGTGCGGGTTTGACAGAAAAAAAAATCGGGTGGCAATTCACAGGGTGATGGTGTCCTAAAGCACAATAAATAACGTTATTAACGTATATCTTATAAAAAATGTAGGCAGTATAGCCAAATGACCTATAGTTTTAAGCACAATGGCCGATGACTGTCAGGGTAGAAATGCAGAAAATTGTAGTTAACAACGTTAAAAATTAAGGGAATGGATCGGGTGCGACTTGATAAAAAAACGAGGTCGATAATGACGAGTATTTCACAAATATCTTCAAAGTCTCTACCAGCAGACGAACTTCAGCATGGGGAAAGTCTGGCGTCGCAAGGTATTAGCGGATCGGACATTCACCAACTCCCAGAGGCTAAAGGCGTCAGCGTTTCTTCCTTAGCAGTTAGCTGGGCAAAAAAATATTACAGTACAGTGGCGGCACGAGAAAACCAAGCCCCGCGACAAATTCCCCCAAGCCCAGAGTCAACCAACTTTGAGGGAAATCGAGCCAAAATAGTTGACCAATTGAAAGATAACCTGAAATTAGCCAGCGAGATAGCTTGGAGTAGAGTAGAAGCTGTTTTAGGGGAACAAATAGAGCGACACGCGATCGATCCGATCTTAATTAATCCTTTAGAAATTGCCGCCGACACTCGCACGTTATATCTAAAAGCAATCGACGCTTATGCGGATAGAGAACCTGTTTTCCGCTTGTCAGTGCTGGTGGGAAAAGATATTATCCAAATGAGGCGGAAATACTCAGAGACTGATCCGTTAGTGCTGGGATTTGTGGCGGTGGAGTTTCAATACACTAGCAAAATCTTGTTAGGATGTCTTTCGGAGTTAGAGCGATCGGAATTTGCACCCTACTTAAAAGTTGTAGAAGACTACCTGCACATTCCCTACGGAGAGATTAACGAAGCTGCGGCGAATCAGCCCCCGAATTCAAGAGCTCTATTAGCAGTTCAGCATTTGTTGCAGCATACGACTCAGATTGCTAGTGCAGTGTACGATCGGGCTAGTTCCCAGCATCAAGGATACCGCAGCAGCAGCGGTTATTTGAGCGATCGGGAGGTAAAAATTTCTGGTATCCGGGATGTCGAGATTTTTCAAAGCTATTTGTGCTGGTGCGTTTTGGAAGGTAGCATTCGCCCGGTACAGCAAGAATTATTTCCAATTTGCGTGATGTTGTACCCCAAACTTCATGTAAGTTGGGAGTTAGTGCAGGATATGCTGCTGATTTTGTTTTGGGAAATCTCCGATCGGCTTTCTAGTGAAGATTTAATGATATTTTTACCTTACTTGCGTACTGTGACAGAGATGTTTTCCAGCGATGTGTTTGACAATTAAGTAATTGGTAATTGGTAATTGCCTCAAAATTTACGAGTTGCCTATTTAAAGTTAAAAGCAGCGACTGCCAAACATCCCCAACCGATAAGAAAAGCAACTCCCCCCAGGGGCGTAATTGCACCCAGCCATTTGATGTCAGTCAAACTCAGCGCGTACAAACTCCCTGAAAAGATGATTGTGCCGGCAATAAAAGCCCATCCAGCGACTGCAAAAAAGGTTTGAGACTCTTGGGCGGTACTCGATAGTAAAGCGACGAGTAATAGAGCCAGGGCATGGTACATTTGATATCGAGCGCCGGTCTCAAAAATTGCTAAAGCCCGATCGCTCAATTGATTTTTCAAAGCGTGGGAGGCGAAAGCACCGCCTGCAACCGATAAACCTCCGAATAAGGCTGCGGCTGCTATAAAAATTCGCATTAAAATTAGCGTTGACATAATATTTATTGAATTGGGAAGAAGAAAGAAGGAATAAGGAAAAGGAAAAACATCTAATTGTCGAGCTCGAAGGTGCGCGGTGCGTACCGTATTTGTCATTGCCGGCGAGAGCGAAACAATCGCAGAGTATGGAGGTTCACTGGCGTAACTACGGGAAGGGAAGGTGCGCGGTGCGCACCCTAGGCTGATGATAAATTAGCTTTTTTGCAGATATTTTTAACCTATTTTCGCACAGCTTCTAGCAAGCGAGAATAGTAAAAGCTAGTGCTAGTCATCGCCGTTCTGTTAATCACAAAACCGTTGCTTTCTAAGATTTTGATAATATCAGCTTCGCGGTGCTGATAAGCGCGGGTAGTTTTGCTCGGACCGGGGAAAAGTTCGCCAAATTTTTTGAGGGCGGTGAGTGCTAAAGTTTTGGGGGCAAAACTGATAATTAGTCGCGATTGGGCGATCGAACTTAGGTGAGCGATCATTTCCGCAGCCTTATTTTGAGGATAGTGGATCAGCACGTCCAAACATATTACTGTGTGGAATTTGCCTGTTAAAGCTTCCAAATCTTGGGCGGCGAAAGAGATGTTGTAGAGCTTGCCGGGAACTGCAGTCGCTCGATCGTAGGCTTCTGCTACCATCTTTTCAGAGATATCGCTAGCGCAAACAATTGCCCCAGCGTCAGCCAGAGGAATGCTCAGAGATCCCACACCGCAGCCGGCATCGCAGACGGAAAGCCCGGGCAAATTCCCGTCAGCTTGCAGCCATTCGATGACTGTATCCACCGTTTTCTGGTGCCCGGTGCGGATGTCTAGCTGAACTTTATTGACTTTCCCGTCACCGTAAATTCGCTGCCAGCGATCGAATCCCGTCGAGTTAAAATACTGTCTAACTATAGTCTTGTCGTCTACCAAATTCATCGATCTGCCTGCTGCTGAGTTATTGCCAACGGTTAGATATTATATAGCAATCCGGTTTGGAAAACCCGCAACTTGCAACAACCGATTTTTGCTTGGCGATTTGAGATTTTAAATTAAAACCGCCAATCTCAAATCTCAAATGCTATAACGCCTTAAAAGAGTCGGTGCCAAGTCAATTCCTTTGTCGGCGCATTTAAATTCCAGCGCAACAATTGAGTTGCCGATTGGCCAATAATTCCCGAAATTCCGATCGCACTTCTGGGAGAGTCCGTTGCCAGGGCGATCGCACTTTCGGGATCGCAAATCCCCCACTTCACCAAATTCTGGACTCCCGCCAACAGCGGCAGAGTTGTACCCGCCAAAGTAGCAGATTCCAGGGGCGAGTGGTAATCTAATCTTACCCAAGCCGTACCTTTTCTAACTTCAATTTGTCTGGAATCCCAAGGATAAACACCGTCAGGCAAACCCAAAGGAGACAAAGCATCGCTCACTAAAAAAACGCCTTTTCCATACCTACCAGCCCGCAGCAAAAAATCAATCATTGTCGGAGAAACGTGCTTTCCGTCAGCAATTAAACCGCATTTTACGCCCGGATAAACGATCGCCGCTCCCAACAAACCCGGTTCTCGGTGGTGCAAACTCGGCATCGCATTAAAAGCGTGAGTTACCATTGAAGCTCCCCGGGCAAATGCTTGCTGCGCTTGCTCTGCCGTCGCTTGGGAGTGTCCGAGACTGACGGCAATTCCCAAACTTTGCAAATAGGGAATTACTTCGCCAGTGCTGTCTAACTCGGGCGCTAAAGTAATTATTTTGACAATATCGGCACAATCTCCTAAAACTTGCTTGACATTTTCTATAGTTAGCGGTAATAAAAACTCAACTGGGTGAGCTCCTCGCTTCTGGGGGTTGAGAAAAGGGCCTTCGAGGTGAACGCCGATAATTTCCGCTGTTTTGGCTTTATTGGTTGCGGGAGCAGCAGTTTTTGCAGTGCGCATATAATCAGCTATCGTCGAGAGCGATCGCCGGAATTTATCGAGCGAAGTTGTTACCAAAGTCGGCAAATAAGCATCGACTCCTTGATACCATAAAAATTGAGAAATTTTCGGTAAAAATTCAATATGCTTGTTTTCTAAATCTGGAAAAGCAAAACCGAGAGCGCCGTTAATCTGCAAGTCAACACCCCCCAGAGAAAGCCAATCGCCTGCTGCATCAAGCACTTGCAAATTGGGAGGAGAAATTCGTTTAAATACGGCGTCCATCGGGAAAACTTCTTGAATGATGCCAGTTTGGTCAACAGCAATCATCTGCAAATCCTTGTAACCGGGGAGGCGAACATTGAGAATATCTGTGGGGGCGGCAGTTGGGGTTGTGGGTTCAGTCATCCGATTTTAGATTTTAGATTTTAGATTTTAGATTTGCTCCGATGGATAAATCTGGGGGCTGGTTATGAGGATGCGGAACTTTTTGCTTTCTGTATGCCGGCTGGTGAGCAAATTGCTTTCGAGCCTCAGTTCTGCTAGAAAATATCTAAATTTTAGTTAACGCCATAATTTAAAATTACCATTAATCTGAAATCTCTCATCTGAATATTTTATGAATCAACCGACAGTTGGAATTATCATGGGTAGCGATTCGGATTTGCCCACCATGTCAGAAGCGATCGCTGTTTGCGAAGAATTCAATATACCTTGCTCCGTGGCGATCGTTTCTGCCCACCGCACCCCCTCGCGCATGGTGGAATACGCCCAAACCGCGCACCAACGGGGCTTGAAAGTTATTATCGCAGGTGCCGGGGGAGCTGCGCACCTCCCAGGCATGGTAGCATCTTTAACGCCATTGCCAGTAATTGGTGTGCCGGTACCTAGCCGCCACCTGCAAGGGGTAGATTCGCTGTACTCGATCGTGCAAATGCCAGCCGGGATACCCGTAGCAACAGTGGCGATCGGCAATGCTAAAAATGCTGGGTTGCTGGCAGTTCAGATACTAGCAGCTCATCAGCCAGAATTGCTAGAGCGAGTCCTGCAGTACCGCAAAACATTGTCCGAATCAGTAATGAAAAAACAAAATCAACTAGAAGAGCTAGGCTATCAAAACTATCTCAATCTGAACAAATAATCTCTAAACTTTTGTAGTAAAATTGGAAAGTTTTCCGTATATTGCTGAGCTTACTAGCCGTAAAGAGGGTAAAAGTGATTAAAATGACTGTCGGAAAGAAAAAGTCAAAACCAGTCAGGCGGGAGTCTTTAAATTTGTCAGCAGCTAATTTTTTTACGAAAGTTAACAGGTTCAAGAAATTACAAAGGGCGATCGCCCGCCTCACTCCAAGTTGGCAAGCCTGCATACCAATAGCAGCAATCATCGTCTTGGTGTGGGGATATGCGGCGGTAGCCCAAACAACTCCCGCGCCAACCACCGAGGAACAATTAGCCAGCCTTAAGGTGGGCATGGATACCATGTGGGTCATGGTGGCGGCGATGCTAGTGTTCTTTATGAACGCCGGTTTCGGTATGTTGGAAACGGGTTTTTGCCGCCAAAAAAATGCAGTCAACGTGCTGTCAAAAAACTTGATTGTTTTTGCGCTTTCTACGATCGCCTTTTGGGCGATCGGTTTTGCGTTAATGTTCAGCGACGGCAACGGTTTTATTGGCAGCAGCGGCGGATTTTTTCTGTGGAATGTAGCCGACAACAGCCCCGCCACAGGAGACGCTTATCAAGGCATTTTCAGCGCATTAAACTGGACGGGAGTGCCTCTTAACGCTAAATTCTTTTTCCAATTAGTTTTTGCGGGAACTGCTGCCACGATCGTTTCTGGAGCAGTTGCAGAGCGAGTTAAATTCATTGACTTCTTAATTTTCAGCTTGCTGCTAGTAGGAATTGCTTACCCAATTACCGGACACTGGATTTGGGGCGGCGGTTGGCTCGCAAAAGCCGGCTTCTGGGATTTTGCAGGTTCGACAGTGGTTCACTCCGTAGGCGGTTGGGCTGCTTTGATGGGAGCGGCATTTTTGGGGCCGCGGATCGGCAAGTACCGCGACGGCGATACTGTGGCGATGCCGGGACACAATATGAGTATTGCCACCCTCGGCTGTTTGATTCTGTGGTTGGGTTGGTTCGGGTTCAATCCCGGTTCGACAATGGCAGTCGATCCAAATGCGATCGCCCACATTGCGATCACCACCAACACCGCCGGTGCCTTCGGGGGAATTGCTGCAACCATTACTGCTTGGCTGTACCTGGGCAAACCCGACCTTTCGATGATTATCAACGGCATCCTTGCCGGCTTAGTCGGGGTAACAGCTAGCTGCGCTTGGATCAACGTACCCAACTCTGCCATAATCGGCACGATCGCCGGCATTCTGGTAGTTTTCGCCGTAACTTTCTTCGACAACTTAAAAATTGACGACCCTGTAGGCGCAACTTCAGTTCACTTAGTCTGCGGCATCTGGGGAACTCTGGCAGTTGGCTTGTTTGCTGACGGCCCTACAACTGGAATTTATACCGCAGGCCCGGCAGCAGGATTGCTTGTGGGCGGAGGTTTCGGTCAACTCGGGGCGCAGTTGGTCGGCATTATCTCTGTAGGCGGGATGACCGTGCTGCTGAGTACGATTTTTTGGATGGCACTCAAAGCTTTGCTGGGTATCCGCGTTTCTGCTTTAGAGGAGGCTGAAGGTTTGGATATCGGCGAACACGGGATGGAAGCTTACACAGGGTTTGTCAAGGAAACGAGCTTGGACAACAGAATTGAGGGTGGCTACGGCGGTTATGCAGGGGGTTCTGGGGGGAGGAGTACCAAATTGTAGAGCGTGCGCTCGTCGATCGACCAATGCAGCTTTTGTAAGCTATATTAGCGATTTGTAGGCTAATTCACGTCTTTATTTAGAACAACCACAATCTAAAATAGTCGCCCACCCATGCAGTCCCGGACGCACTCGCGACCCTCAAAAACCCGGTTTACGGTTCTGAGTCTCTTGCTAAAATCAGGCAATTTCTTTAAGAAACCGGGTTTCTGCGTCCAGGATCGTATTAGGGAAATTTTCGCTCAATTGCTGCTGCTTTGACAAATCAGATTTCTGTGCCAGAAAGTTTAGTAGCCAGATTTTTTATGGTAGAGTAGTGCGAAAAAGCAAAGTTCTGCATCGCCATCGCGCCCAACACAGCACTGTGCTTGATTCTTAACCAGAATTGAGGCGAAAATTGAGCGGTAAAATTGGATGCAGCAATGAGTGCCAATTATTCGGTGTGGGGCCTGCAAATCGCTTGAGTTTATGGAGAAGTTTGGAGGAATTAGCAGAAGTAGAACTCATAAATCCCTCTTAGGGATGGAAGTTAGCCGATCGAAAAGTGTTCCGGTTTGGGCTTTGCTATCTCTGGTAACGAACGGGGTACTGATACTCACAGTCGCTCAATTAGTGATGCGGGGACACAACTTAACAGAAAGCTCTCCTGCGAGTGCTGCGCTTACGGAAGAAGCCGCTGAGGAAGAAATTCGCCAGTCTACAAACTCTGCAAAGGCAATGCTAGACGTGCCCGTTCCGGGACAGCGACACAAATGGACTTACCAGCAGTGGGTGACGCAGTTGGGCCGCGAAGCTGAGGCGGCGGCGACGAATCGACCCCCAAAACTGAGTGTTTTGGCTGGGGATTCTCTGAGTATGTGGTTTCCGACGAAGCTGTTACCGCCCGATAGAATTTGGCTGAATCAAGGGATTTCGGGGGAGACTTCCGTGGGTTTGCTGAAGCGGTTGCAGTTGTTCGATCGAACTGCGCCGGATACGGTGTTTGTGATGATCGGGATTAACGATTTGTTGCGGGGGGCAAGCGACGAAGAGATTTTGGACAACCAGCGGCAAATTATTCGGGATTTGCGGTGGGCTCACCCCAAAGCACAAGTGGTGGTGCAGTCGATTTTGCCACACAGCGGGGAACAAGCTACTTGGGAAAATCGCGATCGGCTATTGGCGATTCCTAACAGTCGGATTCGGGCAATAAATCGACGGCTGAAAGAAATTGCTAGTTCCGAAAATGTTTTGTATCTGGATTTGCACCCGCTGTTTGCGGATGCTGAGGGCAATTTGTTAACCGAACTCAGCACAGACGGCTTGCACCTTAACGATCGAGGTTATCTGGTTTGGCGATCGGCCCTGCAAATGTTCGGTCAGATGCAGTTGAAAAATGAGTCATGAGTCATTAATTAGAAGGATCGAGGATCGAGTCATATTCTCCCCAACTCTACCGAACTCAAAACTCTCCTCAACTCCCCCTCCCGAAATACTCTGCTTTCACGGGCTGCGTCAAGTAGCCGGAGATAGATTAAGAAATATGATAGGTAGCTATTTAGTATAGGGTGATACAGAATAACTGTTTGTACAAATGGTGCAATCCAAAAGGCATAGACCATTGGATTGAGCGTTGATGAATTTAGATGAGTCCGGTTATACCAAGTCGGGGGGTTGAGGATTGGGGAATTATCTATTGAAGATTTGTTCCGCTAAAACAGGGACTGAAAACCAAATAACTATTGCATCTAAAATCCTCGCATCTAAAATCGGCTCGGTCTTCCCTGAAAATTGCTGAGTATGAGAAGGTACAACTAACGTGATCAAAAAAAGTTTAACGATCGGCATCATCGTGCTGTGGCTGTTAAGCGGCCCGCTGACGGACAATGCCTTAGCTCAAGATCCTGCTGCTGCGGCGGTGGTGCCCAATCCGATCGACACCGGCGATACGGCCTGGATGTTGGTCTCCTCAGCACTGGTATTGCTAATGACACCGGGGCTGGCGTTTTTCTACGGAGGATTGGTGCGATCGCGCAACGTCCTCAACACCATGATGATGAGCTTAGTCATGATGGGACTGATCGGCGTCACCTGGACGCTGTGGGGCTACAGTTTGGCCTTTGACGTTTCGACTCCAGCGTCCGAAGGCTTTGGTCAAGGGATCGAAAGCTTCATCGGCGGCTTCGACTGGATGTTATTGAACAGCGTCACGGCGGACACACCAGATCCGATCGGCTACGCACCGACAGTACCCCACCAAGTCTTCATGGTGTACCAGATGATGTTCGCGATCATCACTCCAGCCTTGATTTCCGGGGCGATCGTCGAACGGGTAACATTTAAAACCTATTTCTGGTTCGTGCTGCTGTGGTCTACCTTCATCTACTCTCCTTTAGCCCACTGGGTTTGGGGTAGAGGCTGGCTGCAGGCGATCGGATCTCTGGACTTTGCCGGCGGCACAGTCGTACACATCAGTTCCGGTGTTTCTGCGGTTGTCGCAGCTTGGATGATCGGGCCTCGCAAAGACCACTTGAACAAGCCCCACACCCCTCACAACGTACCCTACGTCTTGCTGGGAATTGGGATGCTGTGGTTCGGCTGGTTTGGCTTCAACGGCGGTAGCGCTTTGGGAGCTGGTTCTTTAGCAACAGTGGCTTTTGTCACCACGATGATTTCTGCAGCAGCCGGAGGTTTAACTTGGACTATTGTGGAATGGGTTCTCAAAGGCAAACCTACAGCAGTGGGAATTGCTAGCGGTTTCCTCGCGGGATTGGTGGGAATCACACCTGCGGCTGGATTCGTGCTTCCAGTGGGGGCGCTTTTGATCGGATCGATCACTTCGGTTTGCTGCTTCTTTGCCGTTAGTTGGCGGGCTAAGCTGGGATTTGACGACTCTTTGGATACCTTCCCGATTCACGGCGTCGGCGGAACTGTGGGCGCGCTTCTGACTGGCTTATTTGCGACTAAAGCGGTTAACGCTGCCGGAAATGACGGGTTTTTTGCCGGGAATCCGGGGCTAATCGTGACCCAGTTTGTAGGCGTTGTAGCTACTTACGTGTTTGCCGCTGTGGGCACTTTTGCGATCCTGAAAATTTTGGGGCAGTTTATGGAACTGCGAGTGCCCTCATCTGCTGAAGACCAAGGTTTGGATATCGGCCAGCACGGGGAAGAAGCTTACGGTGAGGATTTTGCCGGCGGTTTCAGTTCGTTTGAATCGAGTTCTCCTTTTGCGCCGAAGAAGGTTTGAAGCTGATTTTCTGTGGGAGTTCGATCGTGTAGAGACTCAGCTATCTGGGCCTCTACGCTTTTTTTTTGAGTTTTTTTTTAACGAACCGCGAAGACGCGTTCATTCTTTCTTTGCTCTCAATTCAATGTGTCGATCGTATAAATAGCATATCCCCTCTTCGCTACTAAACCAATAATCCCGATCGCACCCCAGGCATTCTAAAATCAAAGGTAATTAACCTAGATTTCTACTCGATACCGCATGGATACTAAAGCTTTTAAACGATCGCTCCAACAGTCTGAAAACTACCACCGCAAGGGTTTCGGACACGAAGCTGAGGTAGCTGGCGTGATGCAGACGGCTTATCAAAGCAGTCTGATCCAGCAAATTCGCGACAATAATTACAGACTCGAACGCGGCGCAGTCACGATCCGGCTGGCTCAGGCTTTTGGCTTTTGTTGGGGGGTGGAACGCGCTGTAGCTATTGCTTACGAGACTCGCCAGCATTTCCCCTCCGAACGGATTTGGATTACTAATGAGATTATTCACAATCCGTCTGTAAATCAGCATTTGCGGGATATGGAAGTTGGTTTTATTTCTGTTGAGAAGGGGCAGAAAGATTTTTCGGTTGTCGATAGCGGCGATGTGGTCATTTTACCGGCTTTTGGGGCGAGCGTCCAAGAAATGCAGTTGCTTAATGATAAGGGCTGCAAGATTGTTGATACTACTTGTCCTTGGGTTTCTAAGGTTTGGAATACTGTTGAGAAGCACAAGAAGAGGGATTATACTTCGATTATTCACGGTCAATACAAGCATGAGGAAACTGTTGCTACGAGTTCTTTTGCTGATAAGTATTTGATTGTGCTGAATTTGCAGGAAGCTGAATATGTCAGCAATTATATTTTGCATGGGGGCGACCGCGATGAGTTTATTGCTAAATTTAGCAAGGCTTATTCTGCTGGTTTTGACCCAGATGTGGATTTGGAAAGAGTTGGTATTGCTAACCAAACTACTATGCTCAAAACTGAGACGGAGAAGATTGGTAAGTTATTTGAAAAAACCATGATGCGGAAGTTTGGGCCTGAGAATTTGAACGAGCATTTTCAGAGTTTTAATACTATCTGCGATGCGACTCAGGAACGGCAAGATGCTATGTTGAGTTTGGTTGAGGAAAAGTTGGATTTGATGCTGGTGATTGGGGGTTTTAATTCTTCTAATACTACGCATTTGCAGGAAATTGCGATCGACAAAACTCTTCCTTCTTATCACATTGATTGTGCGGAGCGCATTTTACCGGGAAATCGCATCGAACACAAGCCTTTAGGGGGAGATTTGGTCGTAGCTGAAGGTTGGCTACCGGATGGTAAAATTGTGGTCGGTGTGACTTCTGGTGCTTCTACGCCTGATAAAGTTGTTGAAGATGTTATCGATCGCATTTTCGCGATGAAAGCCGCTGCGGTTGCCTAATTATATCGTTTTCGCGGGCATCGGAATTATCCTTTTGCGAGTGCAGTGCGATCGTCTCGCAAACAGAGTATAATTCCGATGTTACGGGATTTGATATTAAATTAATTTGAACCGGTGAATCCTCCGCAATTACCCGATCGCCGGCATTTCTGATACTATTCACCTGCACAATAGTTACTGTGAATTTCTCCCCTGCCTCCAGCATTATTTTTTAAATAAATTTTTTAAACTTGCCTTTTTTTTGGGGTAAAAAGCTTGACTTGTCCAGCTTAACAATGTATCATTTAATAATGGGAATATTTGCCAAATTTAAATTTATCTCAATATTCCCATTATTAAATGATATCCCAAAAATCAACTTGAGTCAATAGGTAAAAACCCTTTTCTTTGGGCAGCAATTTGAAACGGTGAAAGCCGCAGGATCGATGCAACAAAAGATGGCGAATTAAGCTTTACTGACCACCTAGATTGTCGGGCATCTCTCTGAATCACGAGAAGGAAGAGAGCGCTTTCTTGCTTCTCAGACTTAAGGGGGATGCCAGGAAGTTCGAGATTAAACTAAAAAAGCGATCGCACATTTGAGCCTTAAATTTATAGTGTTTAGCCGCCCTATATGCCCGCGCCAAAAATTCGATTAGTCCGCATCCAGCTAAAATAAAAAAAGCAGGACTCGCACGCCGACTATTTCATGAAACAATCACTGACTCCCCAAATCACCGCAGGTATCGGAATGGTCGTGGCGCTGCTAATTTTCAATGCGGCAACTTCCTACCGCAACACTCTCAAGTTAGTCGCAAACGAACGCTGGGTGGGCCACACTCACCAAGTTTTAGCCGAACTCGAAGCCACGCTTTCCACCTTAAAAGATGCTGAAACCGGACAGCGCGGTTATTTGCTGACGGGAGAAGAACGGTATTTAGAACCGTATCACAGCGCGATCGCCCGCATCAACGAACAAGTAGTCGGATTGCAGCAGCTAACGGCTGACAATAAGCGGCAGCAACAGCGCCTTCGCGATTTGAAAATTGCGATCGACTCTAAATTAGTCGAACTTGAAGGAACCATCAATGTGCGACGCCAACAAAACTTAGAAGCAGCCGTGCGGCGAGTAAAAACCGGTAGGGGAAAGCAAATCATGGGCGGCATTCGGCAGCAGATAGCCGCCATGACTGCCGAAGAAACTCAGCTATTGCAGCAGCGCGCCCGCGAATCTAAAAAAAGCGCTAATTTGACAATCCTGAGTTTTACCGTTGCGAGTTTAGTAAATTTCCTGTTGATGGTGTTGGTTTACTATTTGGTGAAGCGCGATCGAACTTTGCGCGACAATGCCGAAATCAAGCAAAATCAACTGTTAGAACAGCTAGAACACGATCGCCACTCCCTACAATTAACAGAAGAACGTTTCCGCCGCGCCATTATCGACGCACCGCTGCCAATTATGCTGCACGCTGAAAACGGAGAAGTTTTGCAAATTAACTGCGCTTGGACAGAACTCTCAGGCTACGAATACTCAGAAATTCCCACAATTGAAGATTGGACAGAAAAAGCTTACCACAGCCGCAAATCCCTAGTGCAAGCAGATATCGATCGGCTGCACCAATTAAACGCGCGCATCTCTGAAGGCGAATATATGATTGCCGCAGCCAACGGCGAAAGTCGAATTTGGGAGTTTTATTCCGCACCTTTAGGCAAGCTTTCCGACGGCAGAAGTTTAGTAATTAGTACCGCCATTGACGTAACTGCACGCAAACAAGCAGAAGCAGAAATTCGGATGCTCAACGCTACCTTAGAAAGGCGGGTGGAACTCCGCACCACTCAACTTCAAGCAGCTAACGAAGAATTAGAATCTTTCACCTATACCGTCGCCCACGATTTGCGCGCTCCCCTGCGGGGAATGCAGGGATTAGCTGAAGCTTTATTAGAAGATTACCGCGACCTCCTCGACGAACTCGGTCAAGAATACGCCCAGCAAATTGTTAATTCTGGGCAACAATTAGAAGCATTGATCCAAGATTTGCTAGCTTACAGCCGCCTGAGCCGTGCTCAGTTATCGCTGCAAGTTTTAGACTTAGAATCTGCTGTCGCCGAGGCAATTGCTGTGGTAAAAGCCGACGCTAAATCCAGCGGCGCTCAAATCACTGTTCGACCGCCTTTGTTTGCAATAATTGGCCACCGCGTTACTTTAGTTCAAGTAATCGCAAATCTGCTGGCTAATGCTATAAAATTTGTGGAAGGCGCACCTCCCCAATTGCAGATTTGGGCTGAGGAAATTAAGCTGCCTCAAGAGGGAGAGACGAATAGCGCAACAGCGGGAGAATTGGAAAGGGGAAGAGTGGGACAGTGGGAGCATTCCCAGTTACTGATTACCAGTGGCGAATTGCCAGTACCCACCATCCGTCTGTGGGTAGAAGACAACGGCATCGGTATTGCTCCAGAACATCAAAAACGCATTTTTCGGGTTTTTGAACGGCTGCACGGTATCGAGTCTTACCCCGGAACTGGTATAGGATTAGCTATTGTACAAAAAGGGATCGATCGCATGGGCGGTCAAGTAGGAGTGGAATCTCAATTAGGACAGGGCAGTCGATTTTGGATACAACTGAGGAAGCATGAGGGAAACGCAGACGATTTTGTTGGTGGAAGATAACCCCGTTGATATTTTGTTGATGCAGCGGGCTTTTCGCGATCGGATTTTTACTAATACTTCACTGCAAATTGTCCGAGATGGAGATGCAGCAGTTTTTTATTTAAATGGTGACGGAGAATACAGCGATCGCGATCGCTATCCTTTACCTGCGATAATTTTACTAGATTTGAAATTGCCCAGACGATCCGGTCACGAGGTTCTGGTTTGGCTGAAGCAGCAGCCGGAACTAAAACGCTTGCCGGTGGTTATGCTTACTTCTTCTAGCCAAACACTTGATGTCAAACGAGCTTACGATTTAGGGGTAAATTCTTATTTGGTTAAACCGATAGGGTTTGCTTCTTTATTGCAAATGATGCAGAGTTTTAGCGAGTATTGGCTCACCTATACCGAACTGCCGGAACCTAGATAATTTTCGGGTTTTTAGTGGCGGTTTCCGGGTTTTTATTGCTTGTTTCTTCCTTACCGGGCTTTTTATGGTAGCGGCGTTTTCCCGATTTTTATTGCTTGTTTTCTCCCTCGTTACCAGGATATTTTTGATAACGAGGAAATTAAGTTTATAGTTAGGAATCGCGTCCTCTCTAGCAATCCTTACATGAGTCGTAAATTTTTTACCCACCCCAACCCTCCCCGAACCTGCGGGGAGAAAGTAAGAAATTCACAAATAATTTAGGATTGCCATATCATCTTAAAGAGGCAACCTCCAACATTTTTATTCAGAGCGATCGATCTGCACTCTAACTAATAGCAAAATTATAAATTTTTAAAGTGGTACACATTCTGGTAATTGACGACAACCCCACGGATCGGCTGCTCGTCAAACGCGAGTTAGAGCGGCAATTTTCGCCATTGCAAGTAACGGAAATTTCCGACGGTAGATTGTTCGGGGAAGCCCTGAATCGAGGCGGATTCAATCTGGTAATTACCGACTACCAACTACGCTGGACGAACGGTTTAGATGTGCTTAGAACTATCAAAGCGCGTTATCCACAATGCCCGATTGTAATGTTTACGAATACTGGCAATGAAGAAATTGCTGTAGAGGCGATGAAATCCGGATTGGACGATTATATTATCAAGTCTCCTAAGCACTACGTCCGCCTGTGCGTTGCTGTTCGCGCAGTCCTCGATCGAGTTGCCGCCTGGGAACGAGTCGCCAGACTAGAAAATCAACTTAATTCTCTGCTAGAACGCTTAAATGTCGGAGTTTTTCGAGCGAGTTCCCAGGGGCAGCTTTTGGAAAGCAATCAAGCTTTTTTGCGCTTGTTCGATGCCAGCAATTTAGCAGATGTCCAAGGCATCTATCGGCAGCAATTGTTTTTACAGCCGCTAGATTCAGGGGAGTCTCGGTGTCAAAATCTGGAAATTACATTTCCTTTGGCAAACGGTCGAGTAAAATGGATTCGGTTTACTCAATATCTCTACAGCGCAGAAGGTGAAAGTACGATCGACGGATTGGTGGAAGATATTACGGAACTCAAGCAAGCTGAACTTGCTTTGCGCGAATTTAATGAAACTTTGGAAGAGCGGGTGAGAGAGCGTACTGCTGAGTTAGAAGAAGTTAACGCACAGCTAGAATCGTTTACCTATTCAGTTTCTCACGACTTGCGCGCTCCTGTGCGGGGAATTTTGTTTTTTGGTGAAATGTTGCTCAAAGATCGAGTTAGCGACTTCGATGCTACCTCACAAGATTACTTGTCTCGGATTACCGACGCTGCAAGTCTGATGAATACTTTAATCGAAAATTTGCTAGAGTACAGCCGCCTCAGCAAAGCTAACTTGCCATTAAAAGCAGTTTCTCTTAGTTTAATTGTGGCTCGATCGATCGCGCAACTAGAAACTCAAATTGCCCAAACACAAGCTCGGATAACTGTTGTCGAACCGATGCCTTCGGTGTTGGCACATCCTCCTACGCTGCTGCAAGTCTTGGCTAACTTGCTCTCCAATGCTATTAAGTTTGTGCAGCCGGGGATAGAGCCGCAGGTGCGATTTTATGCTGAAGCCGAGGAGGAATATATCTGTCTTTGGATAGAAGACAACGGGATTGGAATTGCATCAGAATTTCATGAAAGAATTTTTGGATTGTTCGATCGCCTGCACGGTCAAGAAGTTTATCCAGGGACGGGAATAGGGCTGGCGATAGCGAACAAAGGAGTCGATCGGATGGGCGGCGCGATCGGGCTGGAATCGACATTGGGAATCGGCACCCGATTCTGGCTAAAATTGCGCAAGTGCGAGTGTTGAACAAGCAAGTTCGGTAACGAAGCAGTGTCAGGGATTTAACAGATGAGGCTCCCGGGAAGAGAGTTTTAACAGCAATATTCTGCTGTAGCTGAAAGAATCAATCAAGGCGCTTCCTCACACCAGAACATAGAATAAACAATTAGTATAGTGAGAGTTAACGTATCTCTTGTATCGTTACCGCCCGAGCAGGCTTTGTGACCTGTTCTACAACAACTTAATTAATTTGTTTGTGGGGCACACCTCTAAAAGGGTGGTTGAGGATCTTACAATCTGTAAGATATAATAAATACTTGCAAATACAATAAACTTATTTGTAAGTATAATTGACCATCCAAGTAAATATTCAAATGCTCGAGATTGCTCAATAACATATTATTAGGTTTAAGAATGTTTGCGCCAATACAAAAACTAAAAGCCCAATGCTGTCTATTCTGTTAATCGACGACAACCCGAACGATCGCCTGATGATCGATCGAGAACTGAGGAAAACTTTTCCCGATTTAGAAATTAAGTCGGTTATTGATGCCCAAACTCTCGAAGAAATCCTGGTAACAGGAGGTTTTGACATAGTAATTACGGACTACAAACTGCACTGGAGCGACGGATTAACTATTCTCCACAAAGTTCAAAGCCGCTACCCAAATTGTCCGGTAATTATGTGTACTGACAGCGGCAGCGAACAAGTGGCAGTCGAAGCTATGAAAGCGGGTTTGAGCGATTACGTGTTCAAAGGGCGGCAGTTCAAGCGACTGGCGGGGGCCGTGGGTGAAAGCTTGAAAAAACAGCAGTTGCGCGAGAACTACGCGAAAACGTTGGCGCAGTTGGCAATTTCGGAGGAACGGCTGAGATTGGCGATCGAAGCCTCGAAAATGGGAACTTGGGATTGGAATTTATTAACTGGCGAGGTGGTTTGGTCGGAGGGACACGAACTGTTATTCGGGTTGGCAAAAGGCTGTTTTGCGGGAACTTACGAAGCGTTTTTTGCCTGCATACACCCGGATGACCAGAGATCGATCGCCCGGGCTGTTGCCTTTGCTTTAGAAAATAAAATAGAATACCAATACGAATTTAGAGTCATTTGGCCCGACGGCAGCTTGCACTGGATCGCGAGTAGGGGCAAGTTTTTTGATGATGATACGGGTAAATCGGTACGATCGAGCGGCGTAGTTTGGGATATTACCGATCGCAAATTATCGGAAGCCAGGGTGCAAGAAAGCGAGGAAAATTTGCGCTTTGCTCTAGAAGCAGCTAACACGATCGCTTTTACCTGGGATGTGGCATCGGGGGAACTCCGCCGTTCGTCCAATGCCGAAACACAGATGGGTTTGGGCCCAGATAGCACCTGTGGTACTTTTGAGCAAAAAAAGAATGCGGTGCATCCAGAAGACCGCGAAAGCTTTTTGGCAGATGTGGATGCCGCACTCACGGGCGCGGGAGTTTACGATTCTGAGCACCGCCACGTTCTACCCGACGGATCGGTGATTTGGCTTCACGACAAAGGGCGAGTGGTTTTTGACGCATCGGGCAAACCTGTTCGGCTGTTCGGCGTGGCGATCGACATTACGGATCGCAAACAATTAGAGTACGACCGCTCGCGCGCGTTGGCACGGGAGCAGTCGTATTTGCGCCGCCTGCAAAAGTTAACCTCCGCCTCAGTTGCTATCAACTCCACGCTGTCGGTGACAGAAATACTTCAGTTAGCCGCAGATAGCGCCCGCCAAATTCTCGAAGTTCACCAGGTAGC
The DNA here is from genome assembly GCF_036702515.1 of Microcoleus sp. BROC3. Classification (NCBI taxonomy): domain Bacteria; kingdom Bacillati; phylum Cyanobacteriota; class Cyanophyceae; order Oscillatoriales; family Microcoleaceae; genus Microcoleus; species Microcoleus sp. BROC3. The sequence goes on from NZ_JAUBTQ010000049.1 coordinate 48,919, forward strand.
GGTCAACCTCAACCCTGCGGCCAACTGGGATGCGGGAATTAGCAAGTTTTCGATGTCAGAAAAATACGCCGCGTGGCAAGATTACTGCGAAGAGCCAGACGGTACGGGCATTTACCAGGAAGTTTGCCAGCACCAACAAACGATGCGGATGACTCAAACCCAGTTAGAGGCTCACCCGAGATGGCGGGGGTTCGGCAAGGCTGCAGGGAAGCACCCGCCGATGCGGGGCTGGCTGGCAGTACCGCTGACGACTAGGGACGGCAGAAATCTGGGATTGATTCAGTTGTCGGACAAGTACCAGGGGGAGTTCGCCGAAGATGACGAAACTATTTTAATGCAGTTGGCTCAGGCGGTGTCGGGGGCGATCGACAATGCCCGACTTTACGAGGAATCTCAGCAGGCCAATCGGGTGAAAGATGAGTTTTTGGCAACTCTTTCTCACGAGTTGCGATCGCCCTTAAACGCGATTTTGGGCTGGGCGCAACTGCTGCAGCAACGCAGTTTGAGTCCGGCTGTTACTGGGCGGGCTTTGTCCACTATTGAGCGAAATGCTAAATTGCAAACTCAATTGATTGAGGATTTGCTCGATATTTCTAGAATTATTCGCGGCAAGTTGACTTTGAATCCTTGTGCGGTAAATTTGATTTCGATGGTGGAAGCAGCGGTGAATACGGTGCGGTTGGCGGCCGACGGTAAGTCGATCGATTTGCGGTTGGCAATTGTAGATTTGGGCTTGGATACTGCTGAATTTTCCTATTCCGGGGAGGTTTCCGGCCATTCCCAATCCGAGTTAAATCCGAGATTTTTGGTCTCAGGAGACCCCGGCCGCTTGCAGCAGGTGATTTGGAATTTGCTGACGAATGCTATTAAATTTACGCCGCGCGGGGGGCGAGTTGAAATTCGGCTGCAGCGACTTGATTCGGAGGTTGAGCTGGCTGTTACCGACACGGGAATTGGGATTGCTGCGAATTTTTTGCCTTACGTGTTTGATTCTTTCCGGCAAGCGGATGCTACGATTACTCGCTATCATAGCGGTTTGGGGCTGGGTCTGGCGATCGTCCGGCAGTTGGTGGAACTCCACGGGGGCACGGTTTGGGCGAGCAGTCCGGGACTGGATAGGGGATCGACTTTTACTTTCCGCTTGCCTTCTATTCCGGTAAGTTCGCTCGCCCGGGAGGAAGCGCAGGTGTTGCCTGAGGGTGGTAATTTACTGGGAGTGAAGGTTTTGGTGGTTGATGACGAGGTTGATTCGCGGGAATTTATCATGTTTGTCTTGGCAGATTCCGGGGCCGCTGTCAGGGCTGCATCGTCTGCTGCTGAGGCGTTTGAGGTGGCTGCGGAGTTTGTGCCGGATGTTTTGGTCAGCGATATCGGAATGCCACAGGAAGACGGCTATTCGCTTCTGTTAAGGCTGCGCTCTTGGAAAACCGAAAAGGGAGGGAAATTTTGGGCGATCGCTTTGACGGCTTATGCTAGGGATGAAGACCGCGATCGTGCTTTGGCTGCGGGTTTCGATCGGCATCTGTCTAAACCTGTGCCACCTGATGTCTTGGTAGAGACTATAGTCAAGTTGAGGGAGCAAGCGCTAACAATTTAAAACACTCAATTAATCATTGGGAATTGGAAATTGGGAATTGGTAATAGTGCGCCGCTTTGAAACTGGTTTCTCGATTATATGTAACACTTTATTAGTTTGGGTTAATATGCTAAGATATCCAAAAACCACGGTAATTAGGTGGACAAACTTCAGACAGAAATAGAGGCAATTTGCTCTCAGATTGAGGAATTGCGCCTGGAACGCCAGCAGCTTAGCAATGCCGCGATCGTCCCCACCGGCGATTCGCCCCAAGCGATCGCCGATGCTTACCGCCGTCATGCGAGGGAAACAGCACAAGTGTCGGCCGAAGTCAAGGGAATTGATGATGCGATCGCGGCTCTTTCTGCTCAACTGAGTCACAAACAGCAGCAGTCGGTAAACTTGCAAAGAAGCAGTCCGATGGAGCAGCAAGTTGAAGAGGGAAGAGTGCTCGCTCTCGGACACGCGGAACGGATTAACGAATTAGCGGCTCAACTGGCTGCAGAAGTGAAGGGACTCAAAGCGATCGCCGACCAAATTAGCCCCAGTTACTGGCAGGTTTATTACAAGCCTTTTATTACTGGTTTTAAGACTATTTATGTTCCCTACGTGCGATCGGACGGGGATGTTTGGACTATTGTCAATCGAGTAGTTTAGAGAGGCTGCGGGAGCAGAAATAAGAAGCACTCCAGACAATTTTTTCCTGTCCCTATTCCTCTAGCTCAACCTCTCAGCAGTTGCTTGATAGTACCGACCAATTCCTGAGGGTGAAATGGCTTAGCGATGTAAGCGTCGGCTCCTTGTTTCATTCCCCAGTAGCGATCGAACTCTTCGCTTTTACTCGAACACATTACTACCGGCAAATTCTGAGTTTTAGGGTCGCTTTTGAGCCGGCGACAGACTTCGTAGCCGTTCATCCGGGGCATAACTATATCCAGAACGACTAAATCTGGGCGGTTGATCTTGATTTGCTCTAGAGCTTCTACGCCATCACTAGCTACCGTGACGTTTAGTCCTCTACCTTTTAGCAAGTCGGCGATCATCTCCCGCAGAGTGACGCTATCATCAACAACCATAACTGTACTCATAGAATAATCCCTACCAAGTTTCTGGGTTGAAACGTTCACATTAACGTTTACATTAACGTTTACCTTCAAAGGTGTCTTTTCCTGATTGAGATTGCGCTCTGCTAGATGTAGTTTACCCACTTTTGCTGATTTCTCAATCATTTGTCTGAGTAATTATCGCAAAATTAAAGATCCGCGCAATCTCGGTTGACACACGAGGCTCTGTCCGTTAGTCTATCATTTTCTTTCTCAAATGGTACTTTTATTAAAAAATGAGGTGTAGCTTGGTTGTGCGTTTCCGGTCGAGTACGGCGGCGGTGCGCCGCCGGGAGCGAAATTTGTCTAATTATGATTTTTGGTACCTAAAGCCGATAGTTTTGGGTCGTAGAGCGTCTCTAAAACGACCGGGCGCTGCCGGTAGCTCTGACCGGAGTTTTTGCAGCCGTTAGCAACGATTCCCAACACAGAAGCTCCAGAAATTTTTAATTCTTCTAAAACTTTGCGAACTTGCGATCGGTCTGTTTTCCCAATTTGCACGACCATAATCGTAGCGTCTGTGTGAGCTGCGAGCAAGTGGGTGTCTGCCAAGCCTGCTAGCGGGGGGGTGTCGTAAATCACTAAGTCAAAAAATGCTTGAAATTGCTCCATCAGATACTGCATTTTTTTGGAAGAAAGAAGCTTGATCGGATCGGGGGGAATTTGGCCGGCGGTGAGTACGAACAAATTGTCTTGGTTAGGCGCTCGCTGAATCGCGTCGTTGAGGCTGATATCTGTGGAGATGGCATCGCCCAGGCCCCGGACGTTTGGCAGTCCTAACTTAGCGTGCAGTTGCGGGCAGCGCAAATCTGCATCTACTAACAATACTCGCTGTCCGACTGCTGCGGCTGTGGCTGCCAGGTGCAAAGCTACTGTAGATTTGCCGTCTCCGGCTACGGCAGAGCAGACTAAGAGCGATCGAATCGCCTTTCCTGCACTAAGCAAGTGAATGTTCGTGTAGAGCGATCGAAATGCTTCTAAAAATTGATAGTCTAAGTCGCTCAAAATACTTGGCCCCCCGAGCATCGCAGCCGTAGGTTTAGCTTCGCCCGGTTCTACAACTTCCACTTTCGATTTTGAGCGAGCCGATGTTAGTTGCCTCTGTCTGGGTGCCCTTCTGCGCTTGACTTTTTTGGTAAACGGAATCACCCCGAGTATCGGCAATCTTGTGGCCATTCTCAGTGATTCTGGAGTGTGGAAAACAGTATTTAGTACCTCTACGAGCAAGCCGATTGCTATGCCCAGCAGACCGCTTAAAATTACTGCCAGCGCTAACTGTTTTTTGGTTTGTTTGACGGTAGCGGTTATCGGCCGGCCGAATTTGTCTAGCGGAATTTCTGGAGGATTGATCAGCACCCAGGGGATTTGCTGCTGAGCTGCATCGATCCGCAAGGCTTCTCGTTTTGCCAAGAAGTCCGAAAAACTCTTAGTAACTACTTGCAGTTCCCGCTGTAAATTGTCGTATTGTCGGGTTGTAACTGAAAAAGTTCTAATTTTTTGGTTGAGATCCTTTTGCAAATCAGTCATTTCGCGATCGCGCGCTTCCAATTCTTTAATTTGTGTCTCCAAATTTCCCATCACCACTTCTTTTGCTTGTTGAGTGGCGGTTAAAATCAGTTCTTCCCGACTTTTTCGCAGTGCTAAAACTGGCAAACTGTCTTCTCTGTACTGAGCTAATTTCATTGACAAATCCGAGTCTATTTTCTGGATTTGACCTAACAGTCCAGCGTAAGCTTGTCCTTGGGTCATCAGCAGCCCCTGGGGATTATTTTCCCTGAGTAATTTTTCATAGTTTTGGTAGAGGTTGCGCATTCCTTTTAGCTGTACTTGGATTCCTACTTGCTGACCCCGAATGCTTTGCACTTGTTCTGAAAGAGATTTTCCCTCTAACTGGGGGTCAAACAAGTTGCTCTGCTGGCGCAGTTTTTGGACTTGCAGTTGCAAAACTTCGACTCTTTCTCGAAGCTTTGGCATTTCCATATCTATAAATTTAATGCCTTGATTAATGCCCGTCAGTCGCTGCTGCAAGCTGTACTCTAAATAAGCTTTAGAAACTTTATCCAAGACGCGGTAAATTTTTTCTTTGTCTGAATCCTTGTAGTGAACTTCTAAAATTTTTGTGCCTTGCTGTTTGCCATCTTTGGTGTAGCTGATGCGGTTGATCGACAGTTTTGACATCAGTTCGCTGTAGGTCAATTTGGGATTCGTAGCGCGCAATTCCTGAAGAACGGGCTGCATCATTTTGGGGCTGCGCAAAATCCTAATTTGGGTTTCGTAGTCTACTAAGCTAATTCCTTCTATATTAATTTTTGCTAAGTCGGCAGCGACGGTGTTGTCTAATTGTTTGGATAGCAAACCTTCAGCGGTGGCTGGTTCTACTAACAGAGAAAAGGAGCCTTCATACTCGATCGTAATCTGTTTAGACGTGATGACGATCGCTGTTCCTGCGAGGGCGCTCAAAGCAATGGTGGCTGCTGCCATGACCAAGATACGGCGGCGCAGGACGCCTAAGAGCCAGGACAAGTCTAGCTTTTCTTCCTCTGTATCCTCGACGAAGTGATCTCGGTATTTCTGAGCCGAAAAGTCCGGGAGTTTGCCATTTGATTTGGGTGTGAAGGGTTGGTAATCTTGTCTGCTATCCATATTCAGCCTGGGTATTCTTGAGGTTGATATTTTTGAGGTTGATATTTTTGAAGCTGCCGCGCCGCGACTGGGAAATCCTATTGTTTAGTTTATTTTAGCCTTTGCTAGGAACTATCCACCTCAGCAGCAGCATTCTTACCTGAATAAAGATCGGAGAATGCTTATAAAATTTAACACTCCGGTAGCTGGCCCGACAGGTCCGATTACAGTGTTCATGCGGTCTACTAATTTGGTGAGACCGCTGCGGGATACGATAATCATGTCGTTGTTGCGAAGTTGAGGATTGAGTTCTTCGTTAATTCCTTGAGTTAAATCAACTTCGATCGTCCGTTTAGTAGCTGTACCGTCGTTGTTGAGGCGGACTAGCTCAACTTGATTCCTTCTAGCTCTGTTATTACCGTAGCCAAAAAATCCTCGGGAAATTAAAGCTTGGTTCAGCGTGGCATTAGCTGGGAGGCTCAGCGGATCGAGGCTTGTGGTGACTTCTCCTACTATAAAAACGTTAATGCCGGGGGGAGCAAAGTTAGTGTTAGCCAGCACGCCAGCTTCAGCAGGGTTGACGAGCGTGGCTTTGGGAACGACGATCGTGTCTCCCTCCTGGAGGATGGTATCTTGGGCTCCGTCGCCGGACTCTAGGAACTGCCACAGGTTGACAGGGATAATTTGTTCGCCTCTTCTGGTGACGCGGCGCACTTGGATTTGCCGGATGTCGGCATCGGAGGTGATGCCGCCGGCGAGCTGAATAGCCCGGATGACGGTGGGGAAGCCTTGGCGACTGGTGTCGCTTGTGGTGTTGCCGCCGATGACGACGTAAGCCCCCGGGCGGGTGACTTGACCGACGATGGAGATCGATCGAGGTTTTTCTGGCGGCGGCGAAAAGTTGGCTGTCGCAAATTGGCGAGCTTCTGCTTGGTTGAAGTTGGCGACTGTGGGAATCACGATTGTGTCTCTGTCTTGCAAAATGATGTCTTGAGAGATGTCTCCTTCTTGCAAGAATTTCCACAGGTTGACGTTGAGCACTTGATCGGGCCCGTCTGGTTGGGGACGGCGGACGCGGATGTTGCGGATGTCGGCGACACCCGTGACGCCTTCTGCGAGTCTGATCGCTTGGGTGACGGTGGGGTACTGGACACTCGGCGCGACTCCCGGGCCAGGAGTTAGGGTAATGGTGAAGTTTCCTGGCCTGGTAACTTCTCCGATGACGCCCACGTTAAGGGGGCGGGCGGCGACGAGGCTGACTGTGACTATGGGGTCTTTGAGGACGCGGCGGTAGGCGTTGCGGATGATAGTTGTGGCTTCTACTAAGGTGCGGCCGCGGAGGGAGACCAGGCCGATCAGCGGCAGGTTAACTGAACCGTCGGAAAGGACTTCGTAGTTGCGGGTGAGATCGGGTACTTCGAGTATTTCTACTAGAATGCGATCGCCACCGCCGAGTTTGTAGCTTTCGGGCGATCGTCGAACGCCGCCAGATTGTGCAATGGCTGTTTCGGGCCGCAATCGCACTTGTGCCGCCGCAGCGAGGGGAAATCTGGCCGCAATAATACCGTTGGCGGCGATCGCGCACAACGTAAAACTCAAGACTGGCGCGGTGATTTGTTTAGGAAAATCGGCGTTAACCACAGGCTAGGTATTTTCTTTTGGGTTCATTCATTAGTTTAATCCGTCACAATTCAAATGCCCTCTCGATCGCAGCTACAAGGAAAAATCAGCAATAATTGTCAGTGCCCGGTGAAGCATCTAGATTTTCCTTCCCGGACTCAGCTTGGAAAAAAACCAGGATGCTGCCGGATGCCTTTTAGCTTCTTTGCTTTTGCGTATCTAACTCCGCATATTTCAATCAATATCGTTGAATTCTCCTGCCCTCCGACACTCGGACGAGGGGACTCGGACGGGGGACAGCAACAGGAACAGACAATTTAGATGCAACGCAGCCCGCGCCACGGCGATCGAGCGACAACAGCCTCAGTTTCTTGTTAATTTGGTGGAGGTAGCCGGCTGCTCAACTAATATTTTTCTTACAAAGGGTAGAATTTTATGGCCAGAATGATTAGGGAGCTAATTTCCGGCAATAATTTATTGCTGGCTTTATTGGCCTCTGTGGCACTGATTAGCACGATCTTGATTTTTCAGTTAGCTGCTAAAAAAAAATTAGGTTTGCTCTGGGAAAAATGGTTTGCTGTTTGTTACATATTCGTATCTCCCCATGTCAATCTACCTCCGTTGAACTACCTACATTTTGTCAATCTGGCTTCTACCGATGGCAGTAATGTTTCTCAACTTCCCTGGGTTTTTTATCCCTGGGTAATATTGGTGTTGTCAGGGAGATTTATTAGTTTTTTCAAAAATCAATTTGTCGAAGCCTTATCATTTTTGGTTTTGAGAAATCCTGGCTTTTCGGTGTATTGTTTGCTGCCAATAACATCGACGCTGTGGTCGCTAGTTCCCGATATCACGCTGAAAGGCGGGATAGCATTTACAGGTTTTACAATTTTTAGTTTTTATGTGGGTGCGCGATATGAGTGGCCCGAATTATCTGGAATACTGAGGTGGGGCTATACCTCTCTCGCCATAGTTAGCGTTTTGCGGTACCCGAATGTGGGCAAAGAATTTGCAGGAATTACCAGCCATAAAAATGCTTTCGGCAGCCTCATGGTTGTGAGTACAGCACTTTGGTATCTGCACTATTCCCAAAGTGCTAAAACTCAGAAAGAACGCTTGATAGCTCTGGGGTTCATGTTGTTTTCCTTTTATTTGGTGAGAGCTAGTAGCTCGGGGGGTTCTCTAGTTAATAGTTTGATGCTCATAGCTGTAGTGTCATCTTTAAGTTTCTTGAGTAGGTTAAAGTTTCAATGGGCTTTTACTTGTATTGTCGGCTTTACGGTCTTCGGTATTATTACCAGCGTTTATATCATAGACAACTTAGAGTCTATTGTTGTCGGGGGATTGGGGAAAGATTTGACCTTGACAGGGCGGACAGAGTTTTGGCCGCAATTGATCGAGGCGGCGAATCAGCGCCCTTGGTTTGGCTATGGATTTGAGGGCTTTTTTAAGCAAGACGAAATTGGGGAGAAAACTCCAGCTTATTTCATATATACGGCCAATGGATTTCAACCAAAAACTGCTCACAACGGTGCTATATCAGTATTGCTATCTTACGGCTATCTGGGACTTTTATTAATGTTAGCTTCACTGTTTACTAATCTAATTTTGGCAGTGCGACAACTGAATCGCAGCCCGCTATCTGAATCTGGAATACCGATTATTTACTTGGTGTTTATAATACTGAATAACATTACTGAAGGTTCTTTAGGTGAGATGGGGGACGTTTGGCTTGCTTACGTGTTATTAACAGTGAGACTTTGTATCGATAGTAGCAAATCTCCATCCAGCAACCGCCGCATTTACGGACGGGATTTGCCGTCTCCATCTGAATCCAGATTGAATCCCCATTAATTTGCAGGGTAGTGATAAATAGGTAGTGATTAGATATTTATTGGCTCAAAACATAGTTGTAATGATGGATAAAATACCAAATAGCACCAATATGGTTTT
>NZ_JAUBTQ010000050.1:0-56886 GCF_036702515.1 Microcoleus sp. BROC3
GGAGCCGGATGAGGTGAAAGTCTCACGTCCGGCTCTGAAGGAGAGGTAGGAGTGGTAACGCTCCTATCGACTCTAACGGAACGGGGCAAACAGCCATTGTCACCGGCTGGACAGTAAAAAGTGCGATCGGCAAAAAATTACAACCCAACGAATTTGCTGTCATCGGACAACTGTACTCTCCTACTCGCGGCATCAACTTCTTAATTAGAAACTTGCTGTGCAATCCCCACGTCCGCTTTTTAGTAATTCTCAACGCTACCAAAGAAGACCGCAACTCCGGTGCCGCAGCGTGCTTGATCGACTTTTTTCGCAACGGCTTTGAAGCCGGCAAAAGCGATACTGGTAGAGATTGCTGGTTAATTAAATCTTCAATATTTGGCTACATTGATATTGAAATAGCAGCAGAAGCCTTAGAACTATTGCGTCATTCAATCGAATGGAAAGAAGCCATAAATATAGCAGAAACAGTGATTTTTGTCAAGTATTTTTCAGAAAAAGCAGTGGTTGAACCTTGGGGAGAAACCGTAACTTTTCCATTAGTTGAAATCGTCCCGACTGTACTCCCCGGCCAGAAATACGGACACAGAATCGAAGGCAAAACTATCGCCGAAACTTGGGTAAAAATCATCCACCGAATTAAGACCACCGGCACCTTACGGCCGACTGGTTACGACGGACAGTGGCAAGAATTAATCGACTTAATGGCAGTGATTACAGATGAACCTGCGGAGTTCTATTTTCCAGAACCGAATTACTTACCAATCGACCGCGATTTCCTCGAACAGTACAAACCGCAAATGCTCGAAGATGCCCCGTATAGCGAAGGCATTAAATATACCTACGCACAGCGGATGAGGTCGTGGTTTGGACGCGATCAAATTGAAGAAGTTATTGCCAAACTAATTAAAGAAATTGACGCGGCAAGTGCTGTAATTAGTTTGTGGGATGCCGGGGGAAATATTAACAGAAGGTCTGACGGTTCCTCAGACCACCAGCACAGCGGCAGTCCTTGTTTAAATCATATTTGGGTGCGAGTGGTGGATGGTGAAATATCGCTAACTGCAACTCTCCGCAGTAACGATATGTTTGCGGCTTGGCCGGCCAATGCAATGGGTTTGCGGGCTTTGCAGCAGCACATTCGAGATGAAATTGCGAGGCGTTCCGATTATAATTTGACGATGGGCCCGTTGGTAACTCTGAGTCAATCGGCTCACTTGTATGACGATACCTTTGAAAATGCCGATCGACTAATTCAAACCCAATATGCTAAAATCTGCGAAGATCGAGACTTTTTCGATGCAGCGGGCAATTTTTTAGTTGAAGTAGCGGACAATCAGATAGTAGTCACGCAAACCACCCCGGGCAGCGGCGAAGTTGTCACTTGTTATTCTGGAAAAAACCCTCTCAAGTTAGTGCGAGAAATTTGTGCGGCTTCCCCGGCTATCAAAGGCGAGCATATTGGTTATTTGGGAATAGAATTGCAAAAGGCGGCCGAGTGTCTGAAAACCAGCAACCAATACATTCAGGATAGAAAATGAATCTAGAAGAAGAAAGACCAAGTTGGGACGAATACTTCTTAATGTTAGCAAAATTGGCTGCTACTCGATCGACTTGTCTGGCTTTTCCTGTAGGCGCGGTGATAACTAAAAACAGGCAAGTTTTAGCAACGGGTTACAACGGTTCGCCGTCAGGTTCGGCACACTGTACTGCTCAAGGCTTCTGCTATCCTGGTTTGAGTAGTTGCGACGCCAGTAAAACTTTGCCATCAAGGGCGGTTCATGCTGAAGCCAATGCGATCGCCAAAGCTGCCAAACACGGTATATCTACTGCTGGGGCTAGTATTTACGTCACCTTAGAACCCTGCATCTATTGTTTGAAATTAGTCATTGCCGCTGGAATTCGAGAAGTGTTTTACGAAACGAGTTTTAACAGTGGAGAAAAAGCTGCTTTGAGAGATACTTTTATCAGTGAAGGTATTGTTGAGTTAAAACAAATTCAGCTATCTGAAGATACAGCAAAAAAAGCGGCTTTGTTTTTGTTGAATCCTACGTCTGTGGCCAAAAATTTAGTATAGGAGGAATCCTCCCCCTGGTTGTCGCAGCCACAGGAAATAACTGTGCTGTGTTCCTATAAATGATATTTATTTGCTGGCCATTTGTAGGGAGACGGCACTGCCGTCTCCTAAATCCCGCGTGATACAAATGATATTTATTTTACGCTTTGTAAAGACACAGCACTGCCGTGTCCTTACAAAAAATAGAGATGGCAATTAACAAAAAAACGGCCTTACCAATTGTGAATATCGTGTAGTTCAATCAATCAAACTCATTCACCGCTTGCAAATAGTCGATCGCCGCATCTATCCTCGAAGAATACTTAAAAGCAAACTGATCGAACCAATATCCCTCATCGGAATTCTTATCCAACTTTTTCAGCCAAACCTGAGCTTGCCTAACTTTCTGTCTGTGCGTTTGTACGTCCAACTGTGGTTCCGCGACTTTTTCTGCGGGTTGCGGTTGCAGTGAAGCGACTTCCTGAGCTTTATTTTGCGTTTCGTGCTCAGCCTTAAGCGGTTGCAGTGAAGCGACTTCCTGAGCTTTATTTTGCGATTCGTACTCAGCCTTAATTTGAGCTAAATCCTTATCCAAAGGACTAGCATACAAATTTATATCTGATGTTTTAAATGTTGCATTTGACGGCGCTTGTGCAGGCGCCGGCGCCTGACTTTTCAACTCAGCAATTTTTTGAGATGCTTGATACTCTGCCTTAAGTTCACCTAACAGGCGCTCGATCGATTCCATAACTTAAACCCCCTAAAAAATGCTGCTGGGCTAACTGGCCCCAATATAATCACGGAAACTTCGCCCGCCTCCTTAATCAGTTATTGCATTGAGCAATACCTCTGTCAGGGTCATTCCTTCAATATCATCCATCGTGACAGTATCAACGATATCGAATTTAGCCCCGGCGCTTTGCAGTTCGTCATCCAATATCTTGAGAAACTTAGTCGCTTCCGGCGCATTTCCTACTTGAATGAAAGAAATCGCCAACTCTTCATCTCGATCGAGCTTCCGCGAAGCCTCTATAATAGTTTTCATCACTTCTTTGCGATCGTCCGGTTCCCCGTCCGTCACCACTAATATTGTTTCTCCATTTTGCTTGGTCTTACCGGATGCTTTGCGCTGAAAATAACTGTTCAGAGCGTCTTGCAGAACAGCAGCTAAATTCGTAGTTCCCGAAGGTTCGTTTTCTTGGAAAATTTGCACGACTTTAGCTGATGTTACGTTGTCATAGCGCTTGAAGCGACCGGAAAACACATAAACTGTTATGCCATCAGGATCAAGTTCTTCGCATTTATTGGCCAATGCGATCGTCGATTCTTGCATGAGCGCCCACCGACTTTTACCGCCCATCTGGTCTTTCGTGTACATACTACCGCTTTTGTCAATGATTATGGTATAATCGCGGTTCTGAAGCATAAGATTTTTCCTGTTAATTAAGTTTTTCCCAAAAATATCAAAACCAGCGAGCAGAAGCTGTTGAGCTTTAGTTGCTCGCTGCGTTTTTTTAGTTGATTTGCGATCGCAAATAGCGGAATTTAAGCTGCAACTAAAGCGTCTTTAAGTGGCTTCCAGCTAAAAGCTCGATCGCCCCCCATCTCCACTGCTATTTTAACTCGTGGTTCTAACGTCGGCAAAACAGTCAAATACTCAATCTCCTGACTCGACAAAATTTGCCCTTCAATAATCCACAGCACCAATCCTTTTGCTTTCGGTGGCAAATTGTCTAATTGAGTTTTCAACATCGGCGGCACGTAGTATGTATAACCAACCGCCCCTTCGTTGCCAGTAGTTTTCTTGCCCAAATGCGGCGGTCGTACCCCGTGAACCCCCGTTAAATACATCGCCAAATCGCCCAAACCCCGCGCCGAAATCGTGTACCCACCGTAGCCCGCTGCCCTCAGCCGGCGGAGGTAGCGCCCCTCAAATCCTCCCTCTAAAGGAACGTACAGGGCCAGCGACCCCGACTTTTCCAAATCCCGAATCAGATCAGATCCCGTCGTAATCAGTCCCATAAATTTGTGTTTCCTGCTGTATCAAAATTTGGTTGATCGCTGCTTGCGAGCTGGAAATATTATAAATCCTAAAGTTGAGGCGAAAAATTCTCATCGCGCCCTTGACAAACGGCAAACACTTCATGTACTATTGTGAATTGTCGCCGTAAAGGATACTGAGTGGTTTGCTGCTCAAGTCCTGGCACAAACAAGCAAGACCGAGACAAAACTCGGAGATAGAGTCGGTAAAAAGCCGCGAATCTCAACCCTTGCAAGACTTCCACAAGCTCGCTCCCAAATTTAAAACTCAAATTTTAAACACCGAGGAAGGCTGTTGGTTGATAACAGTTAATTGCAGGAACACTGAAATAAATGTTTCTGCACAAGAGCAAGCGGATTGACGTAACTTTCGCAATCCGAAACCTCTTGCGTAAATAAAAGGAAGAAAATCCGTGTCTGTAGGCATTCTTGGCACTAAACTAGGCATGACTCAAGTGTTTGACGCCGAAGGGAGAGCCATCCCCGTCACCGTCATACAAGCAGGGCCTTGTACAGTAACTCAAATCAAAACAAAACAAACTGACGGCTACGGTGCCGTTCAAGTTGGATACAACGAAGTCAAACCAAAGGCTCTCAACAAGCCAGAACTAGGACACCTTGCCAAGTCGGGGGCGAATCCACTGCGCCACTTGCAGGAATACCGATTGGAAGACACCAGTTCATTTGAATTAGGTCAACAACTAAAAGCAGATACTTTTACACCGGGACAAATAGTAGATGTCATCGGTACCAGCATCGGTAAAGGTTTTGCAGGTTTTCAAAAGCGCCACAACTTTAAACGAGGCCCCATGTCTCACGGTTCCAAGAACCACCGCGAGCCTGGATCGATCGGGCCTGGAACTACTCCTGGTCGCGTTTATCCTGGGAAAAGAATGGCAGGACGTATGGGCAACGTTCAAGTCACCGTCCGCAAACTAACAATTGTCCGGGTGGATACAGAGCAGAATTTACTGCTAATTAAGGGAGCAGTTCCCGGCAAAGCTGGCGCCTTAGTCAATGTTGTGCCTGAGAAAAAAGTAGGACGTTAGTCAGTAGTAAGTAGTCAGTAGTCAGCAGTCAGTAGATAGTGGTTGGCCGTTAGTAGCAAGCAATAACTAAGAACTAAAAGCTGAAAACTAAGAGCTGAAAACTAAGACCTGAGAACAGACAACAGACGACAGACAACAGACAACAGACAACTAACAACAGACAACTAACAACAGACAAAGGACAAAAGATATGGTTAATTGTGTAGTCCGAAATTGGCAAGGCGAAGAAGTTGGGGAAACAACTTTAGAACTGCGCGTAGCCAAAGAAGAAAATGCGTCTCACATCGTTCACAGAGCATTGACGCGGCAACTGAATAACGCTCGTCAAGGAAATGCTTGCACCAAAACTCGCTCGGAAGTCAGAGGCGGCGGTCGCAAACCCTGGCGTCAAAAAGGCACGGGTCGAGCCAGAGCAGGTTCTATCCGTTCTCCGCTGTGGCGGGGCGGCGGTGTCATCTTCGGACCAAAACCGAGAGACTTTGAAGTCAAAATGAACAAAAAGGAACGCCGTCTCGCTTTGCGGACAGCATTCCAAAGTCGCACCGAAGACATCATTGTGGTTGAAGAATTTGCAGAGCAATTTCCGAAACCGAAAAGCAAAGAATTGCTGGGTGCGATCGCCCGCTGGGGTATTGAACCCGATACAAAAGTTCTGTTAATCTTGCCAGAACCGCAACCAAACGTCTACTTATCAGGACGCAACATCGAATTAGTAAACGTCATCTTGGCAACCTCCCTGAATGTTTACGACGTTCTCGCGGCTGACAAAATTATCGTCACATCTACAGCCATAGCTAAAATTCAGGAGATTTACGGTGAGTAAAATCGACCCCCGCGACTACGCAGATTTGATCCAGCGTCCGATTCTCACCGAGAAAGCTACCCGAATGATGGAATTAAATCAATTCACATTCGACGTAGCCCCCAAAGCGACCAAGCCTCAAATCAAAGCTGCAATCGAAGAACTATTTAAGGTCAAAGTCATCGGCGTCAACACCCAAAACCCGCCGCGCAAAAAGCGTCGAGTTGGCAAATTCGTCGGATTTAAACCTTGTTACAAGCGAGCAACCGTAACTCTGACCGACGGAGACTCGATCCGCAAACTCCTATTCCCAGAAGTTTAGCCAATTTTGGATTTTAGATTTTAGATTTTAGATTGCGGTTAACTGGTGAAAATACCAAACCCAGAAAGTTACCAAGTTAACTGATAATCCCAAATCTAAAATCCAAAACCGCCAAGTCCTTGCATCCCAAATCTAAAATCTAAAATCTAAAATCGATTATGGGCATCCGTTCTTACCGACCTTATACCTCCAGCACCCGAGAACAAACCGTCTCGGACTTTGCTGAAATTACCAAATCCGAACCAGAAAAGTCTCTAACCAGTAATAAGCACACCAAACAAGGCCGCAACAACCGAGGCGTCATTACCTGTCGCCACCGGGGAGGCGGTCACAAACGGCTTTATAGAGACATCGACTTCCGCCGCGACAAACACAGCATTCCAGCTACCGTCAAGGCGATCGAATACGACCCCAATCGCAACGCCCGCATCGCCCTCCTGTTCTACAAAGACGGCGAAAAACGGTACATCCTGCACCCGCTCAACTTAAACGTCGGTACAGTAATTGTCTCAGGCCCAGACGCGCCGATCGAGATCGGTAACGCCCTCCCCCTGAAGAACATTCCCCTCGGTACCAGCATCCACAACGTCGAGCTAGTACCTGGAAAAGGCGGACAAATCGTTCGCTCCGCCGGCTCCAGCGCTCAGCTAATGGCAAAAGAAGGTAGCTACGTTACCCTGAAACTGCCATCGGGCGAACAGCGCAAAGTCCGCGCCGACTGCTATGCCACTATCGGTCAAGTCGGCAACACAGACGCCAGAAACATCAGCCTCGGCAAAGCAGGTCGCACCCGCTGGAAAGGTCGTAGACCCACCGTTCGCGGTAGTGTCATGAACCCGGTAGACCACCCGCACGGCGGTGGCGAAGGCAGAGCTCCCATCGGACGTCCCGGGCCTGTCACTCCATGGGGTAAACCAGCATTGGGTGCAAAAACTCGACGCAAAAACAAGCGCAGCGACGCTTTAATCGTCCGCCGCCGCCGCAAATCTTCCAAGCGCGGTAAGGGCGGTAGACAAAGCTAGTTATCAGTCAGCAGTCTTCAGTGCTTAGTTATTAACTGCTAACTAATGACTGAGGACTGATGACCAATGACTGCTGAATCATGCCTAATGACTCCTGAATTACTAAAAAAATCATGTCTCGATCGCTAAAAAAAGGCCCCTTTGTCGCAGATGCTCTGATGACAAAAATCGAAAAACTCAACGCCGCCGGCCAAAAACAAGTAATTAAAACTTGGTCGCGATCTTCCACAATTCTGCCTCAAATGGTAGGTCACACGATCGCCGTTCACAACGGCAGACAGCACGTACCCGTCTACCTCACCGACCAAATGGTAGGTCACAAACTCGGAGAATTTTCCCCCACTCGCACCTTTAGAGGTCACGCGAAAAGTGGTGATAAAAAGGCAAAAAGATAGCCGAATTAGGTGACAGGTAATAGGTAATCGGACCAACTTTTTCCCAATTACCAATTACCTTTTTCCCAATTACCAATTACCAATTACCCAAATCGAAATGGTTATAGATACCACATCCGAAATTAAGGCGATCGCCCGTTACATCCGGACATCCCCCTTCAAAGTGCGCCGAGTCCTCGACCAAATTCGCGGCAAAAGCTACCAAGAAGCGCTGATTTTACTCGAATTCATGCCCTACCGCGCCTGCGAACCAATCGTCAAAGTTTTGCGATCGGCAGTAGCCAACGCCGAACACAACGCAGGATTGGATAAATCCAAGCTGGTAGTTTCTCAAGCTTACGCAGACCAAGGCCCAGTCCTCAAACGCTTTAGACCCCGCGCTCAAGGTCGCGCCTACCAAATTCGCAAGCCAACCTGTCACATTACCGTAGTAGTAGCTCCGCTCGTAGAAAACTAAACCAGGGAAAAACGTAATAGGTAATAAACAGCTTAAAGTTGAAAAAATGGGTAATCACCAATTACCAATTACCAATTACCAATTACCAATTACCAATTAACTCATCAACTATTATGGGCCAAAAAATACATCCAATTGGTTTTCGTCTCGGCATTACCCAAGAGCACCGCTCTCGCTGGTTTGCCGATCCCAAAAACTATCCAGAACTCTTGCAAGAAGACTATAAAATTCGCAAGTACGTTCGTAAAACCCTCAGCAATGCTGGCATTTCATCGGTCAAAATTGAGCGGAAAGCCGATCAAATCGACCTAGAAGTGTTCACCGCCAGACCAGGCGTTGTCGTAGGCCGCGGCGGAGCAGGGATCGAAACTTTGCGCGTCGGTTTGCAGCAGCAACTGGGTAGCAACCGCCAAATCCGCATCAACGTCGTCGAAGTCCAGCGAGTAGACGCCGATGCCACACTGATCGCGGAATACATCGCTCAGCAACTAGAACGGCGCGTATCTTTCCGCCGAGTCGTCCGCCAAGCGATCACCCGCGCCCAAAAAGTCGGCATCCAAGGCATCAAAATTCAAGTCAGCGGACGCCTCAACGGTGCAGAAATTGCCCGTACGGAATGGACCCGGGAAGGAAGAGTCCCCTTGCACACGCTGCGGGCAGACATCGACTACTCCTACTGCACTGCTCAAACCATCTACGGTATTCTGGGCATTAAAGTTTGGGTTTTCAAAGGCGAAATTATTCCCGGACAGGAACAAGAGGCTGCACCAAATGCAGCAGTGCCCCGCACCAAACAAAAGCGCCGCCGCCAGAACTTTGAAGATCGATCGAACGAAGGCTAGCTAATTGTTAACTGTTAGTTGTCATTTGTTAAGTGTGAGTTGTTCCAAACCAATTAGCAATTAGCAATCACCAATTACCAATTACCAATTACCAATTACCCAACTCCCAAAGCCATGTTAAGCCCTAAAAGAACGAAATTCCGCAAACAACAGCGCGGGCGAATGAGCGGTATTGCCACCCGCGGCAATACAGTTAGCTTTGGCGACTTCGCGCTCCAAGCCGTCGAACCCGCCTGGATTACTTCCCGCCAAATAGAAGCCGGACGCCGCGCCATGACCCGCTATATCCGCCGGGGTGGCAAAATTTGGATTCGCATTTTTCCCGACAAACCAGTCACCGAGCGCGCAGCAGAAACCCGGATGGGTTCTGGTAAAGGCTCACCAGAGTTTTGGGTGGCCGTGGTCAAACCGGGCCGGGTAATGTTTGAAATTGGCGGCGTAAGTGAAGAAACTGCCCGCGAAGCAATGCGTTTGGCATCTTTCAAGTTACCAATTAAAACCAAGTTCATCACTCGCGAAGAAGGCCAGTCATAGCGAAGAGCGAAGGTAGAATTAGGTCTGTATTAATCAGCATTTTAAACGGCTACAGCATTTTAAAATCTGGCTTTCATAACTTTTCTTTCCTTCGACCTTCAGCCTAAGAGACAATTATGTCTTCTGTCATACCGCTCGCTAACGAGAAAGCACACAATTATGTCTTTGACCAAGATTAAAGAAGCTAGAGAATTAAGCGATGCTGCAGTAGCAGAGCAAATTTTAGCCGTCAAGCGCCAACTAATGGAATTGCGGCTCCAGCAAGCTACCGGCCGCATGGAAAAGCCTCACCTGTTTAAGCACGCCAAACATCGGCTAGCTCAATTGATGACAGTTGAACGCGAGCGCCAAATCGTTGCTGAGAAAGAAGCTGCAGAAAAATCAGCCGCAGCTCAAGAAGCCGCAGGTTCGGCTCTCAGCCCAGAAGTCAGCCAAGAGTGAGCAGCAACCTAGCCTCGGCTCGCACAGTAGCTAAAAACAAGTCAATTGCACAACAAAAATAGGTAGCTATGGCAATTAAAGAACGAGTTGGCGTAGTAGTCAGCGACAAGATGGATAAAACCGTCGTGGTAGCAATCGAAAACCGCTCCTCCCACACCAAATACGGCAAAATCGTAGTCCGCACCAAGCGCTACAAAGCTCATGACGAAGAAAATCAGTGCAAATCCGGAGATCGCGTCCGCATCACTGAAACTCGCCCACTGAGCAAAACCAAACGTTGGACGGTTGCTGAGATTTTCGGGACAAAAAACGGTTAACAGTTAATTGCGATCTCGCGCTCGCCCGATCGGTACTTGATTAATCAATTAGTCGTCAACAGTCAACAGTTAACAGTCAACAGTTAACAGTCAACAGTTAACAGTCAACAATCACCATGATTCAACCCCAGACATACCTCAATGTCGCCGACAATAGCGGAGCCCGCAAACTGATGTGCATCCGCGTATTGGGAGGCGGCAACCGTCGCTACGGCGGAGTCGGCGATGTCATCATTGCCGTCGTCAAAGACGCCATCCCCAATATGGCAGTCAAAAAATCAGATGTCGTTCGGGCTGTCATTGTCAGAACCCGCAAAGGTCTGCGCCGCGACAGTGGCATGAGCATTCGTTTTGACGATAACGCCGCCGTTATTATCAACGTAGACGGCAACCCCAAAGGCACTCGCGTCTTCGGTCCCGTAGCCCGCGAATTGCGCGACAAAAACTTTACTAAAATCGTTTCCTTAGCCCCGGAGGTACTTTAAAATGTACGGAAAAAAGGGTAAACCAACTAGCGAGCCGCAGCGCTACAGAATGCACGTCAAAGCGGGCGACACCGTGCAAATAATTACTGGCAAAGAGAAAGGAAAAGTCGGAGAAATCTTAAAGACATATCCTAAAGTCAGCAAAGTAATTGTTAAAGGTGTAAACATCAGAACAAAGCACGTCAAGCCCCAGCAAGAGGGAGAGTCCGGGAAAATACTCACATTTGAGGCTCCCATTCACAGCTCAAATGTCATGCACTATTCCGAAAAAGAAAAAATAGCTAGCCGCGTTTGCTATACATTTAGCGAAGACGGTCGGAAACTGCGACAGCTCAAAAAAACTGGAGAAATCATCGATCAATAGTGATTTGTTATCAGTCATCGGTCATTAGTCCGCCTTCTGACAAGTGACTTTTCAACTCATAACTAACAGCTAACATCGGTGGGACGGACAATCGACAAATTCCCTGACCAAGCCCAGGGACAGTTAACGAAACACAAAAACTATGCCGGACAAACTCAAAGTTCTTTATCAAGGAAAAATCGTTCCCACACTGATGGATCAGTTTAAATATACTAATATCCATCAGGTTCCCAAACTCGTCAAAGTCACAGTGAACCGCGGTTTGGGAGAAGCATCTCAAAACGCTAAGGCACTGGATTCGTCGATCAACGAAATTGGCATCATCACCGGTCAAAAACCAGTGGTGACGCGGGCGAAAAAAGCGATTGCAGGCTTCAAAATCCGCAAAGGAGTACCCGTCGGCGTTATGGTGACGCTGCGCGGCGATCGGATGTACGATTTTCTCGATCGGCTGATCAACCTCGCACTCCCCCGAATCCGCGACTTCCGCGGCATCAGCCCCAAAAGCTTCGACGGGCGCGGCAACTACAGCTTGGGTCTGAGAGAACAGCTAATTTTTCCAGAAATAGAATATGACCGCATCGATCAAATTCGAGGCATGGACATTTCAATTATCACCACAGCAAACACCGACGAAGAAGGACGCGCCTTGCTTAAAGAAATGGGAATGCCGTTCCGGGACAACTAAGCACTAGAGTAAGAAGCAAAAGATGGCAGCTAACGATACCATAGCAGATATGTTGACGCGCATTCGCAATTCTTGCATGGCGCGCCACCAAACAACGCAAATTCCAGCTACAAAAATGACCCGCAGCATCGCCCAAGTCCTCAAAAGTGAAGGCTTCATCGGCGAATTTGAAGAAGCAGAAGCAGAAGGGGTCAAGCGACATTTAGTGCTTTCTCTAAAGTACAAAGGTAAAACTCGCAAGCCCATTATCACGGCACTTAAGCGAGTCAGCAAACCAGGACTGCGCGTTTACTCGAACCGTAAAGAATTGCCCAGAGTGTTAGGCGGAATTGGCATAGCCATTATTTCCACCTCCAGCGGCATTATGACGGATAGAGAAGCTCGACGCCAAGGTTTGGGCGGTGAAGTGCTTTGTTATGTTTGGTAGTCATTAGTCATTAGTCATTAGTCACTGGTCGTTGGCAACCGACTCAAAAATCAATCACTAAGGACTAATAACTAAGCACTAATAATCAAGGACTAATAACTAAAAACAAAGGACAAAAAACTATGTCGCGAATTGGCAAGCGTCCGATTAGCATCCCCACGAAAGTCACCGTCACCCTAGACGGTCAAAAAGTAGCCGTCAAAGGCCCTAAAGGTGAACTTTCCCGAGTCATCCCAGCCGAAATCCTCATGGGAATTGAAGGCGAGACTTTACTCGTTACCCGCCGAGACGAATCTCGTGTCGCCAGACAACTGCACGGCTTGTGCCGCACCCTAGTCGCCAACATGGTCGAAGGTGTATCCCAAGGTTTTCAGCGGCGTCTCGAAATTATCGGCACAGGTTATCGGGCACAGGTTCAAGGACGGAACCTGATTTTAAACGTCGGTTACAGCAAACCCGTTGAAATGCCCCCTCCAGAAGGCATCACAATGGCAGTTGAAGGCAACACCAACGTCATTGTCTCTGGCATTGACAAAGAACTCGTAGGCAATACAGCAGCCCGCATCCGCGCAGTGCGTCCGCCTGAAGTCTACAAGGGAAAAGGCATTCGCTACAGCGGCGAAGTCGTCCGGCGCAAAGCTGGTAAAACAGGCAAAACAGGTAAGAAGTAACCATGAAGCTTACTCGCAAAGAATCAGTTCACCGCAGACACCGCCGCGTGCGGCGCAAGGTGTTCGGCACCTCCGAACGCCCCAGACTAGCGGTATTTCGTTCAGAGCAGCACATCTACGCTCAAGTAATCGACGACACCGCCCAGCACACTTTGGCCGCCGCGTCAACCCTCGATCCCGAATTGAAGTCAACTCTCAGTTCTGGCGGCAACTGCTCCGCGAGCGTG
Source organism: Microcoleus sp. BROC3 (assembly GCF_036702515.1). Lineage (NCBI taxonomy): Bacteria > Bacillati > Cyanobacteriota > Cyanophyceae > Oscillatoriales > Microcoleaceae > Microcoleus > Microcoleus sp. BROC3. Next base: position 13,137 of record NZ_JAUBTQ010000050.1, read on the forward strand.
CAAGTCGGTCAGTTGATTGCCAAACGCTGTTCCAGCGCTGGCATAGTCAAAGTCGTATTCGATAGGGGGGGCAACCTCTATCACGGTCGTGTCAAAGCCCTCGCAGAAGCAGCTCGCGAAGCGGGGTTAGACTTCTAGAGGGGGTAATGGGTAGCGGGTAATGAGTAATTAAAAAGTAAAAAGTCAAAAGTTGAAAGTTAAAAGGCAAAATCCAGATTTCTTCTATTTTTACTTTTTACTCAAACAATTACCACTTGCCGATCGCCTTTCACCAATTACTAATTCCCACAGGACAAAACTATGGCAGAACAAAAAGAACAGCGCAACAAGAAAAAAAGCAGCAGCAACAACAAAGGGCGCGAAAAAGAATCCGAATGGCAAGAACGGGTTGTTCAGATTCGGCGCGTTACCAAAGTAGTCAAAGGTGGTAAAAAACTCAGCTTCCGCGCCATAGTCATTATCGGCAACGAACGCGGTCAAGTTGGAGTAGGAGTCGGCAAAGCTAGCGACGTAATCGGTGCCGTTAAAAAAGGCGTCGCTGACGGCAAAAAGCACCTAATTGAAGTCCCCCTCACCAAATCTAACTCCATCCCTCACCCCATCAACGGTGACGGCGGCGGAGCTAAAGTGATGATGCGGCCGGCCGCTCCGGGAACCGGGGTAATTGCAGGGGGAGCAGTGCGAACTGTTCTCGAACTAGCAGGAGTCCGCAACATCTTAGCCAAACAGCTAGGTTCTGGAAATCCCTTAAACAACGCCCGAGCTGCAGTCAATGCCCTCTCCACCCTCCGCACCTTGTCCGAAGTTGCTCAAGAGCGCGGAATTCCAGTAGAAAATCTCTACGGTTAGGGCACGCGAGAATGGGAAACTGTAAGTTTTGAGTGTTAAGTGCTTGCGGTGAAAATAAAAAAATCCGCAACTTAAAACTCACGCACTCAAAACTACTGCGTACCCGCTCTCTAAATACCAAATACCAATTACCAATTACTAAAACTATGAGATTGCAAGACGCCCGACCCAAAGCAGGCTCCCAAAAGCGCCCCCGACGCTTGGGCAGAGGTATTTCTGCCGGTCAAGGCGCGAGCTCCGGCAAAGGGATGCGCGGTCAAAAATCTAGAGCCGGTAGCGGCACTAGACCAGGTTTTGAAGGAGGTCAAAATCCTCTCTACCGCCGTCTCCCCAAGTTGAAAAGCTTCCCTCTAGTGAACCGGAAAGAGTACACTACCATTAATGTAAGTAAATTAGCATCGCTGCCAGCAAACACCGAAGTTACTCTCACCTCTTTGATCCAAGCAAAAATTGTCACCACAGACGACGGGCCGCTGAAAATCTTAGGAGATGGTGAACTGAATGTACCTTTGCAAGTGCGCGCCTCGGCTTTTACCGCAGGTGCTCGCACCAAAATTGAAGCTGCAGGCGGAAGTTGCGAATTAGTTGCGTAAAGATTTGAGGTTTGAGAGTCTGTCCAAATCTCAAATCCTCAAGCTTGCTATCAGAAAATGATTTAGTCGAAAATCCCAAATCTAAAATCCAAAATCGTAACTATGGACGTTAGTAGAGAGAAAGCGCCAACTGCACAAGAGACGTTCATGCAGATGGCTCAAGCTGCTGGTTTGCGAGGCCGCATCCTCGTAACCATTGGCTTACTGATTTTAGTACGCCTGGGTGTCCACTTGCCAGTCCCCGGCATCGATCGAGTCGCCTTTGCCCAAAACGTCGAAAATAGCCCTTTAATTGGCTTTCTGGATTTGTTCTCAGGAGGCGGGTTGTCAGCTTTGGGGATTTTTGCGCTGGGGATTTTGCCCTACATTAATGCTTCAATTATTGTGCAACTTCTAACTGCGGCTCTGCCAAGTTTAGAAGACTTGCAGAAAAATGAAGGGGAAGCAGGGCGGCGCAAGATTTCTCAAATTACTCGCTACGTTTCTTTGGGCTGGGCAATTCTGCAAAGCGTTGGCATTGCGATTTGGGTCAGCCCTTTTGCTCAAGCTCCCGCGCCTTTATTCATAGCACAAACTGCTTTGGCTCTGACAGCCGGCTCAATGTTTGTGATGTGGATATCGGAAGTGGTGACGGAACGAGGTATCGGGAACGGAGCGTCGCTGCTGATTTTTATCAATATTGTGTCGGTATTGCCGCGCTCTTTGGGACAAACTTTTGAATTGGCTCAAAGTGGGGACACTCAAGTAGTCGGCCGCGTAGTCGTTCTGCTGCTGGTGTTTTTGGTAACGATTGTCGGGATTGTGTTTGTTCAGGAAGGTACTCGCCGCATTCCGATTATTTCGGCCCGCCGCCAAGTCGGCCGCAAAGTTTATCGGGAGAGTCGCAGCTATCTACCGCTACGGTTGAATCAAGGCGGGGTAATGCCGATTATTTTTGCATCTTCGGTGCTGATTGTACCTTCTTTCCTCGCTCAATCTCTCAATAACCCGTTTTTGGTTCAAGTGGCTAACGTTTTGAGTCCGAACGGGCCGACGCCTTGGGCTTACGCGCTATTCTATCTGACTTTGATTCTGTTCTTTAGCTATTTCTACGCTTCGTTGATTGTCAACCCCGTAGATATGTCTCAGAACTTGAAGAAAATGGGTGCCAGCATTCCTGGGATTCGTCCGGGTCAGAAAACCAGCGATTATGTGGAGAAGGTTTTGAACCGTTTGACTTTCTTGGGAGCGATATTTCTCGGTCTGGTGGCAATTGTACCAACGGCTGTCGAAAGTGCGATCGGCGTGCAAACTTTTAGAGGTTTTGGCGCAACTTCCCTACTGATTCTAGTAGGTGTGGCGATCGAAACTGCTAAGCAAATTCAAACTTACGTCATCTCCCAGCGATATGAAGGAATGGTGAAGTAATCGTAATGCAATTTATTTTCATGGGGCCTCCAGGGGCGGGAAAGGGAACTCAGGCTCAGATATTAGGCGCTCTCTGGAAAATACCCCACATTTCTACGGGCGAAATCCTGCGCGCCTGCGTGGTGGCGAAAACGGCCTTGGGCTTAAAGGCGCAAGCTTACATGGACAGGGGTGAGTTGGTTCCCGACCAATTGCTGATGGATATCGTGCAGGAACGCTTGAATGAACCGGACGCGAATGCGGGCTGGATTCTCGACGGCTTTCCCCGCACTGTTGCCCAGGCAACTTTTTTAGACAAACTGCTGCAGGAGCTTAGCGGTGCCGAGGGGAGTACATCGAACCCGAAATTTGGTCTCAAAGCTGTTAATCTTGACGTGCCTGACGACATTTTGGTGTCTCGCCTGCTCTCGCGGGGCCGGCAGGATGACAATGAGGAGACGATCCGCCGCCGGTTGCAAGTTTATCGCGAGCAAACTGAGCCTTTGATTGATTTTTACAGCGGCCGCCAACAGTTAGTTGCGGTTGATGGCGATCAACCGATGGAATTAGTCACCGCACAACTGCAACAATCTCTCTCGATCGACTCTTGAACCCTCTCAATACGGCTTGTTACTCACAAGCTTTTGCTAAGATATGTTAACTAGGAGCTTTTTGTGCTATCAGGTTTTGTGAGGGTTGCTAGAGACCGGATTGAACTCGATACTGATTGCCACAACTTTACTCAAGTAAAGCTAAAACAATTGGTTGGTTGAGTCAAGAAGTCGATCGAGTCGCCCTAATTATTGCCCCCCGTTCCCGTTTGACTCGTACCAGTAAATAGGTTTTGAGGCCAACGCCGGGACACTCCTAGTTAATCAAATGTAGAGTTGAGGTAAATACCAAATTGTCTAAGCAAGATTTAATTGAAATGGAAGGGACAGTGACGGAATCCCTGCCCAATGCGATGTTTCGCGTTGACCTAGATAATGGGTTTAACGTGCTGGCTCACATTTCCGGCAAGATCCGCCGCAACTACATCAAAATTCTGCCTGGCGATCGCGTCAAAGTCGAATTAACCCCCTACGACTTGACCAAAGGCAGGATTACTTATCGCCTTCGGAAAAAATAGGCTTAGATAAAACTTTCTAAAAACTAATTCTAAGTTTAATTTAGAGAGAATTTGGTAAAAAGCTTCAAATTTATGCTATAATGCTACGTTTGTAGTGTTGCCGAGAAGGGCGTCAACAACCCACCGGTGTACCGGGTTAAGTCATTGTTACACCGTAAAAGTATCGCTCGCCAACACTCTGGCGCAGGCGAACTTTACCCAGCAATGGGAGTGGGTGCAAGCGGGCTCCTTCATGAAACAACCCGCACTTTATACAATTTAATCGAGGAGAGGTCTACACCTTGCCCAGCCTCTCCTCCCACCGCTCTACGGGCAGTCCCAGCGTGCCTGTTCTCCGCTAGAGCGGGGTTCTCCAGGCAGGAAGAAAGATGAAAGTTCGAGCATCTGTCAAAAAAATTTGTGAGAAATGTCGCGTCATCCGCCGTCGCGGTCGAGTGATGGTGATATGCACTAACCCGAAACACAAACAACGCCAAGGTTAGAAAAAAAGAAGATTGGGCACTGCACGCAGGTGCATCCTAATTGAACATTGTAGCCAAACAGGAAAACTAGGGAGACAAAAAGTGTGGCACGGATTGCCGGGGTAGACCTTCCACGCGATAAGCGCGTCGAAATAGGTCTGACATACATTTACGGAATAGGCCTGTCGCGGGCCCAAGAAATTATCGCTGCAACAGGCGTAAATCCTGACACTCGCGTCAAGGATTTAACAGAGGCCGACGTGACTGCTCTGCGGACTCATGTAGAAACCACCTACCAAATCGAAGGAGACCTCCGGCGCTGGGAGTCAATGAACATCAAGCGCCTGATGGATATCGGGACTTATCGCGGTCGGCGTCACCGCTTGGGTCTGCCGGTGCGGGGTCAGCGAACCCGTACCAACGCCAGAACCCGTCGCGGCGTCCGCCGAACAGTTGCGGGCAAGAAAAAAGCACCTTCCAAGAAGTAACATCTTTTTTGGAAAAATACGCTGGGGGCTGCTGGCTCCTAGCGCTTCGGGACATTAGTTGAGAGTAACGTTAAAGAGACTAATATGGCGCGACAACAAACAGGCAAGAAATCTGGTGCAAAAAAGCAGAAACGGAATGTACCCAATGGGGTAGGCTACATCCAGTCTACCTTTAACAACACAATTGTGACTATTACCGACCTCAACGGGGAAGTAATATCCTGGGCATCAGCGGGTTCCAGCGGTTTTAAAGGAGCTAAGAAGGGCACTCCCTTTGCAGCTCAAACAGCAGCAGAAAGTGCTGCCCGCAGAGCCAACGACCAAGGAATGCGCCAAATAGAAGTAATGGTGAGCGGGCCAGGAGCAGGTCGAGAAACTGCAATTCGGGCGCTGCAAGGGGCGGGACTGGAAATTACCCTGATTAGAGATGTTACCCCAATTCCTCACAACGGCTGTCGCCCTCCCAAGCGGCGTAGAGTCTAAAACGATTTGAGATTTTAGATTTTAGATTTTGGATAATGGCTAACTGCTTAAAGTCAAAAACTAATGGTTCTAACTGTTGCCCCGTCCATCCAAAATCCGAAATCCGTTCAGGGGTATGCTCTGCAATCTAAAATCCAAAATCAAAAATCCAAAGTGGAAAAGGGAGGTCACTCCGTGGCGCAGTTTCAAATTGAATGTATAGAGTCTAACACTGACAAAGACCGCAGTCAGTACGGAAAATTTGTCCTGGAACCGCTCGATCGCGGTCAAGGAACAACTGTTGGGAATGCGCTTCGGCGAGTTCTGCTGTCAAATTTGGAAGGAACGGCAGTAACTTCAGTCCGAATCGCGGGCGTCAATCACGAGTTTGCCACGATCGAAGGGGTACGTGAGGATGTTCTAGAAATTCTCCTGAACATGAAAGAGGTGGTCCTCAAAACTCATTCTCAGCAGCCGCAAATCGGCAGGTTGCGGATTGAGGGGCCTGTCACAGTTACGGCCGATAGATTCGATTTGCCCTCAGAGGTGGAATTGATCGATCGCTCCCAGTACATTGCAACTCTCTCGCCCGGCTCAGTTCTGGAAATGGAATTCAGAATTGAAAAAGGCATCGGATACCGAGCAGTAGACCGCAGTCGCGATGATGGGTCGGCTTTGGATTTCCTCCAAATAGACGCCATCTTTATGCCGATTCGTAGAGTCAACTACAGCGTTGAAGATGCTAGGGTAGGCGGCACGGTCGAGAAAGACCGGCTGATTATGGAAATCTGGACTGATGGTAGCGTGACTCCTCAAGAAGCTTTGAGTCAATCTGCCAACATCCTGGTAGATTTATTTGCACCTCTCAAAGACATCACCCAAGATTCTCTCAAACCAGAGTATCCAGGTGAAGCCGATCCTACTAGCCAAATTCCGATCGAAGAATTGCAGTTGTCCGTCCGGGCTTACAACTGTCTCAAGCGGGCTCAGATCAACTCAGTCGCAGACTTATTGGATTATACCCAAGAAGACTTGCTCGAGATCAAGAACTTCGGGCAGAAGTCTGCCGAAGAAGTGATTGAAGCTTTACAAAAACGCTTGGGCATTACCTTGCCACAGGAAAAATCAGCTAAAAGTTAATCAACGGGTAACGGGTAAAAAAGTTCTGAATTTTAAGTAGGTGAGTTTTTCAGTTAAAGAAATCACCGCTCAAAACTCGCGGACTATCCCGGCGCCCAATTACCAATTACCAATTACCAACTGCTATGCGTCACCGCTGTCGCGTCCCCCAACTCAACAAACCGGCTGACCAGCGCCGCGCCCTGCTGCGCTCGCTGACCACCGAATTAATCCGCCACGGTAAAATTACTACCACTCTCGCCCGCGCCAAAGCGCTGCGCCCAGAGGCGGACAGAATGATTACCCTGGCAAAAGATGGCTCCTTGGCCGCTCGCCGCCAAGCTATGGGCTTTATCTACGACAAACAGTTAGTACACGCCTTGTTTGAAGCAGCCCAAGAACGGTACGGCTCGCGCAACGGGGGCTACACCCGCGTAGTACGAACTGTCCCCCGCCAAGGAGACAATTCCGAAATGGCGATCGTTGAACTGGTTTAATTCCATTTTGGGTTGGAGATTTGTGATTTATGACTGACAATCGAAAATCCCCAATCGAAAATCCCCAATCGATACAGCGCGTTGCTCTAGTAATCCAATACCTCGGCACTAACTTTCACGGTTGGCAGCGACAGCCGAACCAGCGTACAGTACAAGAAGAAATTGAAACCGCAATATCGACTGTTCTGGAACGCCCGGTAACGCTGCACGCTGCTGGGAGAACCGATGCGGGAGTTCACGCCGCTGCTCAAGTAGCCCATTTTGACGCCCACGGCCCAATTCCGGCTCACCGCTGGGCAAGCGTTCTCAACTCTCGACTGGCAAAAGATATTTTAATTCGAGCTTCGGCAAAGGTGGAACCTACCTGGCACGCTCGGTTCTCAGCCAGTTGGCGGCGCTATCGCTACACCCTTTATACAGATCCGACTCCTAATTTGTTTGTGCGTCCTTTTGCTTGGCACTGCTACCACGCCCCTGTGGATGCATCTTTGATTCAGACAGCTTTGACACCGCTCATCGGGCGGCATCACCTGGCTGCTTTCCACCGCGCGGGATCAGCCCGCCCCCATTCCTGGGTGGACGTACAAGCGGCCGAGTGTCACCGTTCTGGGCCTCTTATCTATATTGAGGTTCAGGCGAGCGGGTTTCTGTACGGGATGATGCGGCTGCTGGTGGGGTTGCTGGTGCAGGTGGGTCGAGGGGAAAGGCCGATCGACAATTTCACAGATATCTGGGTCAACGAACGCCGAGAAATGGTAAAATATGCCGCTCCCGCTCAAGGTTTGTGCCTGCTGCGGGTTGGCTATTCAGAATTTCCCTTTCCCCCAGATGTCTGGTACGACACCCAGCCAAAATTAGTCATTAGTCATTAGTCATTAGTCATTAGTCATTAGTCATTAGGTAACTACTAATAAAAAACTAAGGACAACTAACAATTAAAAACTGACAACTGACAACTGACAACTGACAACTAACAACAGTTAACAGTTAATAGACAACTAACAACAAACAATGAACAAAACTTACGTCCCTACTCAAGACTCCCTAGAGCACAAGTGGTACGTGGTCGATGCCGCCGACCAGCGGCTGGGCCGTCTGGCAACGGAAGTTGCCATGTACCTCCGGGGGAAACACAAACCGACTTACACTCCTTCTATGGATACCGGCGACTTCGTAATTGTCATCAATGCTGACAAAATCGCTGTTACTGGCAAAAAACGCACCCAGAAAATCTACCGCCGCCATTCTGGAAGACCGGGCGGCATGAAAACAGAAACTTTTGCCAAATTGCAAGCACGTTTGCCCGAAAGAATCGTCGAAGAAGCTATACGGGGAATGCTGCCTCACACTTCTCTCGGCAGACAACTGTTTACTAAACTGAAGGTGTACGCTGGCCCCAACCACCCGCACCAAGCTCAAAAACCAGAAGAATTAATTGTTCACACGATTCCGGGAGGAAATGAGTAATGCAAGCAACAGATACATCCGGTCGCGCTGTGTACTGGGGTACCGGCCGCCGCAAGCGTTCCGTAGCGCGGGTGCGCTTGGTTCCCGGCACTGGCATACTGACTGTCAATGGTAAAGAGGGGGATTTGTACCTACAATTCAACCCTACTTATTTGGCTCTCGCTAAGGCCCCTCTGGAAACTTTGGGTCTGGAAAATGAGTACGACATTTTGGTCAAAGTCGAAGGCGGTGGCTTGACAGGTCAGGCTGACTCGATTCGCTTGGGTGTCGCTAGAGCACTTTGTCAATTAGACCCGGACAACCGCAAGCCTCTGAAGACTGAGGGCTATTTGACTCGCGACCCGCGGGCCAAAGAACGGAAAAAGTACGGTTTGCGGAAAGCTCGCAAAGCTCCTCAATACTCGAAGCGGTAATCGAGGGCAGTTCGGCAACGGATTTTTTAACGGATGTAACGGATGTAACGGATGTAATGGAAGTTCGGCAACGGATTTTTTAACGGATGTAACGGATGTAACGGATGTAACGGAATTTCGGATTGACGGATTGACGGAAGAAGGCCCTTCGACTTCGCTCAGGGTAAAAAGAAGGAAGAAGGAAGAAAGAAAAGGCAAGAATCATTCAGATTTGATCTGCCTTTTTTTCAAGTTTATTTCCGATTCCTGATTCCTGGTTCCACAAGGTATAAGACAAAATTGGTGCTGTTGTTGGTTTAGAAGTCCTGCGGCAGCTAAAATGGTTGTAAAGTCAAAAATTAGAGAGTAAAAAACAATGGCAAAAGATGGCATTCACCCTGAGTGGTATCCCGAAGCTCAGGTTTATTGCAACGGGGAACACGTGATGACGGTTGGTTCGACTAGACCAAAGCTTCAAGTTGATGTTTGGTCGGGAAATCATCCTTTTTATACTGGCACTCAGAAGATTATTGATACTGAAGGTCGTGTGGAGCGCTTTATGCGGAAATATGGCATGACCGAGGTAGAAATGCCGAAGGCAGATGCTTCCTCTGGACCGCTGAAAATGGAAGAGCCGAAAGCAGATGCTTCTAAGGCTGCTGGTAAAGGCAAAAAGAAGAAGTAGCCGGATTGTCATTTGTCCGCAGTTTGTTGAGAGTAGTTCTTTCTACTGGCAACTTACCGCCCTCGGATTTTAGATTTTAGATTGAAGACTTGCTACGGCTGGCAGTAGAGTTCGATCGACATTCTATCCTAACTGCTCTTGAGTTCTAAAATCTAAAATCTAAAATCTAAAATCGATCCGCCCTCGGATTGGAGAGTTGAGATTGAAGACTTGCTACGGCTGGCAGTTGAGTTCGATCGAGATTCTATCCCAACTGTTCTTCAAATCTAAAATCTAAAATCTAAAATCTAAAATCGATTGACAAAGGACAACTGACAATGGCTGAATCTTATTTGCTGGATAAATTGAAGTCGGTAGAGCAAACTTTTAATGAGTTGACTCGCCGCATGGCTGACCCGGATGTGGCTAGGGACAATCAAGAGTTTCAACGGGTAGCGAAAGCTCGATCGTCCTTGGAGGAAGTGGTCGATACTTTTGCTCTGTGGAAAACAACTCAGGAAGATTTGGTGGGCGCGCGACAGGTTCTCAAGGAAGCCGCGGGCGATCGAGATATGCAAGAAATGGCTGCGCTGGAAGTTCAGGAACTTGAGGCGAAGCTGGAGAATTTGGAAAGTCGTTTGAAGGTTTTGCTGCTCCCCCGCGACCCGAACGATGACAAGAATATTATGCTGGAAATTCGGGCCGGTACTGGCGGTGATGAGGCCAGTATTTGGGCGGGAGATTTGCTGCGGCTGTATTCGCGTTACGCTCAAACTCAAGGCTGGCAGGTGAAGTTGGTGAGCGAGTCGCTGGCGGAAATGGGCGGCTTTAAAGAGGTGATTCTGGAAATTACAGGCGACAGCGTTTACAGCAAGCTGAAGTTTGAGGCTGGAGTACACCGGGTGCAGCGAGTGCCTGTGACTGAGGCTGGCGGCCGGGTGCATACTTCGACGGCGACGGTGGCTGTGATGCCGGAGGTGGATGATGTGGAGATTCACATCGATCCGAAGGATATTGAGATGAGTACAGCTCGATCGGGCGGCGCTGGCGGTCAAAATGTGAACAAGGTGGAAACTGCTGCGGATTTGTTTCACAAGCCGACGGGAATTCGGATTTTCTGTACTGAGGAGCGCAGTCAGTTGCAGAATAAGGAGCGGGCGATGCAGATTTTGCGGGCTAAGCTCTATGAGATGAAGTTGCGGGAGCAGCAGGATGAGGTGAAGTCGCGGCGTTTGGCTCAGGTTGGTACTGGTTCGCGATCGGAGAAGATTCGCACTTACAACTATAAGGACAATCGGGCTACCGACCACCGTTTGGGGGAAAATTTCTCGCTCAATACTGTTTTGGAAGGGGATATTGAGGGGATTATTCAAACTTGCATTTCCCAGGATCAGCAGGAACGTTTGGCTGAGTTGGCTGCTTCTACTAATTGATCGAGTGATGGGGGGCTAGGCGCATTGTTTGCTCAGCCTCTGTTCCCTTGTTACGCGCGAGATCTGGTTGAGTAGGGCTTCCCAAATTGCATCGGCGATCGCCACTGGATATTTGAAATGTTCGAGGTCGTATTGTACAATGACTTCTAGGGGTGCTAGGATTTGCTGGTTTCGACAACTGGCAATTGCTGCGATCGCCTCTTGTTGCCATCTGGCAAATAGTCTGTAGCTGAAAAAGGAACTGCATTTTTGTCCTTTCTTGTTCAGATAAACGACTATTACCTGATGTTGTTTGGGGTAAACTTTGACTATGTGTTTTACGGGCATTCTCAGGGCTTCGGCTGCTTCTATTTTGGAGATTTGCCAGCGTTGAGGTTTGAGCCAACCGGAGGCTGTGAGGCTTTGACGGGTGTTGCGTGTTCTCTGTGTGCGTCTATTAGTCATTATTTTCTGACTGCTGGATCGTGAGGGATACTCAGATCCAGGGCTACTAAATTTATACTTTTAATTTTATACTAAACTTACTTGTTTGTCAATGATGACAAGTCAAAGAATCAACTATTGAATGATAATGATTTATAAACTGACCAGTTTACTTGTAGGTGCGGTCGAGTAGCTTTTAACTTGTGAACATCCAAAATAGACAAAAACTTAGTGAAATCATCAAAACTGCTCGTGGAACAATGAGTCAACGAGCGTTTGGTAAGCTTTTAGGCGTTTCTGCGACTGCTGTTCAGCTTTGGGAAAGGGGCGATACGGTTCCCGATACTGAAAACTTGGGTAAGCTCGCAGCGAGAGCCGGCTATACTCTGGAAGAGTTTCTCAGCTTTTTGGATGGCAATCCAGTCTCGCAACCACCAGAAATTAACGATATTGTCAAAAAAATTCAGTTTTTGCCTCTGAGTCAGGTGGCGCTAATTGCTAAAGCTGTAGCGGATAGATTTGCTGCCTCGGCTGAGGCTGCTGGAGAATGAATATGAGGCAGATTTATCTGTAAACTAGGAATTGTGGTTATCTCGTGGCTGATACTGTGGACGCAGAAGCTAAGAAAAAACTGAGCGAAGTTGTGAAGCTAGCGCGTGGCTCCATGAGTTTTAGCGCTTTTGGTAGGCTATTGGGAGTCTCTGGGTCTGCTGTTCAGTATTGGGAGAAAGGACAGGTTCTCCCCGATACGAAAAATTTGACGCAGATTGCGACAAGAGCGGGCTTTACGATGGAAGAGTTAATGGCTCATCTCGAAGGCAAGCCAATGCCCGAACCTCTGGATACCAACGACTTGCTTAAAAAAATTCAATGTATGCCGATCGCAGATTTGGCGGTAATTGTCCGAGCGGGCGTGGAGCGGCTGGCTAATGCGGCTGAGTCTTCCGGGAAATATAGCTAAGCGGTGTTTGTGCGATCGCCCTTAAAAATTTCCACCACTCGTGCTATCACAAATTGAGTAATTTGTCAAGGAAAAATCTACTTTGTTACGGAGTGCGATCGCCCTTATGCACTTAGGCACTCCAAGCAAAGAAACCGGGTTTTTTACCGAATCTGCGGGATACAACGAAGTATTATCTTAAAAAACCCGGTTTCTGGGTCCCTATGCGATCGCCCTTATGAAAAAACCACTCGCCCTATCTCTGACTCAATATGTCTAAAAACTCTTGGACAATGCGATCGGGTTCTTCTGTGCATCTGTTAGCATCGCAATAGTGGATGATGCTGATACCGTGAGATGCAAACAGTCGATCGCGCGTTTCATCTTTTTCTGTGTCGGGATGCGATATTTCCAGGATACCCCATTTGCCTTGGTGGAATATGAGGAAATCTGGTTCTTGGTTTTGTCTACCTGCGGGTGTTGTGAGGCGGGCTTTGGAGTTGGGGAAAAAGAGAGTGTTTGTGCGATCGAGCGCTTCGGCTATTTTTACTTGTTCTTGGCTGTGAAAGCGCAAATCATTCCAGTGATAAATGCGTTCTCTTATGCTCGACAAAATTCCCTGGTTATGTGCGTCTTCAGCCTTGATAATTTCATCTGATGCCGTCTTATTATCAGATATAATTGCACCGTGTAAATCTGCTGATGAATCAGATTCACTTAAGTTTGCGAATAATATTCTGGCTCCGCTTAAGTCAGCACCGCTGAGATTAACTCCAATAACTTGAGTTCGATGTAAAGTCACTTGATGTCGCCGCAAGTATCGTTTTATAACTGCTTTAATATTACTTTTTTTTACTTTTTCTTCAAAAGCGTCTGAGAGTAACTTCCAGAGTTTATAGCCTGCGGCTTTAATATATTCATCATCATATTTAGAAAGTTTAGCAATTTCCTCATAAGACTGTCTGCCTTCCCAGCACTGTTTGAAAATTAGCTCTTGCACGTCGTTTAACTGTTCGTCGTCCTCTAGGACTGTTTCGACAATGGCGAGAGCTTCATCCACAGTCATGGGTTAAATCCTCTTAAAGGTAGTGTCCGAGTTGAGGTTGTGCTGGCATGGTTTATGAAACTTTGACCGTGCGCGCACATTGCTGTGGATAGATTTTAGCACAATCTCCAAGATGTTGCTACTATTTCTAACTTTTTGTCACTTTTTATCACTGGTCAAGCTAAAGAGGAAGCTTTACTATAAATTGTGTTTACACATTTTCATTAGCAATACTAACGAAAGAAATTGTCATGGCATATACTGATTGGGATGGACCAAAATATCACAGACAAAACCGTCTATATTATAAATTGGCAACCATCAGGGGAGAAAGGAACATTTTAGAATCTGATGACAAGCTAGGTCTTGAGCCAGATAATCCTGGAATCATGCACGATCACTTTTATACAAAGAATGGTCAATGGTACGTTCAAACTAAGATTGAGAATAAGCATATTTTCGAGAATATAGCTCCGGGTATATGGGGAGTGGAACAGGCAGATTCTAGTGAATACTTGGATGCCTTGTTCGATGAATTGCAGTCTTTGCCTGAGTGTTAATCGTGTTGGCGATGTTTAAGTACCAGGAGATGGCTCGCATTTATCTTTACAAATTAGCATACCAGAGGAGTTGAAAAAAGTGAGTTTACCATACAACCTTGCCGACACAATTCGGAATATTATGGCTACTTTGGCTTTGGCTCAAGGAATTTTATCCCCCTCACAGGTTTCTGATATTCCCAATTCGACAATAATAGCTCAATTTGAAGAGCAAATCGGAATAGCAGACCAGGCAGAAAGAGAGAAAGTAGAAAGGGAACTAAAAAAAGTAAAATCCAATCAATCGACCATGCTAGAGATAGCCAAATAAACAGGCTATGGTAGCGGGAATTATGGCGGATAAAGCAATTTTGATTAATTTTTACCAGTAGACACAACCATCAGGGGATTGAGTTGCAATTCCCCTGATTACCTAATCAAGGAAAGTATCAATGTGGATTTTAATTTTAATTGTGCTGGCTGTAGTTGTCTACTTCGTGGTGTCACAAGCATCAAGCAGTAATCAAGCTAGTAAGGCATCAAGTAGGACTCAAGCTAGTAAAGCATCAAGCCAGAATTACACTAATCAACTTGATTATTCAAATCTTGAAGTATCACTTGACACCAGCGCATCCAATAGCTATCGCTGTGATTACAGACGCCTTCGTGACCTACTAGCAGAGGGAAAATGGAGAGAAGCTGACGAAGAAACCAACAATATGATACTTCGCGTAACAAATTACAACAGCGTCGAGAACTATGCCACTCCAGTAACTGCTAAACATACCCCCTGTGAAGACATTTGTACTATAGATCGACTTTGGCTTAAATATAGCAATGGTCGCTTTGGGTTGAGTGTACAAAGGCGAATTATATCAGAAATAGGAGAGAAGAATGCACTGTCCATTATGTTTACCTATGGAAAAAGAGAAGGAAGTGCCGCTCAGCAAATGAATCAGAGAAGACTTCAAAGCGAATTAAATGAGAAATTTCATAGAACCATAGGATGGTACGCTCCTCACAGTGACGGCAGTGCAGGTCTAAAAAATTATAACGATATTACTTTTTCAATCCAGGCTCCATACGGACATCTTCCCACAGCGAATCCGCCAGGAGGATATCCTGGGTTAAGGAAAAATTACGTGAATGATTTTATTGTAATAAATTTATTAATGCGTTTGTCAGATTGCGGTATTGCTCTGTAGTTAAAATCTTGGTCACATACACTTATTTACCACTTTTAGAAAACAGGATATTGAGTGACGATCGCCCTTTCGCTCCTAAAAGCGATCGCACCTTCTCACCCTCACTTTTCTACAACCTTCTCCTATCGCCTGCTTTGAAAGTGTTTGAAGTGCGATCGCCCTTTCGTCAATTCCAACAAACACAAAACTCGATCGCCCTTTCCTCCCTATTAAAAAAGCAGATAGAAAGAGGCGATCGCATCAGCCAGCATTTTCAATAAACCTCATCATGGCTGCCAATCTCAAGCAAGAGAAGTTCCTCATCTCCTGACTCTGGATTTTCAACAAAATTAAATACAATCCGACAGTCATACTCCACAGAACAAGCCCAAGAGCCGGCTAACTGACGTTTGAGTTTGTGTGTTTGCAGTGATGACTCGAAAGAGTTTGCTGCCAACAGTCTTAAAATACAGCATATTTCATGTAAGTAAGTCGGTGGGAAAAAACATAATTATGTAACACAACATTAAGTACGGCGATCCGAAATCAATTGAATGCGTTTTGTACGGTAGTTTCCTTTTTTTCCTCTAGCTTCTACCCATTAATTACGGCATAGGCTAACTCTAATTTATCCTCAAACAAATGTCGCAGCTAGCTCGTATTTTTTGATATGTTTCCCCTCCAATTCTATTGGATTCATGGATCAACAATATTTGGGTAAAAATAAGATATATAGAGCCTGGCTTTCCCACTTCGACCATAATTGTTGAACTTCATGACATTGATGTATCGGGCTATTATCATGTACTATTACTCTGATTCGTTTACTCTGATCGGCTGACTGGGCTTCTAACTCCATCATTCTGATATAGGCTTTTCGCTCGACACCCTCTATTACTAAACCGTAAACAAAGCTTAATTCATGTTGAATAAATCCTACAATACTTAATCTACGACCACGCCTCTTGGTTTGTTCTAGCTGTTGTTCCTCTCCTCGTTTGTAATAAGTGTAACTATGTTCGCTCCACGCACCAAATCTTGATTCATCTAAATATTTTAAGTCTATATCTCCCGCAGCAGCAGCCCATTCCAGCATATTTAAGTCTGAAGAGTTTGACTTAGCGTGCTACAATTTCTTGTTTTCCTTTGTGGCTCTTCCTCGCTCGTTTCCAAATAAACCCTTTTTTTTAGTATTCGTCTTAATCTGTCTGGACGCGCGTTTAATATATAGCGTTTCTCAGATAGATGAGGTACAATAACAGCAGTGAGTAAACCAATTACAAAGATCGGATAATGTAACTTGATTGAAGGCAAACTCTATCGCTTTTGCTAATTCTCGATAATTAGTCGTCTTGATAGAACGGAGAATGTTTTTGAGTTTTGACCATAAATGTTCAATTGGTGAGAAGTCGGGAGAATAGGGCGACAAGTATATTAATTTTGCCCCTTTCTTTTTGATGGCTTTTTCTATTTCTTCTCCGGTATGAATAGTACAATTATCCATCACTACACAAGCACCTTTCCAGAGTTTTGGTACTAGCTTTCGTATAATAAAAGCCTCAAATGTAATTGTATCAGTTGTACCTGTTAAATTGACGGATGTTAGGATTTCGTTGACCGATATAGCTCCAATTATTGAGACATTTCTGCCCCGTTTATTCGGTTTTTGCCCCTTGGCTCTTGAACCTTTTAGCCTCCCTTGCATATAACCTAACCATTGCCAAGTTTACTCCACATTCATCAATAAATATTAAGTCTTTCAAACAAATTTGTCGAATTTTTTGCCAAAACTCGTATCGCAGGTTCTGAACTCTGTCAGTGCCTTTGTCTGACGGGAAAAGAGTTTTTTTTTAAGGTCATGTTTAAGAGTTTTGCCATTCTTCCCATCGTTGCTACGCTGATGGTAAAACCAATTTTTTGGTAGAGTAAATAACGGAGTTCTTCGAGAGTCGCATCATTATTTTCTTCAATCAATTCCGCTAAAATCAGGAGTTGTTCTGCATTCAGTTTTAATTTAACTCCACATCGCTCAGTTCGAGGAGCAATATTTTGGGTCTCACGATACTGTTTAATCAATTTTTGGACAAAACTCAGAGCTACAGAAAAACGGTTGGCTATTGCTCTTTGTGACAGTGGCTCATTATGGTACACATCCATAATTTTTTGTCTAAAATCAATCGAATAAGTTTTCATTTTTACTAATGTATGATAAGGGCTAAAATCCTTGATTGTTGTGATTCGAGTGACTGCTGTGAATTCAGTCACTCCTATCTATGGGTCGAGGGACTGCTCGCTCCCGCTCCCTTTAATTAGATTGCATAACATTACATTTTGGGGTTTTATATTTTTCATTCTGTTCAAGTCAGTTACATTATACCTCATCTTTATGATAAGTGCTATAACCCTCTTTTTCTAATTTCTGAGCTAATTGAACTGGCGTTGTAGGTGCGTGGTTCATTTTTGAGGCATTCTGTTAAAAACTCTATGTCTTCTTCTTTCCACATCGGTTTTCACGGCTGAGACATGGTAATTCCCTGCATCCCTTCCATACCTACATGCGGCCATTTATGTAAAACCTCTCTCACTGTTTGTGGAGTCCAATTAAAATGAACAGCTATTTTCTCAACGTACCAGCCATGTGCATTTAGCCTGAGGGAGCGAGGCTCTGTCTTTGACTTTCTGTAGTACATCCTCAGTTCTAAGTTTTTATAGGGTTTGATTCTGTTAGGGAGTCAAAAATATTTTTAAACGAGCGCCCATATCTGAGTTACCTTGGTAGATACACCTTCATGTTTAGATATTTTTACATAGTTTTGTTTTTTTGTACCTACCTACTTATTTAGTCAATACTAAGCACTTCAAAAACTGGTTGACAAGCTGCTGCTACTGTACTTTATAAACCTGGAGTATGTTGTATTTCGGTTAAATTCATGAACTTATGAATCCGTAATTGTGGTAGTATAAATAAAAATTAATAATATGGCGGATATGAAGCATCGTTTTGAGTAGTTAAATAACCGAAAATACGTTAAAAAATATGAGATAATTTTACTTCAAAAATCTGTTATGTTTTGATGGCAACACTGTCAAAGCCTTATGTAACCGTTGGTTTCTGACTGCCGGCCATTTGAGGGGAACGCAGTCAGAAACCAATATGATAAAGATTTTGAGAGTTCTTGGAGAGGTCTAATGGGTGTGTTGGAAACGCGGTGTGTACTTTGATAAAGTCAATAAAGATTACACTTCGCAATTATGCCGGCAGTGTGACACCCACACCGACAAAAAAGAACTGAAAGAACGAGTTCATCATTTCCCTGAGTGTTGATACACTACCCATAAAGATGTAGCAGCAGCTCAAGTGATCCGTAATCGCGGATTGTCTGGGGAGGGACGCTTCCTGGACACTAAAGAAAATGCCTGTGGAGATGGTCTGACGGGGACTGGTAACAGTCTAGTTAAGAATCGAAGATACAAGAAGAAGGGTGGAAACGCGCCCTCTGAGGCCGGCCTTGTAACATCCTTTGAGAATCCCCCGTCTTTTAAACGGGGGAGTACGTCAATAAAATAGTTTCCTTAAATAGACCTAACCTTTATGCTGAACTGGCTATAAAATTATTCTACCCACAACAGACGTTCACTAAGGAGAAAACATTGGTTTCCACAACCTTGAAAACCACCAAATCCGAAGAAATTTTCGCCGCTGCCCAGAAGTTGATGCCAGGTGGCGTCAGTTCCCCCGTCCGCGCCTTCAAATCCGTAGGCGGACAGCCCATCGTCTTTGACAGGGTAAAAGGAGCCTACATTTGGGATGTTGACGAAAACCAATACATTGACTATGTAGGCACTTGGGGCCCGGCCATCTGCGGCCACGCCCACCCGGAAGTCATCAAAGCCCTTCACGAATCTTTAGAAAAAGGTACGAGTTTCGGCGCACCATCGGTGTTGGAAAACGTGCTCGCCGAAATGGTCATCGATGCGGTTCCCAGCATTGAAATGGTGCGATTCGTCAATTCCGGCACCGAAGCCTGTATGGCCGTTTTGCGGCTGATGCGAGCCTTCACCGGACGCGATAAATTGATTAAATTTGAAGGCTGCTATCACGGGCACGCCGATATGTTCTTGGTAAAAGCCGGTTCCGGCGTCGCAACTCTGGGCCTTCCCGACTCCCCGGGCGTCCCGAAATCCACTACTGCCAATACCCTCAACGCTCCCTACAATGACTTAGAAGCAGTCAAAGCTTTATTTGCCGAAAATCCCGGCGAGATAGCAGGCGTAATTCTCGAACCAGTGGTGGGGAATGCCGGTTTTATTACCCCGGATGCAGGTTTTCTCGAAGGTTTGCGGGAAATTACGAAAGATAACGGTGCTTTGTTAGTTTTTGATGAAGTAATGACTGGTTTCCGCATCGCCTACGGCGGAGCTCAGGAAAGATTCGGCGTTACCCCGGATTTGACAACTTTGGGTAAAGTTATCGGTGGCGGTTTGCCGGTGGGAGCTTACGGGGGAAGGCGGGATATTATGGGGATGGTGGCTCCTGCTGGGCCGATGTATCAAGCGGGTACGCTTTCGGGAAATCCTTTGGCGATGACTGCTGGGATTAAGACTTTGGAATTGCTGCAAAAACCCGGCACTTACGAACAGTTGGATAAGATTACCAAAAAACTGTCTGACGGATTGCTAAAAATTGCTAAGGAAACCGGACACGCAGCTTGTGGCGGGCAAATTAGCGGGATGTTTGGCTTGTTTTTTGCGGCGGGCCCGGTTCACAATTACGAGGATGCGAAGAAGTCGGATTTGACGAAGTTCAGCCGCTTTCACCGGGGAATGTTGGAGCACGGTATTTATCTGGCTCCTTCGCAGTTTGAGGCGGGATTTACTTCTTTGGCTCATACCGAGGAAGATGTCGATCGAACTTTGGCCGCTGCTGGCGAAGTGATGGCAAGTATTTAAGGTTTGTAGTAAGGACTTTAGTCCTTAAAACTCAGGAATGAATGATTGAAGTCCTTGCTGTTTTTTGCAGTAAGGACTTTAATTTTTAAATGATATTAAATCCGCGTTAAAAATGCCTTTATAGCAATCCTTGCAGGATTCGTAAATTTTTTACCCCACCCCAACCCTCCCCGAAGCCGCTTGCTAGGGAGTAAGAAATTCACATAATGATGCGAGGATTGCTATATAAGACAATACCCTTGGGATAAGAACACTCTGATATCCTTTCAGAGGTCTGTATCTCCTATAAAATTGTGAGAGTAAATGTGTCTGATATCGCTAACCCAAACTTATTGTATCAGCAATTAAAACGATTTAAAAATTAGTTTAAAACTTGGGTCAAGGAGATCCGGACAACTGCTAAATGCCTAGGTAGGGATTGAAACGCGCCAACTACAAAATTATTGGCTCAAAAATAGATTTCTCCATCCTCTCGCTATTTCGATCTCCCACCATAACCTCAAGCAATCGATCGACTGCGTGTCTCCAAGTAAAATTCTCAGCTACAAAACCCGGGCCCGCAACTCTAGCTTTCGCAGCCCATCCAGCCTGTTCGATCGCCCCTTGCATCAAATCAGTCAAATGTTCCCACTCAGGAGCTAAAATAAATAAAGTTTCCCCGTCGATCGCCACAGCCGTAAATTTACTTTCGATCCGCTGTGCAAAGTCCGAGCGCGTAAAATCATCGGTAGGGCCGCCCGCAGTGCAAATAACCGGCAAACCGCAAGCTGCAGCTTCCAACACCGGCAGATTAAAACCTTCTGCTAAATACGGAGAAACATAAGCATCTGCTGCTTGGTAAAACTCAGCTATTCGAGCAAAAGATAGCTGGCTACCAGTATAAATTAATCTCGCTAAAACTCTCGCTCTTTCAGCATCGTCGAGCACAACTCGGCAGGCTTCGGCAATCTCGTCTCTCGACGGATAAAGCAGTTCTGAACCTTTTAAAACTAATCGGGCATGGGGATATTTGTCAACTACCGCAGCGAACGCTTTTAATAAAGGGCGAATGCCTTTGCGATCCGTTTGCCCTCCGATGTTTAAAAATATAAAATAGTCTGACCAGCCGAAGCTTTGGCGCAGCCATTGACGCCGATCGCCCGCAGCAGGATAATAAATTTTAGGATCGACTCCCAAAGGTACGACGGCAATGCGATCCGCCTCAACTCCGCTGCGAATTAAGCCGGCTTTTGACCAGGCTGAAGGTGTAATAATTTTCGTTTGTGAGTTAACGGGGGTTTGGGCGATCGACTTAACCCCCATCGCCTGCAATACTGTACTGGTAACAATCCCCCATTCTGTCGCTGCAAATACCCAAGTTTCGGCGCTGCTGGATGCCGAGAAGTCCCACGGGCAGTACATTCGCAGGGTAACATCGGCTGACTGATTTACAGCAGGGTTCTTAATGCTGCGGAGTAATGTTTCATTTGGGCGATCGAACAAACTAATTTTCGTCTCCCAAGCTGCGTCTATGTAGGGCATATCGCGGTGAAAAAGCTCAATTTGTCCTCGCGGGCTATCGAGCATTGCCAGCAGTTGAAATTGATTGGCTACGCAATAGGAATGATAAATAAAACGCCAGCCTTCAACAATAATCTGCAATTCAAAACTCCAGCATTTGGGATTAAAAATTTAACTAATAATCAGAAATTGGTAATTAGCAACTAGCAAGCAGAAATTACCAATTACCAATTACCAATTCCTTACTTAATCACTTGCCAATCCATAATCCGCCACTGTCCGTCTTGGCGGATCAAGTCGTAGCGCACCCGCAGGTTTTCGTTGCGGGAAGAAACGAGCTGATCGCGATCGAACACTTCGGCTTTTTCCGCTACTTGGGCTTCTACTTGGGCGCGATCGGGATTAGTCGGATTCGTCTTAACTCCATTAACTTGCAGCTTGTGTACGTAACGCTGATGCGCGTTGTTTCGCTCTTGAGCGTCTGCCATCAATTGCCAGCGAGACAAAGCCGGTTCTGTCAGAACTTGCTTTAATTCTTCGACAGCGTGGTTGGGACCCAAAGCTGCTGCTTTCGCCGACAGCCAGCTTTGAACTATTTGTTCGGCTGATTCGTCAGTGATTGCTCCCGACACCGGGACCGCGGCGGTCGGGTCTGGGGCCACGGAAACAGCGGGGATTTCTACGGGCGGTGCTTCCAGGCCGACGAGGGCTTGATCTCCTTGCAGGGATGGGCCCGAGAGGGCTTGCATCGCGCTCGCCAACAGACTGAGTATGAACCACAGCATTAACAGGCTCAGGACACCTGCGACTAGAAACAAAGCCAGCCTATTTGGAGGCATGGACTTGACTTGGGCGGTAATTTCTGCTGCCTTGGTGCGCGCCCGATCGACCAAATCCCCTGTTAGCGCCTTGCCGGTTGCTCCGCTGCGCCCTGAATGTTGGCGTCTGCGTTTGGAGGTGGAGTCTGAGGGCCCTCCCGCCGTAGCTGTTGGGAGAGAGACGGCGGCAGCAGGGATAGGCGCGGTTGCCCCGGCCTGGGATTTCGGGCTGGAGGCGGCGGTGGAGGCGTCGGCCGGTACGGGGGTCAAGGTGACGGTACTGGCTCCCTGCTTGGCTGTGGGTGGCTGTGGGGGTGCGGGCGGGCGATCTCCGACGGGTTGCAGTCGCCCCTGGGGCTTGCCCGAGCGGGGCTGCACGACGACCCATTCGTTGGCGGTTTCTGCGTCAAGCGGCAAAGCTTCCAGGTAAGCTTGTACTTTCGGGTCGGCAAAGTAATCTTTCAAGGAGACTGACTCGTTGGCCAAGTCGCGGAAGTGGGGAAACACTTCCTCTTGCAGCCAGTGTTCGGCGTACAAGCACAGTCCGGGCAACAAATCGGGAGAATCTTGGGAATGCTCGCGAATGAACGCGAGGGGTTCTTTTTCCGAACTCAGTTCGAGGGCTCTGCTGGCTTCTTCTGTCTGGCCCAGCAGCAAGGAGCACACGGCTTTTTCCAGGTGAACGTCTTGGCGGCGGCCGAGCTGCATCAGCATCAGCTTGGCGCGGCGGATCATCGATGGCTGTCTGGCGGCAAATCCTTGGGCTAACAGGGTGTAGACCGAGAGGTAAGTGGCGACTGCGGAGGGGCGGCCAGCTTCAGCTTCAAATAAGGTCTGCTGCTCGCTGCTGGTTAGGTGTCTGCGCATTTGCTGGACGAAGCGGAGGAAGTCTTCTATTCCTAAGCCCGATCGATCGTCTCCCGATCCGTCGATGCCGCCCCGTTCTTGGAGCATTTCTCGCAGGATTTGCAGTCCCCGGCGACGCTCGGCGACTTTTTCTTCGGGTAGGGATAGTAGCTCTAAAATGTTGTACGGACGGAGTTTGTATATGTCGGCTTGCATTTCACCCCTCACGCTTGGAAATAGGCCCTCAAGCAGCAGCACTTCTTGGCCTGCTTCTAATGATTTTGCGGCATTTTCGTACTGACCTTGCTGCCACTGTTCGCGGCCGAGTTCTAGACAGGCAAGGCTGACGGTTAAAACTATATCTGGCCGCACGAGCTGAGGGTCGCCGAAACGACCTTCGGCGATCGCGATGCTGCCATTGTTAAGATACGGGCGACCCAGCTTCTGTACGAGTTCGTATTCCCCCAGTTCTTGCAGTACGAGCAGGGCTCCTACGAATTGGTTGTCATCGATTTCAATACTTGGAGTGTGGGGATCGGGAGCAGCCTCTAAAGTTTTGGACTCTGGCCCAGCGGTTTCTCCTGCGTCTTGCAGGAAGGTGGCCGTGCCTGCTGAGGTTTTCGACCTCTGGTGCTTGGCTTCGAGTGCGGCTTCCGACTCTCGATCGTAAGTTTTGGCTAAAAAACTGGCATCGTAAGCTTTGCGCCCCTCTGAGTCTGACAGAACGGCGCAGGCTTCATCGAGCAGTTGTTTGCGGGCGACGATCGCAACTTCGGAATACTCCCTGCGCGGAAGCTGTAAAGTTCGATCGCGGTGAGCCTGCTGCAACTGTTCGGCAGTAGCTTGAATCGGTAGACCCAAAATCCGGTAGTAATCTAGTGGAATTAACACTGTCCACTTCCCCAAAGCGCTAGCAACTGAATTAGCCTATCTTAAGTGACATACTCCCGCAAACCAAATCAAAAATTCTGGTGTTGGCTTCCAACCGCCCCGTTCACGGTATGTTGGACTTGCCGTAGAGATACTCTGATTTTTTTTCCCTCTACAGCGTTTTACAGTGAGGAAAATGCACTGCCCCACTGCCCCTGAGCTAAATGAGTTGTTTGACTCTTGAGCATTTTCGGGTTTGAGAGTAATGGAATTATATCATTCGTTGGCATCGGGTTTAGATGGGAGTTGGTTCTCCGGCTCGGGCCAATCCGCCCCGCCTGCCAAACTCATTTTAACAATTGGTGAACTGCTGCGGAGCAAAGGTGCGATCGTTTTCTGCTGCGGTTGTGTCCCATCTCGGTTTAAATTTAGATGTCTAGGAAGCCGATCGTCGGGTATTAATTATTTATGGTTCAGGAACGGACTTTACCAGTTTTTGACGCGCAAAGCGTCAACCTTTCTCGGGATGAGGGCTTGATGCTCTACGAGGATATGGTCTTGGGGCGCTACTTTGAAGACAAGTGTGCTGAGATGTACTACCGGGGCAAAATGTTTGGTTTTGTCCACTTGTACAACGGTCAGGAAGCTGTGTCTACTGGCGTGATTCGATCGATGCGCCGGGATGACACCGATTACGTCAGCAGCACCTACCGCGATCACGTTCACGCTTTGAGCGCGGGTGTGCCGGCGCGAGAAGTAATGGCGGAGTTGTTCGGGAAGGAAACTGGTTGCTCGAAGGGCCGCGGCGGTTCGATGCATATGTTTTCTGCCGAACACCGATTGTTGGGAGGTTATGCTTTTGTAGCTGAGGGGATTCCTGTAGCTACGGGGGCGGCTTTTCAATCGAAGTACCGCCGCGAAGCTTTGGGCGATGAGAGTTCCGATGGCGTAACTGCTTGTTTTTTTGGCGACGGCGCTGCAAATAACGGGCAGTTTTTTGAGTGTTTGAATATGGCGGCTTTGTGGAAGCTGCCGATTATTTATGTTGTGGAAAACAACAAATGGGCGATCGGGATGGCCCACGAACGAGCTACTTCTGACCCCATGATTTACAAGAAAGCTCATGCTTTTGGCATGGCTGGCGTCGAGGTTGACGGGATGGATGTTTTGGCGGTGCGGGAAGTGGCGAAGGAAGCTGTAGCGCGGGCGCGCGCCGGCGAAGGGCCGACTTTGATCGAGGCTTTGACTTATCGCTTTCGCGGGCATTCTTTGGCAGATCCCGACGAGTTGCGTTCTAAGGAAGAGAAGGAATATTGGTTCCCTCGCGATCCGATTAAGAAGTTGGCTGCTGATTTGATCGATCGAACTTTGGCAACTGCTGAAGAATTAAAAGAGATCGAAAATAAGATTCAAGCAGTAATTGATGATGCGGTAGATTTTGCTGAGAAAAGCCCCGAACCCGATCCGAGCGAATTGTATCGGTTTATCTATGCAGAAGATGAGTAAGCTGTTGTGCATTTAACTTGTATGTTTAGGGCGGGCAGGATGCCCACCCCACAAGAGTGATAGAGCCCCGTAGGGACACGGCGAAAGCCTTTGTCCCTACTGAACTTCATACACCTGCGATAGGCTGTAAGACTTACGCACAGACTCTACTTGTAGGGTGCGCACTGCGCACCTTACTACCATAAATTCAAGCTAGAATCAAAGGTAGACTTTCTAGACGAAAAGAGAGGCTATATGATAAATCTCGATCGCGATCTAACTCAAGCCAGCAAAAATATGGGTGCAGTTCGAGTCAAAGTCAAGCTCACGAATGCCATTGATGAAGAGTTAGTCAAGAGAGGATTGCTCAATCCAAATCTGTTGCGCGTGTACGAAGCAGAAGCACTCATAGATACTGGTGCAGTACGCACAGCTATTCCTGTAGAAGTCTGCGAACAGCTCGGTTTAAGAATTCGGAGTCAGGAAATAGCAAAATATGCTGATGGCAGACAAGAAACAGTGGGATTGACTGGGCCTATTATCATTGAAATAGAAGGGCGCGAAACGATTGAGGCGGCAATGGTTTTAGGGGATATGGTGCTAATCGGTCAAACTGTCTTAGAAACTTTAGATTTGCTAGTAGATTGCAAAAATCAGCGTCTAATTCCCAATCCCGAAAATCCCGAAAGACCTGTATTGAGAGTTTAATACTAAATCCAGCTTAAATACTTCCTTTATTTATTATGTTCGAGTGCCGGTCGCGGCATGATGCCAGCATTTTTAATCAGCACAAATTAAACGGTTTACGCAGGCTTGTAGCTGTAGAGCCATTCTTGAAACGCATCTTGGATTATAGACTTTTTTGCGATTTTTTAAGCTGATCTACATCAATTTTTTAACTTTATTGAGTTCATAATTATAGCGTCCAGCTATCAGATTAAATCTTAATCCGAACCGACAGTGGCGATTTCTATATCGACTCGATAAAATCCTAAAAACTTTTAGTTTCCCTTGATTGTGATAACTTAGGGTAACACTATCCTACTACATTGACAGCACTTTGATCCCGGGCGATCGTTGAAGCTATAGTTGCTATGGACGCTGGTTACAGGTTGCGATCGCGCCCGCCTACTTTTGCCAGAGGTCTCTTTTATCAATTAGTGCGTGAGTGTATGATTGTCAAGCAGAACCTACATCATCTCACACGAAGCGCGATTAGCTTCGCTAGTGCTCAAGGCAATCGCTTTCGTCGCTGCTGCTTTTAACCGTATCTAAAAATGAGTGAAACCCCAACTTTCGATATCGCCATTATTGGTGCAGGACCGGGCGCACTATGTGCAGCCCACGGGCTAGCCAATTTAGGTTTTTCGGTAGGTGTGTTTGAACGAGCTAGAGCTTTACGTCCCATCGGCGCTGCCCTAGGGTTGGCAGAAGCGGGGTATAAGGCATTGGCTCTGATCGATGCCGATCTCGCTATCCAAGTTCGTGCCTTAGCTGCCAACCCACAGCGACAACTGCTGATGAGACCCAATGGCGAGGTTTTGTTTTCTGATGAATCGCCCTTGGCGGGTACTCCTTTCACTTGGCTAGCGTGGTATAACCTACAAAGCTCATTGCAAAACACACTGCCACCTACCGTATCCCTTCACCTTAACCGTAAGTTTGTCAACTTCACTAAGGTCGCCGATCCGTCCAAGGCTCCCTTACGTTTGCACTTTGAGAATCAGCCCGATGTTGGCGCACGACTGTTAATTGGTGCCGATGGGTATCACTCCGTGGTTCGCGGTCTTACCGTGGGAGATGGTGCGCCTCTGTACACTGGAACCATGACTTGGCGAGGAATCTTGCCCCGTAAAATCCTAGCCCCCCTCGCTGAACCCTTTGCAGAAGGGGCTGGTTTTCAACTGGTGGTCGGAGACCAGAAAAATTTTTGGATTATGGATGCAGGGGCCGACGTACTGGCTTGGGGAGGGACTGCACTCCATCCGACTTCAGAGAAGAGTACGGATGTTTTAGCTATGGTTCTCCAAGTTTTTGACCAATGGACTCCCTTTGTTGAAAGGGTTATTCGAGCAACTGACCCTACCACCATTGTAGAAACTGGCGTGTTCGATCGGGAACCAGTATCCCAATGGGGGGATAGAGAGAGAATCACCTTATTAGGGGATGCCGCTCACCCGATGCGACCGTCCTTAGGATTAGGGGCTACTATGGCATTTGAGGATGCTGTTGCTTTAACAAAAAAACTCAAGGGGCTGAACTTGCAGGATACTCCTTCTGTTGCTCAAGCTCTTACGGACTATGAAGAGGAACGGATTGCGATCACCGCACCGTTACAACTCAAAGCAAGGCAAGGAGGAGAAGCATCCCATGCCCCGGACCAAGCTGACCAACTCAAGGCAGGCTTTGAATTAGCCTTAGCTGCTCGCAGACACAAGGAGATGACCGTATCGGATTAATTCGGTTACTCGCACATTTTGAGGAATTGGGTCTTCTGCATTGGTACTAGATGGAGTTATAAAATCCTCAACCAGCCAATTACTAAAAGGAAGATTAAGTTTGCTGACCAAAACAACAGCAGAATCCACAGTAAGCCATGCGCGAGTCGATCGCCAACCTTACCGCTGGGAGCGCTCATCCTTAACAAGTGTTGACTCTGCCACAGTTGCCAAACTCGAAATGTGGTGTAAATGGTGCCGATGATGACTAATAGACTAGAAGAAAAAACGCTACTGAAAATTTGCTCGCTGACAATTTGAATTGCCAGAACTAACAAATAGAATCCAAAAATAGTCCGCAGGTTGGGGTGACGTATCCACACCAAAAATGCAACTCCAGGCAAGAGCAAGCCAATGACGATCGCTACCTGGAGCCAAATTTGAACAAAAGTCCGCTCCGCCTCGCTGTAGTCGATCGTGGCTTGAATCGGCAGGAGATTTGCGACCGTCAGCCAACCGCTCAGTAGAGTCAGGATTGTTGCACTGACAATAAATGAAAGTATCGTTTTCCAGGTCATGATGGCTCGATCGTGCCTGAGATCGACAAAGAGCGATAAGTTAAATTCACTACGGTCTAGCGGCGGATATTTCCAGCGGTACAGGCCGCAATCTTCCCGCTACTTCTACACTCGGCCAATTCGGATCGAATGTCAAATTTTCCAACTTTCCATCGCTGTGAATTACAAACGTATCCTCAATTTTTGCTCCCGACAAACTCGGATTCCAAGCCACAGCCGTATTTTCTGCCAAAATATCTGAAGTAGCCGGATTCGCCACAATTTCCCGCGCCAAATATCCGGTAGTTCCGCCTTGATGGTGTTCCCGAATTGCTTGAGGATATCCGTGCTCTTCGTAGGCAGTTTTAAGGGTATCATAAACCGCATTCAGCGATACTCCCGGCCTGCACGAATTCAAGGCGGCGGCTTCAATTTCTCTGACTTGTCGGTGCAACTCTGAATGCTTTTCCCCAAGAAAGTCGAAACTGACAAATCTGGTTAAATTTGCATACAAACCCCATCCTCTCGCGCAAAATACTAACATTGCTTGTCGCCCAATTGGTTCGGCGGTTGCTGTGGCGTGGCGGTACAGCGGCAAACGCCTTTCTCCAGCAACTAATGTCAGGGCTGGATGCAAACCTCTGGCCCACAATGCCTCTGCACCGGCTCCCGCTAGCTGATATTCTGTCCATGTCGGTTTTGCAGCAGAAAGTACCTCTGTCATGGCTTCGCTGGCTAAACGCCCGACTCGCCGGTATCGCTCTAATTCGCTTGACATCATTGTCTGTTTGCGAGACTGTAAAGATGCGATTATTGGCGTTTCTTTGGGATAAATTGGCCGATCGCTCATCACGTTACCGCCACCAGTAATTTCTTTGACAAAAGCTTCGCGCTGTGAAACATCTGCCCAAGGATAGATGTGCATTTGAAAGTTGGCTGGCAGTTCTTCATCTTGCAAGCGCTGGGCTTCGATTTCATCGGTGATAACCCAAGCGTTTTCGGCGGTAATTAATATTTCTGCAACTCCGGTTTCTGCAGTTAGCAATACTGTATGGGAACCGCCGGCTGTGGCCCAGGCAAACCAGTCTGTACCGCGCAAGCGAAGGGCGATGGCTCCTGTTTCGGTTAAAATTTTGCGGATAAATTCGAGTTTGCTGTCAACTTCGGGGTTTAATGAGTTTATCATCTGCTTTCTTGCATCTAAATTATATTTTTAGGGCGGGCGGGACGCCCACCCCACGAAGAAGGAAGAAAATCAATTATTTGAGTCAGCATTTCCTCAATCTAAAATCTAAAATCTAAAATCTAAAATAGATTGACGGATACGGCTTGCAATTCTTTAGCTTTTTCTTCGGGTAAAGCGTCGTTGGCAAACATTCCGGCGGCTAGTTCGGTTCCTGCTAGATATTTTAACCGATCGCTCGATCGATAGGGCGGATAAAATTGGGCGTGCAAATGCGCTTCGGGATGGGGTTTCCCGTCTGTGGGCGCTTGAAACCAAGCCATCAAATAAGGGAACGGGCGGTGCCACAAACCGTCATATTTGAGGGTGACTGTTTTTAAGGCTTTAGCGAGTGATTGACGCTGTTTTTCGGTAAGATCGATAAATGTAGCAGCGGGGGCAATCGGGGCAATCCACACTTCGTAAGGGTAGCGGGCGCAAGCGGGGACAAAGGCGATGGCCTCTTCGTCTAAATAAATAATTCGCTGTTTGTCAGCAATCTCTTTTTGAATCAAATCTTGCAGCAAACCGGAACTATTTTTTTGATAGTAAACCGACTGACATTCTAACATCCGCGCCGGCACTGGCGGCACGAACGGATAAGCGTAAATTTGACCGTGGGGATGGTGCAAAGTTACTCCTACTTCGACGCCGCGATTTTCAAAAGGCAAGACGTATTCTATTTCGGGATTGCTGCCAATCACTGAAGTGCGATCGGCCCAGACTTCTAACAACAATTCTAAGTGAGATAACTCCAAAGCGCCGAGGGAAGCCAGCGGATCTTGAGTAAAAACTACCACTTCGCAAATGCCCTTAGCGGGCAAAGTTTCGACAATACTTGCAGGTGCGTTTTTTGCCTGCAAAGTCAACGAGGGAAACCGATTGTCAAAAACTGCTACGTCGTAATCTCCCGGCGGCAATTCTGTCGGAAATTTGGGATTAATTGTAGCAGCCAGCGGGTTGTATTCCGGCGGCGGCATGAAAGTTCTTCCCTGGCGGTGACTGGCGTATGCTACCCATTCCCCCCGCAAAGGATGCCAGCGAAAGTGCGGGTTTGCCTGTACGGGTTCATTGCTGGGACTTACGGCCGCGATACCTTCTGGGATTGGGTAGCGACTGTAGAGTGTGAGTGGGCGGCCGTCTGGTTTTAGCAATGTTTGGACGTACATTTTGGTTGGGGCGGGCGATCGCTTTTAATAGATGTCAGGAGTATAACTTCGTGCTTGGAGAATTCGCCCCTACCTAAAGTCGCAAATTATGTTAAAAAGATACTCGGCGGTTGAAACCGCGTCTACACAAACAAAGTCCGCCTTCGCGGACTGAAGAATAAAGGGGGTATTGAAGCATGCTTTGTTATGAGGAGTGCGATCGCACGCATTTTCCTTAATTTTCAGGGTTGCAATCGCTCCCGATCCATATAGCTTGACTTGACAAGGTATTTTCGTATGCTTATAATAGAAGAAAATTTAATAAAACGCTCTGGATAGACAGAGGGCAAACTGCTAATGCCGCAGACACCGGGGACTATCCCGATGGCCCGCAAGCCTGAAAACTGCCGAATGCCCCAGACATCCGGAGACTATTCCGATGGTCTGCAATCCTGAAGATTTCCAAAAAAGTAGTCTATGAGGAAATATTATGAAAAAGTGTATCAAAAACCTTTTCCAACAACTAGGTTTTAGTCTACACAAAGTAAGTGTTTCATATCCTTGGTTGGAGAAGCATAAAATCCCCAGACATACTATCACTATAAATAAACAAATTCAAAAAAAATATATTAAACACGCTAGGGATTTTGGCATCCAAAAAAATTATAGTTTACAGAATGCAAAATTATTTAAAATAGCTATAGAAAATCATTTACAAAGTAGCAATACGAAAGTGAGGAGTGGAACTTTCAGGAAGAAAAGGTCAGTATTTCATTATTTCGATATGCAAACAGATTTAAATGTAATGTTTGATGAAAAAACAGGAGATTTTATAAGTGGCTGGAGGCTTAATGAAAGCCAAATTAAGGCTCTTATAGAGACTGGTAATATTGGAGGAGGCTGATAATAAAAAGGGCGGGAACTTATTTCCTGCCCTTATAAGATAAGTAGGTTGTAGAAAATTGTTAAATATGAAATACATTAAATTGCTAAAAGATTTTGTTAATAATAAAATCAGCAGCGATGAATTTGAATCCCTGTTTATGGAGATTTTTAAAAAGGAAAAACTTTTCGACTCAGAAAGAGAGTTCCAAATTTTAGACAAGTTGTTTGGTGACGTAGATGCTTATTGCAGCGATTCTGCTTTATTCGATCCTGAGTTTGATATTGATGAAGCTCAGCTCAGATTATCAGTCAAACAAGCATTAAAAGCGTTAGAAGAGTGATCGCCCTTCTCTCCAAAAAATCAAAAGGCTGAATTTTGGCCAGCTTCCACCTGGGATTAAGTAGGTAAAATAAACGTCAGTCAAGGCGGGTCGCCCTTTTATATCCAACACCAAATCCCGCATAAATACCCCCTCCACCTCTTAGTCTCGCGTTGCGCGGACTTCGTTTGTATAGACGCGGTTTCAACCGCCGAGTCTCAACGCAAATTGAGGTGCGCCGCAGCGCACCCTAAAGAATTAGATCGCAGCTATCAATTTTTCAACTTCAGCAGCGGTTCAATCTGCTGCCTTTGAAACTGCAATTCATCCGCCAAAGGCTGATAAATTTCTCGATCGCCCGATTCATTGCAATAATCCCACAAACCATTGTAACAGTGCCTGTCGTCGTCCCAACCCGGATGGTTGACAATCGGATACAAGCAGATTCCGTCTATCGGAACTCCTGCTTTCATCGCCGCCACTACCTCAGTGCACACATAATTAAACCAGACAGGTCTAAAATCGTCTTCAGTACCCGTTTCGGCTATGAATAAGGGGCGGCCGTAGCGATCGAAAACTTCTTGCAGCAGTTCGCGAAACGGGCGGTACAGCGGATCGGTGTATTTCATCGGTTCTTCATTGTGAATCCACTGATTGCGATCGTAATAATTCACCCCAATAATATCGAGATATTTTTCCTTGCCGCCGAGTTCCGGGCGAAAACGTCCCGCCAACATATCCCAAGCTTGATATTGAGATAAGCGATAACCTTCCGCCGCGTCCCGATCCTCCGGTTTGTCAGGGTCAGCAATAATGTTAATTACGGGGTCGATTTGAACGATGCGAGTGCGGGGATTGACTTCCCAAACTGATTCTATCGCTGCGATCGAAGCTTTAATCAACTGGATTTTGAGCTCGTCTCCTCTTCCTTTGGCAAAAGGATTGATGTAGGCGACATCGCCGCCTGCCCAAGCAATAAATGAAATTTCATTGACAGGTGTCACGAAAGGTGTTTGGTCTGTTTCCTCAGTTAGCACTTCCATAAAAGCGCGCACCATGTTTGCAAACCTGGACAGGAATTCGGGACTGAAAATATCAATATCGTCTGGCCAGCCGTAGTGAAACAAATCCCAAATTACCTGCATTTTCATGTCGCGGGCGGCCCGGATGATTGGGAGGGAACTAGAAAAATCGTATTTTCCGGGCGACTGTTCAATTAAGTGCCAGCGGAGGCCTTCGCGGACTGTGTAAATGCCTTGGTCCTGCAAGCGTTGGTAGTCGGCGACTGCAAATTTATCGTGACCGGTGGCGGCTGTGACATCGAGGCGTTTTCCAGATTGCAACCTGTGGGTGGAACATTCAAATCCGCCCATGAAAAAACTTTGAAACATCAATCGAATGGGTAATGGGGCATTCAGGTTTGCAGTCAGGACTTTAGTCCTTAGATTTCAATCAGAAAAAACTAAAGTCCTTACTACAAACGGTATTTTTGTAACAAGTATATCGATCGGCAAAAAGTCAAAATGAAATCCGAAAAAAATCTCAGATTTTTACTTTTTTCTTGACCAATCACCAATTAGCACTGAGTAATAGCTTGCGGCTGTGAACTTTCTTCGGGAATATCCCAGCCGAGAGTTGCCGCCGCGATTACGTCTACGGGAAATTTGGGAGTGCGATCGGCATACAGCAAACCGTTAGCTTCTTGGTAAGTATCGGTTAACTGCGTGTAACAAAATCCGCTGAACATTTCCACTCGGTTTACCACCTTCAACAGCGCGCTGTAGCGCCTTTGGAGTTCCAGCGTGTCCGACGCGCGCACGTAGCCCCAAACCCTGTAAAAATCAGGGTTTTCGCGGCCGGCGCAGGCGATGCCGCCGAATTCTGTCAGCATCATCGGCTGTCCTTGGTGCGGGTGGCCGTCGAGGGTGAGGATACGCCCTCCCGGACGCCCGCGATCGAACAAATCGGCTAGCTGGACTTCGGGCCCGTAGCGCTTGGCTAGGGTTTGCGGGTTGTTGTCGTAGTCGTGAATCGCCAGGATGTCGGTATCGATGCTTTCCCAGCCGTCGTTACCGATGACGGGGCGAGTCGGATCGAGGGTTTTTGTCAAGAAATACAGCGCTTGCACGTAGTTGCGGTGGGCTGCTGCTTCGACTAAATTCGGAACTCCCCAAGATTCGTTGAACGGCACCCAGACTACGATACAGGGGTGGCTGGCGTCGCGGTCGATGACTTCCGTCCACTCCCGCGTCAGCCGTTGCACGGCTTTGGGAGTGAAACGGTAGGCGCTGGGCATTTCTTCCCAAACTAGGAGCCCGAGCACGTCAGCCCAGTACAAAAATCGCGGGTCTTCGATTTTTTGGTGCTTGCGGACGCCGTTGAAACCCATTGCTTTGACTAATTCGACATCGTGGCGCAAAGCTTCATCGGAGGGGGCAGTCATCAGGGTGTCTGGCCAGTAACCTTGGTCGAGCACCAGTCGCAAATAGTAGGGGCGGCCGTTTAGCATGAAGCGATCGCGCTGGATGCTGACCGTCCGCATGGCGGTATAAGATTTAACCTCGTCGAGCAATTTGCCGTCGGCCCACAACTGCACTTGAGCGTTAATTAGCGTCGGCTTTTCGGGGCTCCACAGCAGTTCGTTGCGGTAGTCGTCGATACCGGGGTCGGAGAGGGCGATGCGGCGGTGGATTTCGCCGTTGATGACTTCGTAGGTATCGTTGACCAGCAGCAAACAGCCGATCGACAGTTTAACTTTAATTTGGATTCCCGACTGGCGATCGCCCGCGACAAACGCTTCAAAACCGATTTCCCAGCGTTCAAACTGCGGAGTCCAGCGGATGCGCTCGATATAAGTGTGAGGCACCAATTCTACCCACACCGTCTGCCAAATGCCGGTCGTGCGCGGATACCAAATACTGTGGGGTTCTATTTGCCAGTCTTGCTTGCCGCGCGGTTGTTCCAAATCTTGCGGGTCGTCCTGGGCCCAGACTGTAACCCGCTGCGGCCCGCTGAGGTTCAAAACTGCTGTAATGTCTGCGGTGAAAGGAGTGTGTCCGCCTTCGTGTTCGATGACAAACTGACCGTTCACCCAGACGCGGGCGCGGTAGTCTACGGCCCCAAAGTGGAGGAGAACTCTGCTTTCTGTGTGGGGTACGTCAAATTCGCGTTCATACCAGCAGTTAGCGTGAAAATTCGTGTCCCCGATCCCGCTGTTTGGCGATTCTGGAGCAAACGGCACTTCTATAGTGTGACTCCACTCAGAAATATCGATCGGCTGCACGCAGCGTCCTGCATCGTCGTAAGCAAACCTCCACTGACCGTTGAGACAAATCCAGTTGCTCCGGCGCAATTGGGGGCGCGGATAGCCTGTTTTGCGCCCTTGAACTGTCACCTTACTGTCTAGAGTTGCAGACTCTTCAATATCGCAATTTTCTAGTTCTCTACCTAACCAACTCATCGGCACATCTACCCTAAGTTATATTTATACGTTAGCGACTATTGCTCCGACTTGGACAAGTTTTTTGCTGATTAATTTGTAAAAGTTCTGTATTAAAACAGCCTCATCTGAAGGAGCTCTTATGCAGAAGTCATTAGTGATTAGTAATTAGTCATTAGTCACAAGCCATCTTCCGGAAAGTTTTTAGGTTTTAGTCTCAAACCCTTCATTTTCCGTTTGCAGCTCAGCTCGATTACCCAATAGCCCTGAAACCATTATTCGACGGTTGGCAATCAAAAATTGTCCGAAGTTTTGAGAATGAAGAAGAAAGATTTTCCCCTGGCACACTCAGACACTCGGACACTATCGCTCACTCCCAACTCTAGTTTAGCCGGCAACACTTTGCAAATCTCCTAACGGTTCAGTTAGGTCACTTTTGAGGGAATTTTCTCCCGAAGGGGGCAAACACTGAAATATTTGTTCTAGTCCCGTGAGTTCAAATAGGATTCTCACTTGTTGGCTCATGGCAGATATCAAAAGTATACATTCACTGTCTCTAACTAATTTCACGATCGCCACTACAGCCATTAACTCCGAATTTTTCAGGAAATTTATCTTTGAGAAATCGAGCATCAGAATTTTGCCCCCGCTTTCTATGAGGCGCTCTATTTCTTTCTGAAAATGAGGAAATTGAGATTTTTCCAAAACCTCGTGAGACAAAACAATTTTAACTATAACTTTCATTTCCACCTCAACGCTTATTTGAATTCTTACAGAACTTTTGATTAAAACTGAGTAAGGTGCTGATAGCGCACCTTACTCAGTTTTAACCGGAACTGGCAACTTGCAGCTACTTGCTAGCAGATTTGCCGTTGCCGTTGCCGTTGACAGCAGCCGCTTTTAGAGGTGCTGTGACTGGGTTCTCGGCAACTCCATTCGACGAGCTTAAATTAGAGGCAGAACCGTTAACATTTTCCACCAATTCAATCACCGGCTTGGTAGTAATTTGAGTGTAAGTTGTCAGAGCTTGAGCGACCACTTGATCCATGTTGTAATACCTGTAAGTCGCCAGCCTTCCCACAAAAGAAACTCCCGGAGTGGCATCAGCCAAGGCCTTATATTTCTTGTAAATTTCGGCATTCTCTGGACGCGGAACCGGGTAGTAAGGGTCTCCCTCGGCTTGGGGATATTCGTAGACAATGCTAGTTTTTTGATGCTCTTGTCCGGTGAGGTATTTAAACTCCGTGCAGCGAGTATATAAATGCTCGTTGGGGTAATTTACGACCGGTGCTTTTTGGTGTACGGGTACGTTCAGTGTTTCGTGCTTGAATTCCAAGGAACGGTAAGGAAGTTTCCCGTAGCAATAATTGAAATAGGTATCGACCGGCCCGGTGTAAATCATTTCCCCGTAAGGAATAAAACCCTCAATCTCCCGGTAGTCGGTATTCAGCATCACCTTGATGTTTGGGTGATCGAGCATCTTTTCAAACATCCGAGTGTAGCCGTGCAGCGGCATTGCTTGATAGGTATCGGTGAAATAGCGATCGTCCCGGTTAATGCGAGTGGGTACGCGCGCAATCACTGAGTTGTCGAGTTCCGACGGATCCATTCCCCACTGTTTGCGGGTGTAATTGCGGAAGAATTTCTCGTAAAGTTCCCGGCCGACTTTGCTGACAACGACATCTTCGGAAGTGCGAATGTAATCCTTTGGTTCTGCTACTTTTGCGAAGAAATCTTCTACTTCAAAGGAGGTGAGATTCAGTCCGTAAAGTTGGTTTACGGTGTTGAGATTGATCGGAATTGGCAGCAGTTGACCGTCAACGCTGGCGAGGACGCGGTGTTCGTAGGGCCGCCACTCGGTGAACCGCGAAAGGTACTCGAAAACTGGGCGCGAATTGGTGTGAAAAATGTGGGGGCCGTATTTGTGTACGAGGATGCCATGATTGTCGTAGTGATCGTATGCGTTGCCGCCGATGTGGTTGCGGGTATCAATTATCAGGACAGTTTTTCCGGCCTCATTTGCTAGTCTTTCGGCAATGACGCTACCTGCAAATCCTGCTCCGACGATTAAATAGTCAAACATTGAAACACCTCTGATTGTGGGTAAGGGTAAGGGTAAGGAATAATTGGTAATTGGACATACAGCGAGGAGTGTTGAGTGTTAAGTTTTGAATCCGTAAAGTGTAACTATTTAACTTCAACCTCAACATTCCTAACTTAAAACTTTCATCCTGGCTTCGGCTTTCTGCCTTTTCTCGTCGATCGCACTTTCGATCAACCCCAGCATTTCGCCCCAGGTATTGTCCCAAGAATTATCGGCTAAAAAAGCGTCAACTTCGCTAAGCCACTTGGTGCGAACGTCCGAACTTTCGCTGAAGATTTCTTCGGCAGAAGCAACGAATTCTGAAGAATTGCTAGCAATCCGAACCAAGCCGTTTTCTCCGTATGGCCGCACCACGTCGCGGATAGGAGTAGAAATCACAGGTTTGCCGGCAGCGAGGTATTCTGGAGTTTTCGTGGGACTAATAAACTTAGTCGATTCGTTAATCGCAAAAGGCAGCATTGCGATATCCCATCCGCCAAGATACGCTGGCAGTTCTTGATAAGATTTGCCGCCGAGATAGTGGATA
Organism: Microcoleus sp. BROC3; assembly: GCF_036702515.1. Classification (NCBI taxonomy): domain Bacteria; kingdom Bacillati; phylum Cyanobacteriota; class Cyanophyceae; order Oscillatoriales; family Microcoleaceae; genus Microcoleus; species Microcoleus sp. BROC3. The sequence continues at coordinate 51,316 of NZ_JAUBTQ010000050.1, forward strand.
TTTGGGTGAGTTGGCAAAGTTGCCGGATCGATTTTCGCCACCGGGCCAATGATGACTAAATGCCAGTCCGGCCTTGCTTCCGCAATGCCCGCCACCAGTTCTATATCCATGCGTTCGTCTATGACGCCATAAAATCCCAAACGCGGGCGAGGAATGTCTTTTTGATCCGCTGGTTCTTGTGAAACATTCCTGGCTGTCGCAAAGTGTTCTTTTTCGATGCTGCTGGGGAAGGCGTGAATGTTTGGGTGCTGGTGCTGTTTGGCTTCGTAAAGGTTGTGTCCCCCGGTAAATACTACGCTGGCGCGCTTTAATAATTGGTTTTCATTGGCTTTTAAATCTGGGTGCGCGCCTTGAAATGCTGACAGTTCATCCATGCAGTCGTAGACTACAGCTAGCGGCTTTAAGTGGCTTGTGAAACTGACAGCCATTGGTGTGTAATACCAGAGGATGTACTGGTTAATTTCCGCCGCTCGAAACAAATCATCTAGCATGGCTTGCTGAGCAGTTTGTGCTGTTGCTTCGCTGGTTCCTTCGCTGAGGTGCGGTACTATTACCCAAACTCCGCTTTCGTGGATGCTGACATCAAGCCACCAATCTTTAGCCGCGCTCAAAATAGGTTCTTCTACAAAGAATACGCGACGATTTTTGGCACAGCGACCCAAGAGATGTTGCGGACGCTGATAGACAAAATTCCACCGCAAATGAGACAGGCAAACTAAATCCGGTGCATCTAAAGAATCAGCTTTTAATAAGTTAGCGCGCAATGCCGGCGAGGGAGCGAATTGAGAGGGCGATTTAGCAGGATCTATAGAGGTAAATCGGATCTCCCATGCTCGACCTTTATTGCTGCTATAATTATTGTTTACTGAGTTTTCGGGGGGCGACATAATTAGCCTCTGGAATTTGTCAATGAAAATTTGTCAATGAAAATTTGTCAATAGGATATGTTTCTCAGGAGTGTCTTACTAAAAGTCGCAAGAAGCATCAATCTGAGAACTTTTATTGACGAGCAAGCGCCGCATTCATTGAACCAAACAAAGAAACTGTTTAGCTGCGGAGAAACACGCTTATCTGCTTTTATCAGAAGTGAAACTGGGAGATAAGTTAATATTGTTAGACTTGCTATTGTTGTTAACTGTAACCCAGTTTTTCTGCCATAACTTCTATCTGAAGGATGACTTCTATCTCAGGATGCGCTTAGCTTACACGCTGGGTTCAAAAGCGGTTAAAAGGCCGATCGACCTTGTAAAATGACTCTTAACTGGCAGGTACGGGGTGAAAAAAGAGCGAGTTTTATTGCTTTATTTGGAGAGGATAGAAAATTTGCCATCAAGTTTATGTTGCTTTTTAATTTGACAAACCTAGCCTTTTTTAAACTCATCCGATCGCTGGCAGGGAAAATTTGTATCCTAATATACAAAGCAGCACCAGAGATTTCTGACTTCCGATAGATTAACAATTGACAGTTTATGCAGTGGGGTGAAACTAACCGAACAGCACCTGTCTCAACAATAACAAAGAAACCAGGCAACCGCAACGATAAACCTAAGATTTTGCGCGAGTCTGTGCCAAGAAACCAAGATGATGACATTGGCGCTGTGGGCGTCAGTTTAACCTCGCGCCCACAGCACAAATGTCAATCATCCCTCTAAGGGCGGGTTCGCCGATATCAGCAATCGAACGCAAAATATCCACGTAAACCCGCGACTAGAAAATAGCAGCAACTTTACAGTCGGCTGCTGTCAATTTTGGCGATTCCCCCTCCAAAGGCAAAATCTTGAACCGTCGAACTCTTTAAGAAATCGTGAGGAAAACCCAATTCAATTGCGCTTACTTTGTCTAACTGCTGCATTTGTTCGGGGGTTAATTCAAACTCCAAACAAGCGAGATTTTCCTGAAGTTGCGAGAGTTTGCGCGAACCCACAATCGGAATAACTTCGACTGGCTGTTGTCGCAGCCAATTTAGGGCTACTTGAGAAGCGGGTTTGCCAATTTCGGCTGCTATTTTGCTAACTTCGTCAGCAATTTTGAGGTCTCGTTCGTTAATTTTTCCCGATTCAGGTGAATTCAGCCGTTTAGCTTCGCTGGCTGTTTCTGAAGTGTTGTATTTTCCTGTCAGCAAACCGGCTGCTAAGGGGCTCCAAGCTGTGACGCCAATATCGAAGGCTTTTGCCATAGGGATCAAGTCCCGTTCGGGAGTTCGTTCTTTTAAAGAATACTCAATTTGCAAGGCGATAAATGGTGTCCAACCGCGCAGATGGGCGATCGTATTTGCTTGAGAAATAATCCAAGCCGGCGTATCGGAAATGCCTATATAAAGAACTTTGCCGGCGCGCACCAAATCGTCAAAAGCGCGCATCACTTCTTCGACGGGTGTGGTAAAATCCCAAGCGTGCAGCCACAGCAAATCTATGTATTCAACTTGCAATCGCTTCAAACTTGCTTCTACTGCTTGTACCATATTTTTGCGGTGGTTGCCGAAACCGTTGATTTCGCCATTCTTCATGTTGAGGCTGTACTTAGTGGCAACTACCCATTTTTCGCGATCGGCTGCGATGAACTCACCGACATATTTTTCGCTAGTACCGTTGGTGTAGAGATTCGCGGTATCAATGAAATTGCCGCCCGCTTCTGCAAAGGCGTCGAACATTTTACGGCTTTCGTCGTAGGAACTCCCCCAACCCCACTCTTCCCCAAAAGTCATGGTTCCGAGGCAGATTTCCGAAACGCGAAGTCCGCTGTGACCTAGTAGTTTGTATCTCATGTCACCCTTCCCCTAGTTAGTGGTTGTTAACAGTTTAGATCGGGATTTCCCAAACTGTTGCCATAAGTCGGGGTGGCGGGCTTTTGTAATGTGTTAGCGCTGCGCTGAATGTTAAATGTTTTGCCAAGTTAATCAAAATGTCGTAGCAGGGGCGAGGGTTCCGGGCCATTGCCCCTGCGTTTAGTTTAAACAGCGCAGGGGCGATCGTCTTACTAATGTATTTAGGATTACATGAATAGATTAAAATACAGTAAAAGGGCAAAACAAATATCTACCTTTAGATAGATATTTTATGAAAGGAGTTAAATAAAAAAATGCTATCTTAAATAATCTGAAAACCAGACAGAACTAGAGAAAAAATTAATGTAGCTAAATTAACTTTTTAGCGTTATAGTGATTTATAGATTACAAAAACTAGGTGACTCACTTGGCTGATATCGTTGATACCGCCGTTGCGGCTGGATCTTTTACAACCCTAGTTGCTGCTGTCAAAGCTGCTGGTTTAGTAGATACTCTCAAAGGCGCTGGCCCCTTCACAGTTTTTGCGCCTACTGACGAAGCTTTTGCTAAGCTTCCCGCAGGTACTGTAGAAGCACTGCTTAAGGACATTCCTAAGCTGACAAAAATCCTGACTTATCATGTCGTTTCTGGCAAAGTTCTGGCCGCTGATGTGGTCAAGCTGAAATCTGCCAAGACAGTTGAAGGTTCAGAAGTTAAAATTGATGCTTCCAACGGCGTCAAAATTAATGATTCTACCGTTACAACAGCCGATGTTGCTGCTGATAATGGTGTCATCCACATTATTGATTCAGTCTTGCTTCCTGCGTAAGCACAGATTTAGATAGCGCAATACTATCTTGAGGGCGGTGGCTGTTGTTAGCCACCGCCCTGTTTTAGTTGATAGTTGAGATTTAAATATTTTACGCAGCTCGATAATTAAAACTATTATATAGCAATCCTCAATGAGTCGTAAATTTTTTACCCCACCCCAACCCTCCCCGCGGGTTCGGGGAGGGAGTAAGAAATTCACAAATGATTTAGGATTGCTATAGAGTAGCGGGAATTGGCCGATCGCACTCAGCTTGATTCGGCCCCAAATTTGTCGCTGCTGGATTTACTGGCAAAAACTGCGACAGGTACTCTGGACAAAATTTTATCAAAAAAATAAAAAAGTGCGATCGACAGCGTTAGCAATTGCCGATAATTAGCGGCCCACTTATTTTGCACTCTCGGGCTGATTCCCGGTTGATGCGTAGATACCATGCCACCAAACCCAACATTTCTCCGAGAAACTGGGTTGAGGAGGCCTTGTCCTAATTAAGATACAATAAGAACCACAAAGAAAGTGCGATCGACCTTATTTGACATTCAAGCTATGCAATCTACAACTCAGTCCGAGACAGAATCGGCGATGGACGCTCTCAAACACGGCTTACCCGTTACAATCATTACAGGATTTCTTGGTATTGATTAATGCAGTTTACAGTGTTTGAGAACGCCAAGCAAATCTCGACTAAGCTGTTGTGCATTTAAATTGTTTGAGGGCGGGCTTTCCTGCCCACCCCACAAGAGTGAAAGTTTCTTTTACCATGCAATTTAAATGCGGATTAGCTTATCTAGTAGTCGAAACAACCTGATTGGCCACAGCCGCCGGCCCTACAGACGATTTCACTCACCCAGACTTTGTACAGCCCGTAGAAAGTAAATTTATGCCTGTAGAAATAGAAAAAGAAACTCTTTATTTTAGCTACGGAATGGGAACATTTCACCCAGTTGATGCAGACAGTTATCCCACAACCTGCACTTACAGCCAAAGCTCGAATTGCAGACCGCCGTTTTGTAGCTAAAAACTTTCCTAGGAAACACGAACTCCACCAGTTGCTATATACCATCTTACCCGAAAACACGAGCTATAAAATTGACATATCAACTTTTAAATCAATAATTTTCTAACCAAATAACCCTTTTTTTAAATGGTAACGGGTAATTGGTAATTGGGCATTGGTAAGGGGTAATGGGTGATGGGCGATCGGTAACAAACCAAAATTAACAACTAACAACTAACAACTAAATGCGTATAATTGTTGAAGGCTGGCGTTTTTTGCCGCACTCCTACGCGATCGCCAATCAATTTCAGCTACTAGAAATGCTGAAATACCCCTATTTAGAAATTTTCCACAAAGATATCCCCTATCTAGACGAAAATTGGCAGCCAGCAACCGGTTTGTTAGACGCAACTGCTGAAGCAGCAATAAAAAATATTCCTCACCCTTCCGCCTCTCTCAAAGCAGACGCTACGTTACGGATATCAGTACCTTACAATTTTGCACCCTCAAATACAAAACGGACGTGCTTGTTTGCCACAACAGAATGGGGAATTCTGCACAACGAAAACTTTAGAATAACGGGCGCAGCTTCCCTCCGCGAAGGACACAGCAACTCCGATATTATTATTACGCCTTCCCATTGGTCGAAAACCGGATTTATCCGCAGCGGTGCGAATCCCGATCGCACAATTGTCATACCCTGCGGCATCGATCCGAATATTTACAAACCTTTAACAAAATCGGAACGCGAAGCTTTGCGGAAACAGCTAGGATGGGACGGATTTGTATTTTTGAATATCGGTGCCGGATCTCCCAATAAAGGCATCGATTTATTGTTAAAAGCTTTCGCAGTTGTAGTTGAAAGTTATCCCGAAGCCAGATTAGTATTGAAAGGAGAAGAATCAATATAGCAATCCTTGCAGGAGTCGTAAAATTTTTACCCCACCCCAACCCTCCCCGAACCCGCGGGGAGGGAGTAAG
>NZ_JAUBTQ010000051.1:0-54640 GCF_036702515.1 Microcoleus sp. BROC3
CAGTTGTCACCAGTCTCATCAACTGGGCTAACCTTCCCATAAGCTTTTTAGCTTATTTTTGGTTAAACGAATCGCACGCAATTATATTGATTCGGAAGGTTATAACGTTTGAGGCTATCGATTGCCGATGGGTTATTTATATCATAATTGGTTTGATAATTATTTATAATACCATCAATCTCGTTAAACTCTGTACAAAAACCAAAAGTTAAGTCTTGGTTGTCAAATCTTAGCATTAAGTAAGCATTGTCTCCATAATTGATATTTTCAAAACTAAAAAATATACTGTAAGCTATTGATTGTAAACCTTTTGTTTCAACGATCGAGCCAAATTGCTCCCACTTGATATTTATATATTTTTTGATAAAATCAGGCAACTGCTCTTCCACCTGACTGAAAATATACTTCAATGGCTCTTCTACATATTTTAAGAAATCTCTTTTGTGTGCCATGTAAAAATCTGAGCTTGGGTTTTCACAAAATTCGGTCAATAAGTTAAATGTGTCTGTTGAAAAAGGACATTCAGGATGTACAAAAACTTTTTCCATTTTTTCTGTATGTTTAAGGTGACTCAATTGTTGTTCTTAAATTATTGTAGCCGATCGCCCTTCCCGACACCCGATCTCTGAGATACGATCGCACCCCCCATCCTTACCCACATCAATAGCCCTCCCAAAGCAGTAACACAGGCAAAACCGCTAACAACAGTTCCCGGAAAATTTAAACTTGCGCCGAGTGACTCAGATTTACCAAATTGTGTCTATACTAGATAATTGAATCCGGCGATCGCGACTAATAACGGGTACATTAAGATACAAAGCAGTAGCAGCAATAATGCGATCGGGCAAATCGGGAATTTGCGATCGGTCAATCGATTTTAGATTTTAGATTTTAGATTTTAGATTAAAGCATTGACCCCACGGATAAATTCGGGGGGCAAGTTTCATCCGATACACGTTTTTTATTTCTCCACGGATGAATCCGGGGGCTTGTATCCTGGATGCTTTTGCTCAACTTGCCTTAAAGTCAGAGCTATATTGCGATCGAAAGGAATTTCAACCAATAAGGCATCATCGCTCTCAACTTCTCTCAATAATAGATCGAGAGTAGTTGAATTAATCCGCCCTCTCTCGCTCAGATAGACAATTTCTGCTCATCTAATTGATGAAAAAGCCACCTGATTTCCCTCGGCAGCTATCTCTTCTATTGTCGTTCTAGCAGTCACCGAAAGTCGCTTTCTCGGCAAAGATATACCAGATAACAGCATGAGTATCAGCTACAGCACGCAGCATTAGAAATCCTCCCTTGGGAAATTCCCCCATTCTTCGCTGCGAACTTCATCTATATCAGCGACAGAGGGTGCAATTCCCAAGTCAGCACATAAACCCCACAATGATTTGCGGGGAGTCGGCCCAACAACTAATTCTCTTCTATTTCAGGAACAATCCACTTAATCAATCGTAACTTTTCGGCTAGAGACAAGTGCTTGACAAGATTTAAAACCGCCTCAAAAGTCATGTTTTTTATGTTTCAATTGGTGATTGATGTAATTGTAGCATTTTGGCCGCCAAGGACAGCATCACCAGGTTTGGGTTGAGAAGATTCGTTTACCACGGTTCCCGGAAAAGTTAAAACTGTGTCGAAACAATCTAAACGTGCTATATTCAATTCCGTAAACCCTGAACTGCGCTTTCAGGTAATGCAAATTTATAAACGAGTCAACTGAATGCTCTCTACTTTCAAGAAATTAGCTTCAATTGCAATCATCTTTGCCGCCCTAAAACTTTTACTTAATTATCCGGTTTTCAGAGAAATAGAAAATTATATCGCAAATAGAGACCCAGCAAGTGCTACCTTAGACGCTGGAAATCAGCAGCAAAAATCCAGCAGCCCGCCTCCGGTAACTCCCAAAAAATCACCGGAGCAAACGTTCGATGTAGTAGTATATGGTGATGAAGTACCGGGGATATGTGCGGCGATATGGGCCAAGAAAACATTAGGCGCAAAGGGCAAAGTTGCGATCGTGCGATCGAACTACGGAAGTGCTCCTTTGGGCGGCTTACTCACCCGCGGCGGTTTAGCTTACATCGACTTAGATAAAATCCCCGATTGGTACCGCCAACCCTACGCCCAATGTTTTAAGGAATTTTTAGAGAAAGCGAATGCGCCCGAATCTTGCTTAGACCCAAAACTGGCAGATCGAGCTCTCAAACAGATGCTTTCAGCAGCCAAAGTCAAAGTTATTTCCAACTCAACTCTTACTCCCCGCGTCGTAGATAAAAAAATCGAATATGCCGAAGTAAAAGGCAGCAATATAATAATTAAAGCCAACTCTTTTATTGACGTAACTCAAGATGCCGAATTCGCCAGAAAAGCAGGATTATCTTATTATACAGGATATCAATCTCAAAATATAAAATCCAAAAATGAAACTTTAGCTGTCTCTGTAGTTCCGAGAATTACGGGTATAACGATGTCCGAATTCCGCAGCATAGAAGATGAAATTCTCTACAACAGGCCTTTGGTAAAAAAGATTAAAGAAAGCATTATGAAATCTAAAGATCCGGCTAGTACAAAATTCTGGATGAGGAATTTCTGGAGTACGATTTATCAGCCGTATACAGACGGCTACGACATCAGAAGCGTAGCTATAGGAGCAGCGTATCACATAGACAGAAATCTGCCCTTTAGCCAAAATAAAGGATTCTTTTTTGATAAGGGCAATGTCTGCGTTTATAACAAAAATGTGCTGTCCTGGAACGGGTTTCTGTTTAAATACCAAGTTGACCAAATCATGAAGATGGAAGCTAACGGCAGAAAACCGACTCCTGAGATGATTAAAGAAATGTCATATCTCCAATACTGGCTACAAAAGAAATCTGGAAAAGATGTGAGAGTATTTATTCCAGACGAGGTTTATATCAGGCAAACTTTGAACGTTCGCGATGTGGTAGATCCGCTGACGGGGCAGGAGATTATCAAAGGGGGAACAGTACCCGAAAAGTCGATCGGCAGTTTTTCCTACGATTTCGATATGCGGGGCGGAGTCAAGCATTTATCTGCGAGAATTCCGCCGCTGCCAGTGTATAATTTCGGGATAGAAAGTGCTTTGGCGAGCAAAGTCAAGAATTTAGCCATTGTCGGGCGATCGTCCGGTTATGTGGGTATGGCTGTATCCGTCGGGCGAATAGCGACGGTGAATATTTATCAAGGACAAGGTGTGGGCGTAGCGGCTGGCTTGGCTAGCAAATTCGGCGTGCCGCTGAATACGATTACTTCGGCTGAAACGAAACAAACTCTGGAGACTTTAACGGGGAAAACTACGTATTTGTCGGGGAGAGATACGAGTTATGGAGTTGATTATAAGGAGGTGAAGTAATCGAGATATAGCTGTCGCCCGTGTTGCTATACGATGTTAAACCCGCCTACAAACTAGAAATTTTTGTTTGAGTTTGAGAACAAAAAACGCAATTCCTGGAGTTTGATAGCTGTTATTCATTGCGATCCTTAATTATTGCAAGTTGTTTTACCAGTAGGACTAAGGCAAACAGAAAACCGGTTCCTCTGCAAAAGCGTCGCTTTCTCCGATAGAAGGCGGGTTGTGGATTAGGGATTTCTGTCAAATAAGATATTAAAAGGATTTTACCACTGAAGATGTCGAAACCTCATATTCGACGGCGCAAGATTCCCCAACTCTTAGATATCCTCTCGATCTTCGCTCTGCTGCTGCTCGTATTCTGTAATAATGTTCTGAATATCCTCTGCTGCAATATCGACTTGTTCGGATTTGGTGTAAAGGGTCAGCAAAATGATTCCCGTTGCTGTTTGGACGTAGTAAATTAAACGGTATCCACCACTTTTACCTTTTTGAGTGTCGCTATTTCGGACTCTCAACTTGAAGACTGCATAACCCACTCCAGCAATTCGATCTCCTGGCAGTTCTCCCCGTGTGAGTTGTTCGATAATGGGTTGAATATCATTGCGAATGCTGCGGTATTTTTTTGCAAGAGTGCGTAAATTGCGATTGAAGGTTGGTGAAACTATAACTTGAATTAAGGGCAAGTCAGTCATTTTCAATTCCTTCCCACATTTGAGCAACCGAAATGGTTTGCCCAGTCATGGCTTCGTGCCAAGCTTGCCGAAAATCTTGTAGAAGCGCTGCTTTAGATTGGCCCTCTCCGTCAATTTCTGAGGGTTCTGGAATACTAAAAGAATTAGCAGGAGGCATCTCTTGGATTTCTGCTGAGAAAACCTCTGGCAGATTATTTTGCGAAATGATTACCCCCTGACGTTGCTTTTGGCTTATAAACTCTATAAAACTCGCAACTAATGCCAGATGTTCTGGAGAGAGTCGATCGAGCCATCGATCGATTTGATGTCGAAGTGCTGCTACATTCATAATGCCATCAAACCTTTTAATTTTACCTTCATTTTAACGTAAACCCGCCCCGCCTTGAATATCGCTATTCCCTCTGCCTCTGACGCGGATGCGGTTCAAAACTCTTCTCTTCCCTCTCCTGTGGCACAATCTTATATATAAAACCTGCACCCTCTCGCCAATGACCGCAAACCTACCACCCCAATACGACCCCCAAGCCACCGAAGCCAAATGGCAAAAATACTGGGAAGACAACCAAACCTTCAAAGCTGACCCCGAAAAAGGTGGCGAACCTTACTGCGTCGTCATTCCGCCGCCCAACGTGACCGGCAGTCTCCACATGGGACACGCTTTTGAAGAGACGCTGATTGATGTTCTCGTCCGCTATCACCGCATGACTGGACGCAATACCCTGTGGTTGCCGGGAACGGATCATGCTAGCATCGCAGTTCAAACTATTCTCGACAACCAACTCAAAGCAGAAGGCAAAACTCGCCACGATTTAGGTCGAGAAAAATTCTTGGAACGGGCCTGGGAGTGGAAAGCGCAATCGGGCAATACTATTACTAATCAATTGCGCAGTTTGGGCGTGTCTGTCGATTGGTCGCGCGAACGCTTTACCATGGATGAAGGCTTATCCGCTGCGGTTTTAGAAGCGTTTGTCCGGCTGTACGATGAGGGGCTGATTTATCGCGGCAATTACTTGGTGAATTGGTGTCCCGCGAGTCAGTCTGCTGTGTCGGATTTGGAGGTAGACCAGCAGGAAGTTGACGGCCATTTGTGGCATTTCCGCTATCCTTTGACGGATGGTTCTGGTTATTTGGAGGTGGCGACGACTCGGCCGGAAACGATGTTGGGCGATACTGGGGTGGCTGTGAATCCACAGGACGATCGCTACAAGCATCTTATCGGTAAAACTTTGACTTTGCCGATCGTAAATCGCGAAATCCCAATCATTGCTGATGAGTTTGTCGATCCGACTTTCGGAACTGGTTGTGTCAAGGTGACTCCCGCCCACGATCCGAATGACTTCGAGATGGGTAAGCGTCACAATTTGCCGTTTATTAACATTATGAATAAGGACGGCACTTTAAATGAAAATGCCGGAGAGTTCCAGGGACAAGACCGATTTGTTGCCCGGAAAAATGTGGTGCAGCGCTTAGAACTTGACGGGGTTTTGGTTAAAATAGAAGATTATAAGCATACAGTTCCCTACAGCGAACGCGGCAAAGTTCCGGTCGAACCTTTGATATCTACGCAATGGTTTGTGAAGATAGATCCTCTTTCTCAACGCGCTTTAGAAGCATTAGATCGAAGTAACTCACCAGTCTTTGTTCCTGAAAGATGGACAAAGGTTTATCGCGATTGGTTAGTGAAGCTGAAGGATTGGTGTATCTCCAGACAATTGTGGTGGGGACACCAAATTCCGGCTTGGTATGCTGTTAGCGAAACCCAAGGAGAAATTACTGACACAACGCCGTTTGTGGTAGCGAAAACTGAAGCGGAAGCTAAGGAAAAAGCTACGGCTAAATTTGGTAAGGACGTGCAGTTAGCAAGAGATCCAGATGTACTGGATACTTGGTTTTCGTCTGGGTTGTGGCCTTTCTCAACTTTGGGATGGCCGGACGAAACTAAAGATTTGGATTTTTACTATCCCACAACAACTTTGGTTACAGGTTTTGATATCATCTTTTTCTGGGTTGCTAGAATGACGATGATGGCAGGACATTTTACTGGAAAGATGCCTTTTGAGACTGTTTACATTCACGGTTTGGTGTTGGATGAAAACGGTCAGAAAATGTCTAAGAGTAAAAATAACGGTATCGACCCGCTGCTGTTAATTGGTAAGTACGGTACTGATGCTTTGCGCTACACTTTGGTTAAGGAAGTGGTTGGGGCCGGTCAAAATATTCGCATGGAGTACGATCGCAAAACTGATGAATCGAAATCAGTGGAAGCTTCGCGGAACTTCACGAATAAGTTGTGGAATGCGGCCCGGTTTGTGATGATGAATTTGGAGGGACAGACGCCGCAACAGTTGGGAAGTCCTCACCCCCCCCAACCCCCCCTTACTAAGGGGGGGAGAGAAGAAGGGTTGGAATTGTGCGATCGCTGGATTCTTTCTCGCTACAATCAAGTTGTGCAGCAAAGCCGCAATTGTTTGGAAAATTACGGTTTGGGGGAAGCGGCGAAGGGACTTTATGAGTTTATTTGGGGCGATTTCTGTGACTGGTATATTGAGTTAGTCAAGTCTCGCCTGCAACAGGATGCTGAACCAAATTCTAAGAAAGTGGCACAGCAAACTTTTGCTTTTGTGCTGGAAGGTATTCTGAAACTGCTGCATCCTTTTATGCCGCACATTACTGAGGAGATTTGGCACACTCTGACTCAAACAGGTGAGGATGAATGTTTGGCTTTGCAAGCTTATCCTGAAGCTGATATCTCACTAATTGATGCTGAATTAGAACAGCAGTTTGAGTTGTTGTTCGGTACAATTCGCACTATTCGCAATTTGCGGGCAGATTCTGATATCAAACCCAGTGTGAAGGTGACGGCGATTTTGCAAAGCGAAAGCGAGAAAGAACGCCAAATCCTCTCAGATGGAGGTGTTTACATTCAGGATTTGGCAAAAGTCGAAAATCTGACAGTTACTGCTAGTGTGGATGCAGATTTGGGACAGACAATTGCTGGGGTGGTCGGTACTGTGCAAGTATTGATTCCTCTGGCTGGGGTGGTCGATTTGGCGGCTTTGCGTGCTAAATTAGAAAAGAAGTTGAGCAAAGTGGAAGCTGAAATTAAGCATACTGCGGCGCGCTTGACTAATCAGAAGTTTGTGGATAAGGCTACTCCTGATGTGGTTCAGGGGGCGAGGGATGCTTTGGCGGAAGCCGAAAAACAAGCCGAGATTTTGCGCGATCGGCTAAAGGTGTTTTAATAGTTGACTGTTGACAGCTAAGTTGAGGCGCATCTAAATTCTACACTCAAGGTAGTATCGGTCTTCTATCTGAGTCACAATCCTCTCGATCCCCCCTAACCCCCCTTAAAAAGGGGGGGACAAAAGCGCTCAAAGTCCCCCTTCTTAAGGGGGATTTAGGGGGATCGAGTCTCGGCTACAAGCGAGATAGACAAATAACCAATAACTAATAACCAATAACTAATAACCAATTACCAATTACCCTCATGTTATATTTAGCCCAAGTACAAAATCAGCAAAATTTAGGCGAGATAAGTCTGCAATTGCTGGCTTGCCAAAATTCTGATGATACTTGGGCTATTATTAGTGAAGAAAGTTTCTTGACATTACAGAAAGATTTTGCTCAAAATCAAATTAACTCTGCAACTAATGTTTTAAATGAAGGGATTTTAGTATTAGCAAATGTTGACCAAAATAGCCAGGTTTTGCATATTCAATCAGCTACAGACTGGGTGCTAGAATTAGTTGAGAAGTATTTGACAACAGGCTTTACTCCCGATTTTTTGCAGCAAGAAGCCCAGAAAGCAGAAGATTGGCGGCAATCTCTCACTTTGCAGAGTCAAGAATTGTCTCGCCGCTTGATTGAAGTTGAAGCCCGCCGGGAACAAATTCAAAATTTAGAGGCAAAACTCCAGCAGGAAAAGCAATTGTTGGAAAGTTCGATCGACCAATTGAAAATTTCACCCGCTACACCGCCACTTTGACTTAGATCGACACACAACAGGCAGGGACACGGCACTAGCGCATCCCCACAAACCTAATATGCAATTTGCTGGACATCATATAATTTGTAACTTGACAAATACCCCTTACCCGTTGCCGAATCGCCAGCAATACGGCCCGCGGCTAAAGCATTTTTGACTTCAGCCAAGCGGCGGGGAGACACAGGAGTTTCTGAGAATTGCTAACATAAGCCCGCTTCTGGAAAACATCGTATTGATTGCGTTCGATCGCATTTAAGATTCTGCTGTACAGCATTGTAGCCGCCCAAACAGTCCAGCGGATATCGGGACTGAGCACTTTAATTCCGGGCTCGGCGCTGGCGTATAATTTGCGAGCTCGCTGAATTTGAAACCGCATCAATTCCCGCCAGCGGTTGTCAATTACACCGTTGAATAAATCTTCTTCGGTGTAGTTAAACAAGGCTAAGTCTTCTAAGGGAATGTAAATGCGGCCGCGGCGGGCGTCTTCTCCGACATCGCGCAGAATATTAGTCAACTGCTTGGCAATACCGAGGGAGATGGCTTCTTCTTTGGGAATTCTATTCCCCCAGTGCCAATTCCAGTTAGCAGCGGAGTTCGATTCGCCTACACCCATGACAGACATCGACATCAGCCCTACAGTACCCGCTACTCGATAACAGTAAAGATTGAGCTCTTCAAAAGTTTCGTAGCGGCTGCGGTACAAGTCCATTTGCTGGCCCGCAATCATCTCTCGAAACGGCCCAATGTCGATCGGGAAACGAGACAGCGTATCCACCAAAGCTACGTCGTAGTCGTCGTGAGGATGGCCGGCAAACACAGATTCTAGGCGTTTTTCCCACAGATTGAGGGTTTCAGGGGTCGTTGCATCAGAACCCGGCCCGTCTACGAGTTCGTCGGTGCGGCGGCACCAGACGTAAATCGCCCAAATCGCCCGACGCTTGGCTTCGGGCATGAGTTGAGTGCCTAAATAAAAATTTTTGGCATAACTCGCCGTGACTTGGCGGCACAGTTCGTAGGAGTCATCCACAGAAGCCAGAGTTCTCATGCACTGGAGTTTTGACAGTTGCAGCATCCGAGAATAAGAAATTTAAAGATTAGAACTGATTTTCCCCCGTTTAGAAAAAGGGAGATTTTTTACGTCTTTATGAAAAATTCTTAATTTTTCATTGGTTATTGGCCGTTGAAATAGCCTGCGCTGTCAGCTTACCAGAAAGCACGGCACCTTCCATACTCGCAAGATAACGCTGCATTGTATAATCCCCCGTTAGATAGAAATTGCTAATGGGAGTTGTTTGTGTGGGACGGCACTGCTGGCGTCCGGGAGTGGCTTTGTAGACGGAACGTGGGGTTTTGACTACGTGATATTTGAGCAGTTTGGCGGGTTCTGGGATTTGATCGGGAAAGAGTTTTTCTAACTCGACCATTGTCGCTGCGACGATATCTTCGTCAGATTTGCCTATCCAGTCTTTGGCCGGTGCTAAGACCAGTTCCAGCATTGATTTGTCTGGGTTGGCATATTCGCGGCAGGTGTTGCTCATGTCGGCGTAGACGCTTAGCAGGGGCGATCGCGAGAACAGCAAATGGTCGATTTCAGTTAGCTTGCGATCGAACCACAAGTGTACATTAATGACGGGTACTCCCTCCAAGCCTTCGAGCTGTTTGAAATAATCCATTTCGCCCCAAGGTTTCGGCATCATCAACTTCAGCGGGTCAACAGGCATCGCGGAAACGTAAATATCGGCCGTCAGAATTTCTGACTCTGCCCCTTTTACGCCCCGAATGTGGAAGCCGCGCACCGTGTTGTCATCGTTGAGCAAAAACTCTTTGATGGGTGCATTCAGCCGTACTTCACCGCCGCGCTCAGTTATGTAGTCTACCATCGGCTGACACAACCTCTCTGTGGGGGCACCGTCTAAAAAAGCCATTTTCGAGCCGTTTTTCTCTTGCAAGAAGCGGTTGAGGGCTGTCAGCAGTATGGTTGCAGATATTTCGTGGGGGTCGATGAAGTTGAGCGCCTTGGACATGGCGATGAATACTTCTTTTTCGACTCTGGGGGGGATGTTTTGCTTTTTGAGCCAGTCGGAAAACGAGTATTTGTCCATTGCTTCGACATAGTTTTGACCCTGAAGCATGGCCGGAATCAAACCTATACCGAAGCGGATTTTTTCGGGCCAGGTGAGCATATCGTTGTTGCTCAAGATGGCTGCGACGCCGTTGAAGGGGGCGGGAAGGTCGGGAAAGTCAAAGCGGGAATAGGTTCCGGGGGTTTCCGGCTGATTGAAAATCATCGAGTGCTCTTTCCATTGCAGCCGGTCTTCGATGTCAAGTTCTTTGAAGAGTTGGAGCATATTCGGGTATGCGCCGAAGAAGATGTGGAGGCCGGTTTCATACCAGTCGCCGTCTGCATCTTTCCAGGCGGCGACTTTGCCGCCGAGTACGTCCCGACTTTCTAGGAGGATGGGGGTGTGACCCGCGTCGGTAAGATATTTTGCGCAGGATAGTCCTGCTAAGCCGGCTCCGGCGATCGCAACTCGCATTTGATACTACTTGGCCTCTGTGTTCGCTTCGATTTAATTATACTTTACAACTCGTTACATTTTTTTGGGAAATCTGTAGGGACTTAGGCCAAGCCCATTGGTGTCAACTTAAGACTCGTTGCACAGTCCGACAGGGAATTAATTCCCTGTCTCATAGCGCAAGTCCTCTCAAAGAGGAGTAATGAGTTCTGCATATCAACTCCGGTTGTATCGAAATGATTAAACCACAGAGGACGCAGAGTCAGCAGAGTCAGGGGAGAGAGATGAATGATTCCGATGCCAACGGATTTGAGCTCAGTCCTCTTTGAGAGGACTTTAGCTTTGAGGCAGGGGTTTCAACCCTTGCCGGGCTGCGGGTCTGACCTTAAGTGTCCTAGTAAACGGTATTAACGGAAATTTAGCAACTTTTGCTATCATAAATTATGATAAAATTTGGATAAATTGCTTAAATTTATGGTACAAACAATTCAAGCTAGAAATGTTGCACTGAATGATTGGGAAACCCACTTCAAAATTGAATGGGTTGAAGATAAACAATTCTTTCGCGAGTGGCAAGATGATTTGCCAGAAATCAGTGATTATGAAAAACAACGATTAGACAGAGTGAAAGCAAGTTACAGGAATTTGCTCAAACATCCGCCACTTCCAGAAAATACAGTCAAAATGGTTGTGCTGTCTCCGTTTTTAGATTTAGCTGATTTCTATCTTGCTCCTTTTCATGTTACTTCAGAAAAATCTGTAGAAATTGTTGAGGAAGACGAGGGAGTGATTGTCAGGGGACAGTTGGATGTTTTGGCTTTGTTTCAGGAGTTTTGGGTAGTGGTGATCGAGTCCAAGAAGGCTGCATTTTCTTTGGAGGTCGGGATTCCGCAGTTACTGGCTTATATGTTAGCTAATCTCAGTGCCGATCGACCTACTTACGGATTGTTAATGAATGGCTCTAGTTTTTTATTTGTCAAGTTAGTTAAGCGGGAAACACCGCAGTACGCTTTTTCTCGCTGGTTTTCTATGTTCAATCCGGGGAATGATTTGTACAGCGTGCTGAGTATTTTGAAGCGCCTCGGTCAGTTGAATGTTGGCAATACAGTTTAGAAAGCGATCGCGCTCTTCTGGGGACAATCGCTCAGAGACGCGGTTGTACTTCGCTTAAATAAAAAATCAACAATGAACTAATTAGAATCCCCAGTCTTATTTAGACAATTGTTCGCAGTGCCGCGAGTCCCCCAAGGTGTAGTGGGTAAAAATAATAGAAAAATCTTTTTTCGATAGCCGTTGGTTTTTGGTCTTTAGAGGTATCGTAGTATGTCAGAACTAGCGGTGTGAATATAGCGAAAATTTGAATCCAGCTTTTGCAACTAATTGCATATCCGATATTTGCTATAGTCCAGCCGAACCACCAAAGGCGAGATCCTCCTCCTTTCCACCTAATCATCAATAGCGGGCAAGCCACTGCATACCAGCCGTAACTCACTCCTAAAACTTGAGCACTTAGTAGACCTGTGCTTAAAACTGCTATTTTGCGATCGAAGCGTCGGATGTAGCTCAAAGTTAGTGCTGCTGTGGCAAAGCTAAACATGATGTTTAACTGTAAATTGCCAAAAAGTAACATATGAGGTATTTGAGAAAGTACCCCAAATAATATCAGTCGAGTAATTAGAGGATTTTTGTCCCCCGGTCGTTTCCAGTTTTGAGCAAACACCCAACTAAACAACGGAAAACTGAGGCGGCCGATGATACGCATGGGTTCTGCTTCAAGCATCAATCCGATGTGGTCTATTAGCATTAGAGCGGCGGCCAACCATTTAATTTGATTTTGATTCATACAATTGATTCTCAAATTATGTTATTAAAACTTCCTTTGTTGTACTACTAATTAAATATTTTTTTGATTTTTTACACAATATATTTACAAGGTTTAGCTTTTTCAGTATGTTTGATATGCTATAAAGTGCAGTTGTTGAAGGTTTTTTAAAATTTCTAGATTTCGTATTTTGTCTATGTTTTCTGAAAGTATTATTTGTTTTTATTGAAATTTTCACTACAATTAAATCGACTGTATCCATAATCTATCCTTAAAGCAACACCTAAATTAAATAGAATTTGTTCTATTTAATTTAGGTATTTTAAAAAAGATACTTAAAAACACAGTTGTGTACTCCTTAAGGCAGATTTACCTTAAATTTATTGATTCAGAACCAATAATAATTGAGTTAATTTTACTGACATCGATCGCGACTACTACACCGACGACGATGCCTCCGCGGCCTCCGGTGACTTCTCCATCCAGAATTACTAGAGTGTAGAGGGAACAGGCGCTGGCGGTAATTTTTTGTTCGGTACAGGTGCGGTAGAGGGAACAGGTGCTGGCGGTAATTTTTGGCTCGGTACAGGTGCGGTAGAGGGAATAGGAACTGGCGGTAATTTTTGGCTCGGTACAGGTAGGGAAGTTGGTTGGGGTTGGGGCTGAGGCAAACCGGGAACACGGATATATTTCCAATTACCAGTAAACAATAGGTACATAACACCCGCAAGCACGACACCACTAACAACAGCAGCAGTAATCTTCCAAACACTGTAGGGACGCTCGCCTTGAACTTCAGCGGTGCGTGCATTAACCATTACTTGATATCGCTGGTTTTGATAGCGATAGGCACACAGCCACACAGGTAGCAAAATATGCTTAAAAGTGATAGCAGTGTAATCAGTAGAAATGCTGTGAACCCGCTGCTCGTCGCCTCCAATACTCCTACAAACATCGAAGTGAATAGTACCGGCCATGACATTTTTAGCAGATTCAAATCCTTGAGTGAGAGAAACTTGCGATCGCTGCGCTTCAAACCCAGCTAAATAAGATGAATTGTAAGGGCGCAGCGACTCCTTGAGATGCCAAGGTTCTAACGCATCCAGGCGGGGACGATCGACTGAAGTTGTAGCGGGAATCAGAATATCATCAAAAGTGCGATCGACTTTGCCAGAAGCAGGCCACCACCTGGTATGTTGCACTTGGCGAGTTTTAGTTTCTGTTTCGCCCTGCGAGTTTGTTTCCGTATAAGTTTCAGTTACGTAGTAGTGTTCTCCGCGAGAACCTTGATAGTAACTAACCGTATAAGTGTCGTAAGTCCAAAACGGCAAATAAACCCCTTGAATTTTCTCCTGTTGCGCTAGGGATTTCAAAGCAGAAGGAGCAAACCAGCGATTGCTGAGCCACTTCTGAATGCTTTCTCTGGCCTGTTTATCAGTAACTTCAAAAGGTACAATTCCCTCGGGATGCACGCTAGGGCTAGCTTTTTCAGGTTGCGTCACAATTGGAGAAGCACAAAATGGGCATTGGCCCGCTACTTTCGGCGGTTCAAAAGTAACACTTGCTCCGCAATCATTGCATTTTACTTCAAGGGCTGTTGTTGATAAAGTTGTCAGCGTCGTGCGATCGACTTGGAGATATTGTTCGTAAGAGTTCTCCTTTACCTCTTCAGCCGTTTGGGGGATTGCATCTTCCCAGCCGCAGTAAGCACACTTGAGTTTTCCTGCTTGGGGGTTGAACTCTAAATAAGCCCCGCAGCTAGGACAGGGAAAACGTTTAACAGCAGGTTCAGAATTATTCATAATAGTTTATTGGTGATGTAATTGGTAATCCGTAATCGGGAAAGCATACTAATTACCAATTACCAATTAAATAAATATGCAAAATTTTAGGCGGCGGCTGGCGGGGGCGGCGGCGGTACTGTCGCCAACAAAGATGCTAATTCCGGCACTTGCGATGCTAACTTCCAGCCGTCAAAACCCGCACGCCACACCATTACCTGATGTGTCAAACCATTTTGCAAAAGTTTATCCAATCCAAAAGGGCCTACTTGTTGACCGTTCTGGGCAATATACCACTGATGTTGTGTTGGCGGAGGAGGTGGCGGCGGAGTCTGCGATGCTGGTGATTGCATCATATTTGTCATTTGTTGGCCTACTGCCATGCCCATGCCCAATTCTAATGCTTGATTGCCGCCGCTGGGGTTATTTGCTGATGCTTCTATGGCGTTAGCAGCTTGATATTGGGTATATTGCTGCATATTTCCCAGAAGTCCGATTGAGGCTCGTTTGTCGAGTGCTTCTTCAACTTCTGGAGGCATCGAGATATTTTCAATTAATATCTGAGTTAATTCTAACCCGAACTGCTGGATACTTGGCTCTATGGCAACTCGTACCTGTTCGCCCATCTGCGTGTAGTTGGCTGCAAAGTCCAGCAGGGGAATGCGGGAATTGCCAACCCAATTGGCAAAGGCACTGACTATTGTATTGCGGAGTTGATCGGTGATTTCATCTACTTGAAATAGTCCGTCAGTGCTGATTAGTTGTTTTAAGAGTTGTTCGGGATGGGAAACTTTAATGTTGTATGTGCCAAAAGCCCGCATTCTCACTGGGCCGAGTTCTGGATCGCGGATAATTACAGGGTTAGAGGTTCCCCATCTCAGGTTGGTAAATATTTTGGTGTTAAAAAAGTAGACTTCTGCTTTAAAGGGAGAGTTGAAACCGTAGGGCCAACCTTTTAAGGTGCTAAGAACGGGTAAATTGCGGGTGTACAGTTCGTGCATTCCCGGATCGAAGACATCGGCAACTTGACCTTCGCTGACAAAGACTGCTATTTGTCCGGGTCGTACAGTTAGTTTAGCACCTTGTTTAATTTCGTTTTGGTGACGCTCAAATCGATAGGCAATGGTATCGCTGGTATTGTCCAACCATTCGATGATATCGACAAATTCGCCGCGAATCTTGTCAAAGAGTCCCATAGATTTATTTTGGGTTGTTGTTTGATTTTAGCTTCAATAGGAGCGATCGATGTTCCCGATCGCCATTGTAAAGTTTTTACGTGCGATCGCTGGGGAGGGGCGCGATCGCACTTGCAGACAATTCATAATTGCGGTTCAATTCCAGCCGATCGCAACTGAGCGCGCAGTTGCTCTAATTGGTCTTCGGCGCGATCGGCTCTTTGCCGCTCTTGTTCTGCTCTTTCAGATCCAGATAACAACAGATTCCCTTCACTATCCCACCAGCGCAGCCAAGGTAACTCAACATTTTGATACACTCCTTGCCAAATTCCCAATTCCACTCCTAACGGTGCAATGGGATAATGACCGCGCTCATTGGCAGCAACTAATTGATACCTATCTTCGATCAGGTGATAGACTTCAACACTAGCCTTGGTTACTTCATAAATTCCGTAAAAGGCCGGATGGATGACATTTTCATAAATCCAGAATTTCCCCGCCTTAGTTTCCTGTTTTCCCGATCGCAATAAAGGCGTTCTGTCCCGTTCTTCATCACCATTGCCCGATACAAATTCTAACACAATTAACGGCGATACAAATTCTTGCCACATCACATAAGAACGACGCAATTGACCGTCTAGTGTTGGCGGGACATTCGGCACGTAGAACCAGTCAGGCGCTTCTGCACCGCGTTCAAGCGGGTCAGTCAACCGCCAATAAATCCCGCAGTCTTGACCGATACAGTAGTTACCGTCAGCGTGGATTCTTTGCAAAACGGGAGTAATTGAATCTGTTAACAGAATGCTTTGGGGATGTTCTTGAAAGTTTTTCACAAAAGTGCCGTCGGATTCTGGTAATTGAGTGTGATCCGGCCAGCCTGCGGGATTGTTTTCGACATCAAGGGTGAATTTCATAATTTTATTTTGATTGCAGGCATTGTTGGAGCGAGATTGTGATTGTAGGCGAACTCGATAAATCTAACTCATGCCTCTATCTCCCAATCTTCCAGACGCAAACCCTCAACACGGCTGAACTCGCGGGTATTGTGAGTTACAAGAATTAGGTTGTTGGCAAGAGCAATAGAGGAAATCAAAAGGTCATTAGGGCCAATGGGTGTTCCAGATGCCGCTAATTGAGCGCGAATTTGACCGTAAATTAGGGCAGACTGGTCATCAAAGGGAAGAGATATGAAGCGATTCAAAAAATCTTGCTGTTGGGCAAGCGATCGACCGGGATTGTTGCTTCTCATAGATCCATAGAACAGTTCAGTTTTAACAACAGAACATACTGCGACATCCTGTGAAGGTAGAGCCTGCAACCTTCGCAAAACTCCAATCGATCTGCCGTTCAAGTAACCGATACAGGTATTGGTATCCAGTAAATAAATCACAGCAATTCCTCTCGCTCTTCATATTCCCCTTGCTCTCCTCGAACTAAAGGTTCATCCTGAAAGCACCCGAAAGTTCTCTCAAAAAAACCGGGCGGCCAGCCTAAATCTTCCGGTGTTTTACCCTCAGTTGCTGGTGATATGGGCTGGAAAACTACAATAACTTCCAAATCTGTATCTTTGATACCACCCGGGATTTGCAAATGCAACATCCCGTCGGAACCAACGCGCGATCGCACTTTAATACTTTGCATAATTAACCAGCTAAATTTGCTTTCTATTCTAG
This sequence comes from Microcoleus sp. BROC3, assembly GCF_036702515.1. NCBI lineage: Bacteria > Bacillati > Cyanobacteriota > Cyanophyceae > Oscillatoriales > Microcoleaceae > Microcoleus > Microcoleus sp. BROC3. The sequence continues at coordinate 17,024 of NZ_JAUBTQ010000051.1, forward strand.
TTTAAACAGCATAGGTTGGGCCAGTGCAACGAAACCCAACACATAATGCCGATCCGCCGAGTTAACGCAAATTCCACCTACACGCGCCTGCAACCCGCCGCGCGCACCCAGCCAACCCCAGCCTCAGCCGTAGGTGAGGCAATCCCCCCGCAGCCCCCGCTTCTCGACGCGGTACAATAAATGCAATCATACTTAACGCTGATATTGAAAAAGCTACACACAACGCCACAGGAGACAATGGACGTATGGGAAAAGTAGTTGGCATTGACCTCGGAACGACAAACTCAGTAGTAGCCGTCATGGAAGGCGGCAAACCGGTTGTGATTGCCAACTCAGAAGGGATGCGGACAACTCCCTCGGTGGTTGCTTTCACCAAGGAAGGAGAACGCCTTGTCGGACAGATGGCCAGACGCCAAACTGTTCTTAACCCGCAAAACACCTTTTACGCCGTCAAACGGTACATCGGACGCAAATATACCGAACTGACTCCAGAATCAAAGCGCGTCCCTTACACAACTCGCCGGGACGAAAACGGGAACATCAAAATCAAGTGTCCCCGCCTGAAAAAAGATTTTGCCCCAGAGGAAATTTCGGCGATGGTTTTGCGGAAACTGGCCGATGAAGCCAGCCGCTATCTGGGACAAGAGGTGACGGGGGCTGTAATTACTGTTCCCGCTTATTTCAACGACTCGCAGCGACAGGCGACGCGGGATGCGGGACGAATTGCCGGACTTGAAGTCAAGCGGATTTTAAATGAGCCGACGGCGGCTTCTTTGGCTTACGGTTTGGAGAGGCGAGAAAGTCAAACTATTTTAGTGTTTGATTTGGGCGGCGGTACTTTTGATGTGTCGATTTTAGACGTTGGAGACGGAGTATTTGAAGTCAAAGCAACTAGCGGCGACACTCAATTGGGCGGCAATGATTTTGACTCCAAAATTGTGGATTGGTTGGCAGAACAATTCTTAGAAAAAGAAGGAATTGATTTGCGTCGCAACCGCCAAGCTTTGCAGCGCTTGATCGAAGCGGCAGAAAAAGCCAAGATTGAGCTGTCGGGAGTGGGTGTCACCGAGATTAATTTGCCGTTTATCGATGCGAACGAAGACGGGCCTTTGCATCTGGAAACGCGACTAACTCGCGGTCAATTTGAGGGGCTGTGCACAGATTTGGTGCAGCGGTTGCGGCGGCCGGTGAAACAAGCTTTAGCCGATGCAAATTTGAGTCCTTCTCGCATTGATGAAGTTGTGCTAGTCGGCGGTTCGACTCGCATTCCTTTGGTGCAGGAAGTTGTTCGCAGTTTGATCGATCGAGAACCGAATCAAAATGTCAATCCCGATGAAGTTGTGGCGGTGGGTGCGGCAATTCAAGCGGGAATTTTGGGTGGCGATGTCCGCGATGTGCTGCTGTTGGACGTGACGCCGCTGTCGCTGGGTTTGGAAACGATCGGCGGGGTGATGAAAAAACTGATTCCTCGCAATACTACTATTCCCGTCAGGCGATCGGACATTTTTTCGACGGCTGAAAACAACCAAACTGTAGTAGAAATTCACGTAATTCAAGGGGAAAGGGAATTAGGCAGAGATAATAAGTCTTTGGGACGGTTTAAACTAACAGGAATTCCGCCGGCACCGCGAGGGATTCCGCAGGTACAAGTAGCTTTTGATATTGATGCTAACGGGATGCTGTTGGTGACTGCTTTGGACAAAACAACCGGCAGGGAACAAAGCATTACTGTGCAAGGTGCTTCGACGCTGACTCAGCAAGAAGTGAATCAAATGATTCGCGATGCGGAACAGTTTGCTCAAGCTGATAAGTTGCAGCGGGAAAGGGTTGAAAAACGCAATCGCGCTGAAGCTTTAGCTTATCAAGCCGAGCGGCAGTTGCGAGAAGTTGCGCTCGATCGCGGAATGCAGTTTGCTCAAAGAAGCCGCCAGCGAATTGAAACTTTAATTCGGGAATTGCGAGACAGTTTGGAACGCAATGATGAGCGGGGAGTTGACCAAGTTGGTTCGGATTTGCAGGATGCTCTTTACGATTTGAGCCGGGAAGTTTCCGCGTTTGCGATGGATGACGATGATGACGATTTCTTTGAGTCTGTGAAGCGGACTTTTACGGGCGACGGTACGAAGCGGCGCAGCGATGACAGCAGCTATTATACCAATGCTAAGCCGTACAGGCGCTCGACTGTCGATCCAATTCCCGATCGCCCCTACGATCGTATGAACGATCGAATGGGCGATCGAATGGGCGATCGAATGGGCGATCGCAGAAGCAGTGCTAATCGCCCGAGTCGCCCTTATCAAAATCAAAGCGACGATTGGGATGATGATGATGATTGGCTGTAATTAAAGGAAGAAGGAAGAGGGAAGAATGAAGAATGAAAATAGCGGATTTTCAGCATAAAATATGTGACGGCTCTTTTCCTAATTCTTCTCAGCTCCTTTTCTTTCTCCTCTACCCTACTGGACTTCTGTGAATTAGATAGAGATTACTCTGATAAGCAAGGAGAAAATTATGTTGTATGACCCATAGAGAACAATAAATCTGGGAGCCAGGTATTTATCTTTGTCAACTTGGCTACGAATTAACTAAATCTTTTCATTCGTCTGAACTTTATGGTATTACCAGTCAAATTCGCAGTGCATCTGTATCAGTACCCGCTAACATTGCTGAGGGATATGAAGGTGTTATTAGACAAGAGTATATTCGATATTTGCGAACAACTCTCGGTTCGCTCAGAGAACTGGATACTCATCTAGTGATTTCTGAAAGAGTCGGGTTAGCAGCACCATAAAAATCTCACCAGTTATCAAAGAACCAGATGAACTCACACAATTAATGGTCAGTACCATCAACAAACTCCAAGGATAAAACCTCATCCCTCTTCCTTCTTCCTTCTTCCTTCTTCTTTCTTCCTTCTTCCTTCTTCTTTCCAAAATATGCAGAACTTTCGCAATTACTATCAAATTCTGGGAGTTCCCAGAGATGCTTCGGCTGATGAGATTAAGAAAGCCTATCGACGGCTGGCGAGACAGTTGCACCCTGACGTAAATCCGGGGGATAAATCTGCTGAAGATAGGTTTAAGGATATTAATGAAGCTTACGATATTCTTTCCGACATCGACAAGCGAACTCAATACGACCAATTTAGTAAATTCTGGAAGCAAAAGGGATTTCAAGGCAAGCAAGGAGTGCGGCTTCCCAATTTTAAAACTTGGGGAAACAGTAAAGCTAGCCGTAAAAAACCGGGCGAAGATGTCGATTTTAGCGATTACTCGGATTTTAATAAATTTCTCGATCAAGTGCTAGGAAGACGCCGGGAAGTGAGGATGGCGACAGCGAACGATGCACCGGGAGTTGCCTCCTATGAACCGTGGAATACGGCTTCTAAGAAAACGAGTTATGTTGCTAATTCTCGGGATGCTAGAAGAGATATGGACGATCGCGAATTCAGAAGGGAAATTAGGGAAATTGACGATCGCGAAATCAGAAGAGATATTGACGCGAGGCTGACTTTGCGCTTGGAAAAAGCTTATGCCGGGGGAACCGAGCGAATTCGTTTGGAAGACGGGCGAGCGATCGAGGTGAATCTGCCTCCTGCTATGGTATCAGGCCAGCGGATTCGCTTGCGAAATCAAGGTATTGGCGGCGGAGATTTATATTTGAAAATCACGGTTTCTTCCCATCCATTTTTTCGGTTGGAAATGTCGGATATTTGCTGCGAATTGCCACTAACTCCCAGCGAAGCGGTGTTGGGGGGAGATATTGAAGTGCCGACGCTGGACGGGCTGGTAAAGATGAAATTGCCGCCGGGAGTAACGTCTGGAAAGCGGTTGCGGCTGGCTAACAAGGGCTATCCAACCGGAAATGGCGATCGGGGCGATCAATTAGTAGAAATTCAGGTGTTAATTCCCAAAGAAATTAGTGAGGAGGAACGGGAATTATACGAAAAGTTGCGGCAGATTGAGACTTTCAAGCCGCGTCAGGATTTATCGGTTTAATGTAGGGTACGCAATGCGCCCGTTTAATTTTGTAGGGGCGGAATAATGCGCGCCTTACTACTAATTGTGTACGAAAAACTAGGAGATGCTTGGCTAAATTTTACTCACATATCAGATTTAGCCACTTGGATGTAAATAGATGATAACAAATCCGTTGGTATCGGAATTATTCATCTCTCTCTTCTCTTCCTCAGCGCCCTCTGCGGCCTCTGCGGTTTAATCATTCCGAAACAACCGTAAACGATAGGATTTGTCGCCAGAATAGCCGATCGCACTTTCAGCAATCCTGGATCGCATAAGTAAAATTACTGTTGTGATTATTCCTGAACTAGCAGAGAATTAACAATAAGGTAATTTTCCCACAATCAGGAGCAGTCTGCCGCGATGACTCAAATGCCCCGTCAATGCACAAATCTGCAAGAGCAAGTTGAATCTTTACTGCAACTGCTGCGTCAGGAATCGTCTTTGCGACAACAAGATATCACTGCGGTACAAGCTTCTTTGAAAAAAGCAATTTCTCCCCAATTTGAAATCGTATTTGCCGGTGCTTTCAGTGCCGGAAAATCGATGCTGATTAATGCTTTGCTGGAGCGAGAATTGCTCTACAGTGCTGAAGGACACGCGACAGGTACGGAATGTTATATCGCCTTTGCCGATCCGGAAAAAGAGCGCGTTGTTCTCACTTTTTTGAGCGAGTTTGAGATTGGCCAGCAAGCTTCTGTGCTTTGCCATCAGCTAGGTTTAGCTACTGAACTTAATATTAATCAAACAGATGTAGTGTCGCTGTTGTCTCAGGGATGTAACATAATTATTGAAACGGAAGGCGGCGAAAATAAATCGGAATTAGCCAAACAAGCTAAGGCTTTGATGCTGCTGTTAGAAGGTTTTGATGCGAATCGCGATCGCATCCAAACACTCGATAACGCTACCTACTCAATGGAACAGTTTAACTTTTCCAATCTCAAAGAAGCTGCTAGTTATGCCCGTCGCGGTAGCAACAGCGCTGTACTCAAGCGGGTAGAATATTACTGTTATCATCCGCTGCTGGAAGATGGCAATATTATTATCGATACGCCGGGAATTGATGCGCCGGTGCAGCGGGATGCAGAATTGACTTATGATAAGATTGAAAGCCCGGATACTTCGGCGGTTGTCTGCGTTTTGAAAGCGGCTTCGTCTGGGGAAATGACGACGGAAGAAACCGAGTTAATGGAAAAGACGCGGGGAAATCCGGGAATTCGCGATCGGCTTTTTTACATTTTCAACCGCATTGACGAAACTTGGTACAACACTCAACTGCGACAGCGCTTAGAAAATCTGATTAATTCCGACTTTCGCGATACTGCTAGAGTTTACAAAACTAGCGGATTGTTGGGATTTTACGGCAGTTTGATTAAAAGTAGCACAGCGCGCGATCGCTTTGGTTTAAATACAATCTTTGCCAGCAGTCAAGGGCGAGTTTCTGGAGATGATAAATTAGATTCAGAATTCCTCGGTCATAGTGAAGAAACTCCGCAATTTGTTAGTGAATTTAATCGCTACTGTGCGAATTCCGGGAAGCTATCTCCGAGCAAATTTCGCATTTCAGTTAACAGCTACGAAACACCCAATGAAAACTACGTGCGGATTCTGGCAGAGCAAGGACAACCATTAATTGCTCAATTAATTCAAGATAGCGGTATCGAAGATTTTCGCACAGCCATCACCCGCTACCTCACAGAAGAAAAACGCCCGCAACTGTTCAAAAATCTCGCCGACGACTTGGAAGACTTGTGCATTCAACTGCGGAAACACTACCAAACAATTCAGCGGAATTTGGACAGCCAGCCCCGCGAAATTGAGGCGATGAAAGCACAGGAACTTTTACGCTTAAATCAAGAATTGCAGCAAGTCGGACAGGATTTTCGAGAACATATCGCCACAGAAATCAATGAAATGATTATGAATAAATGCGATATTTTTGACACCGACTTTCGGCAACTGCAATCTCGGATGATCCGGCGCTTGGATGAATTGCTAGATAGTTTTTCGGTTGAGGCAGCTTACGGTCGCACTGTGCTGACTCATCCCCGCAATGCTACAGCACCTTTAATTGCTGTTTTAGTTGAGGCGCTTTACTATTTAGCCAATCAGTTAGAAGATATTTTAGTAGAGTCTACGGCGTCGCTGGTTGCCAATTTTTTCCAGTATTTAAAAGACAGCGTTCGCAAGTCTGAATACTATCGATTACTTTATCGCTTGTTGGGTAACGACGGGGGAATTGAACAGCAGCTAGAGGAGTTGTCAAAGCGGGTTTCGGATGCTTTGGTAAATGCGGCGGGCGTTGAGTGCGATCGCTACGTGCGAGAAAGCCCCCGTTTTTACGACGAAGACACATTTTCGATTTATCAATTCCGGCAAACATTGCAGCAAACATCTCAAGGTTACGACTGCGAAAACATGGTAGAAGCCCAACCCGCAATTCGGCAATTGTTGCGACTAGATTTCGAGCCAAAAGTCTCGAAAACAATTCGACAAACTTTCCGGCAAACTGTTAATAAGACGCTGAAAGATCATTTGTTGCCGATGGCCCAAAAGCAAGCTGATGATATTTTGCAGAAATACAATCAAGCCCGCGATTATTTGGAGCAAACTTTGGCACAGGAGGCGGAGGAGAAAATTGCCCGCAACCAGCGACTGCAAGCGGAGAATGAAGAAAAGATCGAAAAGTACGATCGGGCGGTTTCTGGGATTAATAGTTGTTTGCAGGCGATGAAGTTGCACGAGCACTTGTTGCCCGTAATCGGACAAAATGATAGCGTTTCGGTGGATGGTGAATGATTGATATTTTGGAGGAAATCGGCGATTGGAAATCGCGGCTACACAGACAAAACCCGCCTTCGCGGGTTGAAGACATTCTCTTAGTCCGCGTAGGCGGACATTGTTTGTGTAGACGCGAATTCTATTCGCCGGGGCAATTGTCAAAAGAGAGATACTACTCTAAGATAGTTAGGATGAGAGTTTAAAGAACTTAAAGATTAATATGGAAGATAAATTTGATTTTCACAACTGCGGTAATGAGGATGCTTTATCTTTTGGTAACGCAATGCTTAAAGTAGGAAAACTCAAGGAAACAGTAGTAAATAGAGTTTTACCTGAGTATGGGTTAGGAGAGACACTCAATAAATCGTTAAAAGAACAGAACTTAAATATCGATGTACCTCTTGACACTCGCCAAAAACGTTTTTCATATGAGAAATGGTTTGGTGAAGGTATAGATTGTGAAATTCTCAGAGTGGGTGTTAATGGCTGGAAGAAAGGAAAGATTAAGCTCAAACTCAATGTCACTATAGAGTTTTGCCCAGATGAACCCGAAGTCGAAGAAACACCAGAAAACAACGAGTCAGAAAGTAGCAAACCAGAATCCCCCCTCGATGATTTGCGCCGCCAACTTCTCAATCAAGAAAACTCACCCAGCTAATCCATCAAACATCCGCGTTAATTCGCGTTCATCTGCGGTTAAAAATCATCATGACTAAAACCCCTAGAATCCCCATTCCCCCAGAAGTCAGAAAATATGTATTCACCCGCAATAAATACCAATGCCAAAGCTGCGGCCACACCAAACAAGAAACCCAACTGTCGATCGATCATATCATCCCCCTAGCGCGCGGCGGCAGCAACGACATCAGCAACTTGCAAACCCTCTGCGGCACCTGCAACCAAAAGAAAACAGACAAACTAGACCCGCGCTTCAGGCGACACTTTGACCTTTGATATTTAACAGTATAATAAAATCAGCAATTTAAGATTGAAATTGCTAACCTCTGTTCGATCGCACTTTTAATCCCTAGCTTGGATAACTGCAATGGTGACAAAAACAGTTGACGTGCAAGAAGCACAGACAAATTTAAAAGAGTTATTATCTCTAGCACTTAAAGGCATAGAGGTTGTTCTCACAGAAGGTGGTATTCCCCTTGTCCGTTTAGCGCCTATCGCCTCCCCAACTAAGCAGCGTACAGCGGGATTGCACGCAGGATCTATCTGGACAAGCGACGATTTTGATGAACCATTACCAGACGAATTTTGGACAGGGAATCTATGAAACTACTGCTGGATACTCATACCTTCATTTGGTGGGATAGTTCGCCCCAAAAGCTCTCCCGGAAAGCTCTTGCTTTGTGCCAAAACGCAGAAAATAATTTGCTTTTAAGCATTGCAAGTATTTGGGAAATACAAATCAATATCCAACTGGGGAAGCTGAGTCTCAATCTACCTTTACCAGAACTTATAGAAAGTCAGCAACAGACTAACAATATAGAATTGTTACCTATTGATTTAACTCATGTTTTAACTTTGGATAGCCTACCCAACCATCACAAAGATCCGTTCGATCGCCTGTTAATTTCTCAAGCGATTGTAGAAGACGCTGTGCTAGTGAGTGGCGATTCCCTACTAGCGAACTATCCCGTAAAAATAGAGTGGTAAGTCTACCATCTATAATACCGATAAGGATCGTCCCCATTCTCAAAATCCGTCTTGTAATCCCAGTGATAAAACTCCCGACTCGAACCGTTAAACACAGATTGATCCGCCTTAAAACTCGCCCCTAAATTAGCCAAAATCTGAGCATTTGCCCGAGTTTGCCGCCAGCGAGTAAAACGCAAATAAGTCTTAGTATCAGCATTCAAACTGTCCGGTTCAATTTGAGAAAAAATCGCCACGCCCTTACCAACTTTTACCCGACTTAACAAACCGTCAGCGCCGATTTCTCCCCCAGACTTAATCAACCAAGTATCGTAAAAAGAGCGCGATCGCAAATCAGAAGCGCTAACCCCCTTCACCTCATCCCAACTCGGAACCGCCAGCGAACCCCCAAAATCCTGCGCTTGCTGCAAACCCACGCCCAAATCCGCAACAGGCACTTGACGCGGCAAGAAAAACGCCTTCCCGCCAGCATTCAAATAACTGCGCAAATCTGCATCTTTCAGATTCGCTTCTGTCCCCACAATTGCCAAACCAACATCATTAGAAAGCGAATTAGCGCGCTGATAAATTACCCCCAAACTGTCCAGCATCTGTGCATCCCCATCTCCCCCAATTAAAACCACTTTATCGGCCTTTCCAACCACCGGAGAATTCATCCCGTAACTCACAATTTGTTGCAGTAACTGCGCCGCCCCAGCATCTACCGAATAATGGTCTTCCAAATCCAACTCGTTTAAAATCAACCGCCCTTTTCCGTAATCCAATTCCATCAGCGGCGAATAAGCTAAATCAAACTCAGATTCCAAAATTGGACGCCAACCGCTGCGGTGCGGTTTCTCAATAGAAGCGCTGCTGACACCGCCGCGATTTCCCCAATGCCAGCCGTACCAAGGCATATTTGCCGGACTCATTCTCGGCGCAGTTTGAATCGTATCTGGATAAGCTTCAACCAGCGTGCTTTCCCCCACCCAATCCCGCAAATCTTCACTGTCTAAACCGCTAATTGCCGGATGGTTGCTGTCAACTGGATAAGCGCGGCGGCCGACGTGACCGGCAACCCGGAAACCCGTATTTTCCAGCCATTCCCTGCGCTGAGGAAACACAATTGCTTGGCCGCCGTTTCGCACAAAACTTTCTAAACTTCCGGGCAATTTTTCCCCGGTTGAAAAGGCTTCCCTACCGATAACTAATAGCGAGGAAACTTGCGAACCGTTCCACGGCACAAGCTGATGACCTAACTGTTTTAACATTGCCGATGTTTTGCCCGCTGGATCGAAAATTGTCAGCGTATCCTTGACTTTGGCTGGATTGGGGAAAACGCGGAAAGCAAATGTATCAGAATGCGATCGATCGCCCACTCGCGCAGTCAAGCGAATTTCGCCGTCAGTCTTGCTAGAAATGGTATTTGGCAATTTTATGTCAATTGGAAAAAACAGCGTGCCTGCCGGGTCGATAATCCCTTTTTGATCGCCTTTTTTGACTTCTTTTCCCCCCACAAAAACCCGCCAATTAAACGCAAATTCTTGCGCCGCCCGCGTATCGTTAATTAACACTACTTGCTTTGCCAGTTTTCCGCCCACCCAAAAGTTGCGATCTTTTGCAGTAAAAACCGGACTAGCACCAGCAATCCAAGCCAAAGTCGAGCTATTATTATTCATAATTGCCTCGCCCCCAGGATGAATAGTGTAACCTTCTGGCTGCAAATAATTCAAAAGATTATTCGAGACTTGTTTCAAATAAACGCCCCGGCGACCAGCTTGAAATTCCCCAATATCCACCCGAGTTCTGCCAGCATCAGAAACTTCCCAACCGTGTCCGTCACTCCAAGGAATCATCCCGCCAGACATTCCAAAAGTCCGCCAACTCCGCCAAGTATTTGTACTGAATAACTGCTGCAACTTTTGAAAAGCGGGTGCAAAATCTAACTCCTTGTTAAGATGCCAGCTTTGATATTCCTGACCCTTGACAAATTGCTCGCGAATTTTAGCTTTATAAGCGGCAGTTTCCAACTCGTAAGCCTGCTTGCCAAAATAAATTGCTGCAAACTCAGTCATCCAAGGTTCGCTGACAATCACCCTATCGAAACCTTGGCGGTTTCGCATCATTGTAGCGAACAGCGGCGTCCCAAACTCGACTACCATGTAGGGCATTTCCCCGCTTTTGCTCCACTCAGAAATCCACTCTTCCCGCTCTTGTAAGGGAATCATATTTAAATAAGAATTCAACGCATAAACATCGCCGAAGTTTGCGCCTTGGTGTACCATCACAGGTCTGGTGGGGTCAGCGGATTTAATAGCAGCTAAAGCGTCATTTCCTAGGGGAGTGTTGACCCGCAAACGCTCGTTTTCCGACTGACTGAGAGTTCCTTCTACTTTAGTTTTCCCGATGCGGCGGGGATTTTGGTCGTCAGCGTTGCCGAAAAAATTAGGACTTGTCGTCCACATTAATACTGACGGATGATTGCGGTAGCGGCGCATTTCAGTCGCCATTCGCACTTTCCAGCGGTCTCTCCACTGGCGGTTTTTCCATTTGCCGTTCCAAGCGATAGAAGTAATATCTAATGCCGGGGTCATAATTGGAAAACCTTTGAGGTCTGCCCTTTCGGAAAACAGTTCTCGAAAGTGCCACCGACCGCGTTCGTCGTGATCCCAAGGCCAGGTTTGTACTATATTAAAACCTGCTTTAATGTAGCCGTTAATTAATTGGTCAGCAACTTCTACTGTGCCGCTTTCCCAAGAAATGTCTGAGTGCAAGGTTGGTCGGAGGCGAAACTCTGTTCCGTTTAAGAAAAATTTGCGCCCTTCTATCCAAAATTCGCGGAAGCCGAAAGGTTGGTCGTATTGCGTGTCAATGCCGCTGCCTTTTACTTCTAATTGCAGGGTGTAAAGGTTGGGTTGACCCGCATCCCAAAGTCGGGGATTTGGCCAGTCCCACTGCAATTTTACTGTTTGAATTGGTTTAGCTTGAACGCTGGCCGTGCCTGTAAATTTTTGTTCGACTTTGCCTTTTTCATCGAGCATTTGCGCGATGAGTTGAATTTGACCGTTTTGGGTAACGTCTTTGAGTTCTACATCTAATTTAACTTGCTTTTTTCTAGTGGAAGTTTGGACGAATACGTCGCTAACTAGCGGACCCGGGGGCAGGCTGAAAAGTCGCACTTCGCCGATGATTCCGCGCGATTGCAAGTTGGATTTTTTTGTGTAGATTTCTGTGGGGCCCATAATCACGGCTTTGTCTTTTTCCTCGGATACTGCCGCGACTAAAATAGATAGGGTATTTTGACCGGGTTTTGCTGCTTTGGTAATGTCAACATTGCCGTAAGGCCATTCGATTTGACCGCAGTTAATGCCGTTGACAAAGATGACTGCATCGGTGCTGACTCGGGCTAAGTCGATAAAGATGCGGCGGTTTTTCCAGTTGTCGGGAATGTTGGCTGTTTGCTGGTACCAAGCTTTTGAGAGTTGTTTGCTGTTGAAGTTTTCCCAATCTTTGCCGCTGCCGCGAGTGATGATTCCGGGTACGAATTCGTTGTTTTCTTCTTGCCAGTCTCCGGGAACCCAGATGGAACCCCAGCTTGGGGAGGCGGGGGGGTTTTGGGGGTTGCCAACTGCGGGGACAAATTGCCACGTTCCGTTGAGATAAATTTGATCGCCTTTGTTGTCGATCGCCCCGACGGCCGCGATGGTAAGATTGGGAAAGCCGATCGATATCGCTGAATTGCTCCCCGAGTTAGGATTTTGAAGGGCGTAACCGATGAATCCGAAGACGGTGGCGGCTGCGAAAAATAATCCGATAATTTTTGCCAGCTTGTGATTCACTTTAATTTGCTCCCAGAAATCGGCCGGTCCAATTTGTCCTTTCATTCATAATAAGCTGCTGCACAGATAAATTACTTGGTTTCGACGACTGGAGAAAGACGGAGAGTGAGAGAGTGCGAAAAATCTTCTTTTTTCCCTCAAAATCAATCCCTTAAATCCTTTAAATTTCTTAAACAATCCGTTGGCAAACTTCTTGCTTCTTCCTTCGCCAAATCTGTCTCGGGGAAGATGGCACGCCCAGACTAATGTGTTTGTATATAGAAAAAACAAATAATTAGTTGTAACAATGTTGTTTTATCGGCACAAGAACTAGCGCGAGCGTGCCATCGCTACAGGTCAACAAAAATGAGTCGCTTTCAGGTCTTGCCCTTACCCATTAAATCTTACAGCATTGCTACATTTAGTGCCGGCACGGCATTACTGCTGACAACTATGTTACTGTTGGCACTCAAGGCAACTCCTGCAATCTTACTTTTTGCAGCGGCAATGGTTAGCGCTTGGTATGCTGGCTTAAAGTCGGCAGAAAAAGAACTAGAAATAGAACGGAATATTATTTCAAAAGTAATTGACACGACGGCTTGCTTGATTGTAGTTCTCGACAGCGAAGGACGGATTGTTAGCTTCAACAAAGCTTGCGAAAAAACCACGGGATACTCGACAGCAGAAGTTCTCAACAAATATATTTGGGATCTGTTCTTAATTCCCGAAGAAATAGAGCCAGTTCAAATAGTTTTTACACAACTCAGCGCGGAACAATTTTACAGCGAATATCAAAATTATTGGCGCACCAAAAACGGCGATAATCGCTTCATTTCTTGGTCGAATACTGTGACTCTCAATAGCGAGGGTTTGGTAGAATACGTGATAGCAACTGGCATCGATATTACTGACCGCAAAGCAGCAGAAATAGCCCTGGCCTTATCCTACACTAACCTAGAAAGCCGCGTCCAACAGCGGACAGCAGAACTGACAGTAGCTAAAGAAGCGCTGCAAGCTCAAGAAGAACGATTTCGCTGTTTAAGTTCCTGTTCGCCTGTCGGCATTTTTATTGCAGATTTTGAGGGGCGCTACACCTATGCAAACCCGCGCTGTCAGGCTATTTGCGGCTTGAGTTTGACAGAAGTTTTAGGAGACGGTTGGGAGAAGTGCATTCACCCGGAAGACTGCGATCGCGTATTGGCCCGATGGCTGGATTATACTCGCGAAGGTGGGGAATATGCGATCGAATATCGCTTGCAAACACCAGAGGGGATTGTGCGCTGGATTAACGTTTGTTCCTCGCGGATGTTCTCCGACTCCGGCGAACTCATCGGATACGTGGGCACGGTGAGAGATGTCACGGAAAGACAACAAGCGCAAGCAGCTTTGGCAAGCAGCGAACAGCAACTGAGAACGCTGCTAGAAAATACACCAGACATCATTATCCGCACCGACAAAGAACTGCGTTATATGTATGTCAATCAAGCAGTTGAAAGAAGCCAAGGAAAACCAATTTCATTCTTCCTGGGTAAAACCAGTCAAGAAATAGGAATGCCGCCGGAACTGTGCCAAATGTGGGATGAAACCCTGCACAAAGTGTTAGAAACAGGTCAAGAAGAAATTGTCGAATTTCAGGCTTTCTCAATCAACGGCATCCGAAGTTATCAATCCCGCGTAGTTCCCGAATTTGACAAAAATGGCCTACCAGAATCGGCATTAATTGTCGCCCGCGATATCACAGAAATAAAACTTGCGGAAACTCAAAGATTGCAGTTAACAATCGAGCAAACAGCGAGAGAAAAAGCGGAAATAGAACAGCAGCGCTCGGCATTTTTAGCAGAAGTCAGCAAAATGCTGGCTGCTGCGTTTGACGGGGAAACGGTGCTGCAAAAGGTAGCAGAATTAGCAATAAATTCGATCGCCGACGGGTGCTGCATTCATTTGACCGAAACCGACTCAAAAGTGCGTCGAGTGGCTGCTGCTCACGCAGAAGCCTCTATAGTTGATAGTCTGAATAACTTGAGAATCCGCAGTCCGATCGCCGACAATGCTATTAACGGCTATCCGCTGGTAATCCGCACCGGAACATCCGAACTAATTGCCGAAGTGGATGAGGAAATTTTAGCAGCAGTCTCCGAAAATGCAGCAGAAATGGAAATATTGCGATCGCTCAATATCGGATCTCACGCTTGCGTACCGCTGAGGGCTCGCGGGCGGGTAATGGGTTCCATCACTTGCTTTACCTCAAAGTTCGGCCGCCGCTACAGTGCAGGAGACATGGCAATGCTAGAAGATTTAGCATACCGCGTCGCGATCGCCCTAGACAACGCCAGACTTTACGCAGAAGCGCAGCAAGCACTATCTCAAACATCGCAATCCTTCGCCTTAATTGACTCGCTGTTAGAAACATCTCCCCTAGCGATTTGCTTTCTCGATCGCCAAATGCGCTTTATCCGTATCAATCAAGTATTAGCAGAACTCCACGGTTTGCCCGCCGAACAGCATCTCGGTCAAGACTTCCGCCAATTGTTCCCAGAATCTGCAGCTAAATTTGCACCAATAATTCAGCAAGTTTTAGAAACCGGTCAGCCTGTTTTAAACGTAGAACTTAGCGGCGAACCTCCGGGAAAACCAGGATATTTCGGCTACTGGCTCGCCAACTACTACCCAGTGAAAAATGAAAGAGGAGAAATAATCGGAACAGGCCTAATTATCACAGATATTACCGCAGCCAAACAAACCGAATTAGCTTTGCGGGAAAGCGAAATGCGCTGCCGCAGCGTGGTAGAATCTAACATGATCGGCATCGGTTTCTGGGATGTCAGCGGCGAAGTTACTGACGCTAACGACGCCTTGCTGGAAATGATCGGATATACGAGGGAAGACTTAGTTTCAAGACAGATCCGCTGGCTCGAACTCACCGCGCCGGAATATTTAGAACTCGATCGCATCGCCATAGCGCAAGTCGAAACAGAAGGAATTTGCGTGCCTTTTGAAAAAGAATACCTCCGCAAAGACGGCACGCGCTTCCCAGTTTTAGTCGGGGGCGGAAACTTCCCAGGATGCACAGACAAAGGAGCATTCTTCGTACTCGATATCACCGATCGCAAACAAGCCCAAAACCAGCTCCGAGAAAACGAAATACGCATTCGCTACCAACTAGCAGAACTCGACTTAGTTTACAACACCACACCAGTCGGGCTGTGCTTTCTCGATACCAATTTGCGCTACATCCGCATCAACGAATGCCTCGCTGCCATCAACGGCCGACCGATCGCAGAGCACATCGGGCGCACCGTCAGAGAAGTGATTCCCGAAATGGCCGATATGCTAGAGCCGATTTACCGCCAAGTGCTGGCGACGCAAACCCCCGCGATCGACTTGGAAATTAAGGGCGCAACCGGGCAACAGCCGGGAGTTTTGCGGGATTGGCAAGTCAGCTTTTACCCCGTCAGCGATGAATCGGGAACACTGCTGGGGGTCAGCACCGTGGTTGCCGAAATCACCGATCGCAACCAAGCAAAACGGATAATGCAGCAAAGCGAAGCCATATTCCGGCGGCTGTTCGAGTCAAATATTTTCGGAGTCGCGATCGGCGATTTTAGCGGCCGCATCGCCTACGCCAACCAATGCCTGCTCAACATGGTCGGCTACACCCGCTCAGACTTGCTCTCCGGTCAAATGCGGTGGGACAAGATGACCCCCCCCGAATACCTGCACCTCGACGCCAAAGCGGCCGGGGAACTGCGGGCTAAGGGAGTCGCAACTCCTTTCAAGAAAGAGTACATCCGCAAAGATGGCAGCCGCGTCCCAATTCTGATGGGCGGGACGACCCTGTGCCCGAACGATCGCGAACCAGAGACGATCGTCGCATTCTACATCGACTTGACCGAGATCGCGCGGGTGGAAGCAGAACTCAAAAACAATCAAGAACGGCTGCAAATCGCTCAGCAAGCAGGCAAAATCGGAACTTTTGAATTGAACGTCCAAACCGGCGAGCTCGCGTGCACGCCGGAGTTAGAAGCTTTGTACGGGCTGCCGGTCGGCGGTTTAGACAGCTATCAAAGCTGGGTGGAAATGGTGCATCCAGACGATCGCGCTGTTACCGAACAGCAGGTAAAAGCTGCGGGGGCTTCCGGGGAGGAATTAAACATTGAGTTCCGCATTTGCCGCCCGGACAACAGCGTGGGCTGGATTGCTTGCAGGGCTAAGGTGTTTCAGGACGATCGCGGTTTGCCTTGGCGGACGATCGGGGTGAACGTCGATATCAGCGATCGCAAACAAGCAGAAGCCGCGCGATCGCACATCCATCAAACTTTAGAAGCCTTGATCCAGGCTTGTCCCCTAGCAATTACCGTTTTGGACTGCGACGACGGGACTGTGAAAATGTGGAATCCAGCCGCCGAGAGGATTTTTGGCTGGTCCGAATCAGAGGTCTTAGGTCAATTCGTGCCCAGCGTTCCCGCAGACAAACGGGAGGAATTCACAGCGAACTTGAAAGGAATTCGGGAAGGAAACGCGATCGCCGGCATGGAAACCCAGCGCCAAAGGAAAGACGGCAGCTCGATCGACATCAGTTTGTGGGCAACTCCAGTCCGCGACAGCAACGGCAACATCAACTGTATGTCGATCGTCGCCGACATCAGCGATCGCAAGCAAGTCGAGGCCCAACGGGCTCAGTTGCTCGATCGCGAACAGGCCGCGCGGGCGGAAGCAGAAGCGATCAACCGCCGGAAAGACGAGTTTCTCGACTCTCTTTCCCACGAATTGCGCACGCCTTTAAATGTGATTCAGGGGTGGGCGCAGATCCTGCGCGCCCACCCCTACAGCGAAGATAAATTAGCTTGGGGTTTGGAAGCGATTGAGCGTCAGTCGAAGGTGCAGATCCAGCTAGTGGAAGATTTGCTCGACGTTTCCCGGATTATTCAAGGCAAGCTGGCTTTGAAACCCGGCTGGTTTTATATGGTAAGGACGATCGAGGCGGCTCAGAATTCAGTTCGTTTGGCGGCCCAGGCCAAGTCTGTCACCGTTTCGTCTGAATTTGACCCCGCAGTCGGCTTGATGTGGGGCGACGCCCAGAGGTTGCAGCAGGTAGTGTGGAATTTGCTGAGTAACGCCGTCAAGTTTACGCCTTCGGGGGGAAATGTGGAACTGCGCTTGTCTGCGGTAGCTGTTAGCGATTCCTCATCACCCAATTACGTGCAAATTACTGTCAGCGATACCGGAAAGGGCATTTCTGCTGATTTTCTGCCCTACGTGTTCGATCGCTTCCGACAAGCAGACGGATCGAAAACAAAGGCTGACAGCGGTTTGGGACTGGGATTGGCGATCGTCGAACACTTGGTGCAACTCCACGGGGGTACCGTGACTGCGGAAAGTCCCGGTAAAGACAAGGGTGCGACATTTACGGTGACACTGCCGCTCAAACAGCCTCGGAATAAG
Organism: Microcoleus sp. BROC3; assembly: GCF_036702515.1. Lineage (NCBI taxonomy): Bacteria > Bacillati > Cyanobacteriota > Cyanophyceae > Oscillatoriales > Microcoleaceae > Microcoleus > Microcoleus sp. BROC3. The sequence goes on from NZ_JAUBTQ010000051.1 coordinate 34,728, forward strand.
CAGCGGCATTTGAGAGGAGAAAGGAAATCCGATCCGATGCGTCGGGGTATGTTGGCTGGTTTAAAGGTGGTGGTAGTTGACGACGAACCCGACAACCGCCAGTTTTTGATTGTTGCCCTCGAACAGTGCGGGGCGACTGCGACTGCGGCTGCTTCGGCTGCAGAGGCGATCGACATTTTACAGCAGTCGCCGCCGGATATTTTAGTCAGCGATATCGGTATGCCCGTTGAGGACGGCTACTCGCTGATCCGCAAAGTGCGATCGTCCGAATCCGACCAAATCAAGCGCTTGCCGGCTGTGGCGCTGACAGCTTATGCTACCGAACAAGACCGCGATCGGGCGATCGCCGCCGGTTACAACGAACACTTAACAAAGCCGATCGATCCTGCTCTATTCGCTGCCGTTTTAGCCAAGTTAACAAATTTGCAGTAGGGCGATCGGCGAGCTCTTGCCAACTCTGACCAAAAGTAATTTGGTCGCAAGTCCCCGGATTCATCAGGGGTCAATTCTTCAATCCTTCAATCCTTCAATCTACAATCCTTCAATCCTTCAATCCTTCAATCTACAATCCTTCAATCTAAAATCTAAAATCTAAAATCTAAAATCGATTGACTGCTGTCTAATAAACCACCAAAAGTGCGAGAGTGCAGCAGCAAAGATTATTCCTACCGCAGCGCCCTTACTCAAATGCTTTGTAGTTTGCTGCGAGTTAATAAATAGGGAGCATCTCACTTTTGCACCCAAGCTAGAAATCTAAGTTTTGAGGCAGGAGGCAGGAGGAAGAAGGAAGGAGGGAGAAGAAGTGCTTTTACAACTAGGAGATGCTCCCTAACAAATATGTATCAGCCTATCTACATAGTGAGACTGGATGAACGCACAAATAACTTGTACATTTTGGAGCCTAAAACTATCGAAAGAGAGATTGATCCTAACGGGCAATGGAGATATTCTGATATTAAGACAGCTAATTTTAAAACTATGAGCAGAAAGGAATTATATCGTTTCCGGTTGCATCGGAATGATACCGAGGACACGGCACTGCCGTGTCCCTACTACTTACCCCATATATTAATAAACTTCCCGTAAGCTACTATAGCTTGACTTTGACAAATTCAGAGGCAATTCAACCGAAATTAAATTGCAAATAATAAATAATAGATAGTTATTTGCCAAAAAAAAATAGCCACTTACAGACAGTTTAATTGTGAAATCATGGTGAAACTCAATAAAAAAACAGAAAATATATGACTGCTTTTGTCAGTAGAAAATACTCAAAAACCCAACAGCTAGAAACAGAACTGACAGAAGCAAATATTGACAGCCGCGCCCAATCTTCGCTGGTAGTTTGCTATCTACCCGGAGGAAAATTTCAGAGCCTGTAGGGCGCGTCAATTACCGGAAAAGCCACACTACAGCAGTTAAACTTCGATCGCCAGCACAATTGGTTCACACCCATGTCCATTTATCCATTCAACCGCCCAGCCGCCAAATTTTTCAGCAAGCTTCCCCTGCGAACTGTTCTGATTGTTCCGTTGGTTTTGCAAACGGTAAGTGTAGTTGGGCTAGTAGGCTATCTTTCTTTCAAAAGCGGTCAAGAATCAGTCGAGGATGTAGCGCATCAGTTAATCAAACAAGTAGCAGAGCGGATCGGCCATCGCCTCACCGATAATAATGGGCTGTCGTCAATCAATACCTTTCTGGCTAGGCTGCACTTCTCTGCATCGGGACAGACTTTTATTATGGATCGATCGGGCAATCTGATTGCCACATCCACACGAGAAACACCCTTGGTGACGCCAGCAAAAAACCAACCGACGCCATTGCTAGCCGCCAACAGCAAGGACGCCCGAACGCGAGATATTGCTCGACAACTCGCCAACCGCTTTGGCAACTTCCGCGCGCTGCAAACTACTCAGCAATTTACCCTGGCGAGCAAACGCTCTCGGCAGTTTGTCCGCGTCACTCCCTATCGAGATTTCCGCGGCTTGGATTGGTTGATTGTGGTGGTGGTGCCAGAGTCTGATTTCATCGCTCCGATTCAAGCAAATACCCGCAAGACATTGTGGTTGTGTGCCGGTACGCTGCCGCTAGCGATCGCGATCGGATTGTTGACTTCCCGTTGGGTGACAAAACCAATTATGCGCTTGAATACCGCAGCCAAAAAAGTTGCCAAAGGCGAATGGGATCAACCTTTAGAAATTAGACGCTTCGATGAAGTCGGAGAACTCGCCAATTCCTTCAATCTTATTGCAGCGCAACTGCAACAGGCTTTTGCCGAACAAAAATCTTTAAATGAAGCTTTAGCGCAGAGGGAGAGCCAACTCCAGCAATTTATCGAAGCCATGCCTGCGGGAGTATCTATCCACGATGCCTCGGGTAAAGTCGTGTACTTCAACGAAACTGCCAAGCATTGGCTCGGCGTAGAAACTATCCCCGATGCGACTTTAGAAGAATCAGTCGAAGTTTATCAAATCTACCGCCAAAACCAGCCCTATCCAACTGAAGAACTGCCCGCATTCCGAGCACTGCGCGGCGAAACGGTGTTCCTTGAAGATGTAGAACTTTATCGAGATGGGGAATTTATTCCTTTTGAGGTGCGCGCCACACCAATTTTCGACGCAGGCGGAAACATTATTTATGCCATCACTGCTTTTTCTAACATCGCACAGCGCAAACAATCTGAAAAAATATTAACTGACTACAATCGCACTTTAGAAACAGAAGTTGCCGAACGTACCTCCGCCTTAGATCGTGCTAATGAACTCTTACAATATGAAATGGTCGAGCGCAACTTGCTAACACAAAAATTTTATAGTTCTACCGACCAATTTCTGAAAATCTTTGAGTCTATTACCGATATTGTATTGATTTTTACACCCGCAGAAAAAACTATCCAAATTATACCCACTAAGGGAATTTTTCAATACAACTATCATAATAATCAAATCGACTCCATCATCGAACAATTTTTTCATGAGGCAAACCAGGACATTTATTTTGCTCAAGTTAGACGGGCATTGGAAACAAAACAAACTGTTAGTTTTGATTACAGTCTGCTGATTAATAACCAAGAAGTTTGGTTTGTTGCTAAAATTTCGCCGCTTTCCGATAGCTCCGCTGTTTGGGTAGCGCGCGACATTAGCGATCGCCAGTTTGCCGAAGCCCGACTGCTCGAAGCCCAAAAAATTGCCCGTATTGGCAGTTGGGAACACGATATCGCCACAGAAACAACCACTTGGAGTGAAGAACTCTATCGCATTTACGAGCTCGATCCGACTCAAAAACCGCTGCCCAGCGAACAATTAATCGAGCGTTTTCATCCAGAAGATCGATCGCGCTATCTGACAATGGTTCGCGAGCGAGCTAGTTCAGGAAAAAGCTTTGAAATCGATCTGCGGCTGATCCGAAGAGATGGCTCGCTCAGTTACATTGAAGTCCGAGGGAAACCGGTTTATGATGAACAAGGGCAGTTGAGCCGTTTAGTGGGTACTGTCTTGGATATTAGCGATCGCCAACAAGCCGAGTCAGCTTTGCGAGAAAGCGCGCAGGGGGAACAAGCCATCGCCCGATCGATCGATCGCATCCGTCAGTCCTTAGATATTGACACAATATTCAAAACCACAACTTCTGAACTGCGACAAACCCTAAAATGCGATCGTGTCGGTATCTATCGTTTTAATCCTGATTGGAGCGGGGAATTTGTTGCCGAATCAATGGCTCCGGGCTGGAGGTCTCTGATGCAAAAACCCGACGAGTTTAATTTGCCAAACAATCTCGTCGAAGACTCTCGCTGTACCGTGAAAACTCTGCAAGCCAGCGGTGAACCAGTGCGGGATACCTATCTACAAAAAAATCAAGGCGGTATGTACGCTAGAGGCGTTCCTTACCGCATAATTGAAGACATATACAGCGCTGGTTTAAGTCCTTGTTACCTGCAACTGTTAGAGGAATTTCAAGCTAGAGCCTACGTTATTTTCCCCATATTTTGCGGCAGTCAACTTTGGGGTTTGCTCGCCAGCTATCAAAATTCTGCACCCCGCACTTGGCGCGAAGCAGAAATCAATATTGGGCTGCAAATTAGCACTCAACTGGGAGTCGCCTTACAACAAGCTCAATTGCTCGAAGCCACTCAACAGCAAGCAGTACAGCTCCAACAAGCAGCCTGGGCAGCAGAAGCCGCTAACCTCGCCAAAAGCACTTTCCTGGCAAATATGAGCCACGAACTCCGCACCCCGCTCAACGCAATTCTGGGATTCTCCCAATTGATGCAGCGCTCTACCAACCTCAATCGCGAACAGCAGGAAAATATCCGCATCATCAACCGCAGCGGAGAACACTTGCTAGCTCTGATCAATCAAATATTAGATTTAGCCAAAATAGAGGCGGGACGCATTACCCTCAACCCAACAGACTTTAAATTAAGCAGCCTGCTCCACGAGGTGGAAGAGATGTTTCAACTCCAGGCACGGGAGCAACAATTGCAGTTAATATTTGACTGCTCTAGCGATATTCCCGAATACGTCCGAACCGACCAACTTAAGTTGCGCCAAGTTTTAATTAATCTGCTTTCTAACGCCATTAAGTTTACGAAAGAGGGAGGCATTGCGGTAAGAGTAAATGCGGTTAGGGAGGGTGAAAACCAGCAAACACCAATCACTAATTATCAATTATATTTTGAAATAGAAGACACTGGTTCCGGCATGGCTCCTGAAGAGTTAGAGCGGCTTTTTCAACCTTTTGTGCAAACCACAACAGGGGCAACATCTCAGCAGGGAACAGGCTTGGGGCTGGCTATCAGCCAACAGTTTATCAAGCTGATGGGTGGCATCATTACTGTGCGCAGTGAAGTAGGACGCGGCACAACCTTCGCGTTTGATATCTCCGTCAGCGCCATTGAGACCCGGGCGACTCAACCCGCAAAGCCGCCGCGTCGCGTGATAGCCCTAGAACGCAACCAGCCACGCTATCGTATTTTGATTGTGGACGATCGAGCCGACAACCGCAAACTGCTGATCGAACTCCTCGCTGCCTTTAACTTTGAACTCCAAGAAGCCAGCAACGGCATAGAAGCTATTGAAATGTGGTCGAGTTTCGATCCGCACTTAATTTTTATGGATATGTGGATGCCCGTGATGGATGGGCATGAAGCGACGAAACGTATTAAAGCCACCGCTAAAGGTCGAGCTACCCCCATTATTGCCCTCAGTGCCGGTAACGCTGCCAGTAACGCTGAGGAAGCGCGAAGCGTTACTGTATCAGATGAGTGCGATGACTTTATCCACAAACCCTTTCGAGATACACAAATCTTTGCCACCCTGCACAAACATCTGGGAGTGCGTTACATTTACGATGAACCCGAGAGTGTTCCCGAGTCAACTCAAATCGAGGCTCCCACTCCAGAGACTCTTGCAGCTTTACCCGCAGATTGGCTGGCAGCTTTAGAGAAAGCCACAATAGAGTGCGATTTAGAGTTAATTCTCAGCCAAATTGAGCAAATTCGCGATCGAAATGACTCTTTAGCTACCGCTCTAGCCGCATTGGCTAACGAGTTTCTGTTCAATGAAATACTAGCTCTCATCCATCCCGAAACCAAATAAGAATGATATTAGATCTGGTTCGTAGTAAATACGACCGTCCTGGTAAAACCCGCTCGGACGATCGTACTCACTACAAACCTATAAAGGTTATTTTACCGAACTAGATATGAATTACGAACCAACTCCCGTCTTAAAAGGAAATATTTTAATTGTTGATGATATTCCGGCTAACTTGCAACTTTTAGCTCAAATACTCTCCCAGCACGGGTACAAAACACGCACCGCACCCGACGGCAAACTAGCTCTGCGGTCGATCGAGTTAACTCCTCCTGACTTGATATTGCTCGACATCATGATGCCCGGTATGGACGGCTACAAAGTTTGCCAAGCATTGAAAGCTTCTCCCACAACTAAAGACATTCCCGTTATTTTTATTAGTGCTTTAAATGAAGTGTTTGATAAAGTCAAAGCCTTTGAAGTTGGTGGTAGAGATTATATCACGAAACCGTTTCACGAACAAGAAGTTTTGGCCCGCGTTTCAAATCAACTCGTGCAGCGCCAATTGTTCCAACAAACACAATCCTACGCCCAGCAACTCGAACAAACTTTAACTGAACTCAAGAAAACTCAAGCTCAGTTAATACAGAAGGAAAAAATGGCTTCTTTAGGTCAATTCGTGGCAGGGATTGCTCACGAAATCAACAATCCAGTCAACTTTATCTACGGCAATATTGCTCTAGCGGCGGACTATGCGCGAGATTTGCTTCACCTCGTCGAATTGTACCGACATTACTACCCCCACCCCGTTGCAGAAATTATCGGCGAATTGGACGAGATTCAACCCGAATTCATCGCCGAGGATTATCCAAAACTGCTGAATTCGATGACAGAGGGTGCTTCTCGAATTAGCGAGATTGTGATGTCTTTGCGCAACTTCTCCCGCCTTGGGGAACAAAAGTACAAGCCAGTGGATATTCATGAAGGCATTGACAATACTTTAGTTATTTTGGAACATCGACTGAAGGGATCAAACAAACAAGATGAGATTGAGGTCATCAAACACTACAGTCAACTGCCAAAAGTCACCTGTTACGCCAGTGAGTTAAATCAGGTGTTCATGAACCTGCTAAGTAATGCTATTGATGCCCTGGAAACTCAACCTTCTCCTCGAACAATTACCATCAGCACTTCACTAAGTTCTGAGTCAGCACCGGCGCTGCACAATCAAGATTCAAAAGTCGCAACTCAAAACTATAAATCCGTTGTGATTAACATTGCCGATAACGGTTGTGGGATGAGTGAGGACGTGCGCCACCAAATATTTGACCCATTTTTTACTACGAAGCCTGTAGGCCGGGGTACTGGATTAGGGTTGGCAATCAGTCACGATATTGTAGTTGAAAAACATCGAGGTCAAATCAGTTGTATTTCTGCTCCGGGCCGAGGAACAGAGTTAATTTTGCAGATTCCGATATCTGTTAAATCTTAACTGTTAAAATGTTAACAGACAAAGATGATATATCAGAGACATGGTAGCCGAGCATCTGTAGGGAAACTGCAATGCCCTGTCCGGCGCGGGAATTAGGGAAACGGCATTGCCGTTTCCCTACGGTTCGCAGTAAGGACTATTGTATTTACTTTAAATCGAGCAATCCGCTAGTTTTCAGTTTGGGATTAAACCGAATTTCTTCAGTTACGCCGCGAGCTTTCAACAGCGCGAAAATTTCATTTTCTACGCGCCGCGCGACATTTTTCAACAATTTATCTTTGGCAATTTCATCGGCGAAGATACCTTGATAATTTGCCGTTTCTTGGGCAGTCATCACAGTTTTGGTGTCGATGGGATCGTTCCACTTAGCAGCATCGGCACCGTTACCCTGGGGTTGGGAACCGTTTTCGGCAATCCAACTCGATCGGATGCTTTCTAGGATAGTGCGGCTGGGCTTGTCAATAGTTTGGACTTTCAGCCAGTAGCAATACTGGGTTTGGCGTACCAAATGCTGTTTGAGGCTGAGGTAAATGTCGCGAGAATAGCCGACAAATTGCAGCACTTTCTCGCTGTCGAAAATCGCGTAAACGCCAATTTTTCCCTGGACAAACTCGGGCAGTTTCCCCTCAGAGTCTATGTAGGGAATGAATTCTAAGCTCGCGAGAGAGTGAATGTCTTCTGTCATCCGATTTTAGATTTTAGATTTTAGATTTTAGATTTTAGATTAAACCACAGATTAACCAGCCTTTACCTCAGTCTTAAAAACTCGATAAATTGCACAGAGGCGGCTGGGTTTAAATATTTTGGCCTGGAACATGAAATTAGGCGGGACGTTGACGATCGCAAAATCGCTCGATTCGTGATACTTTTCAAATTCCGCAGGCATTCCCTTCGGCGTCTCGCTGCTGTAAGGGACTGGCTGAAACAGTAACTCGGCAAACTCAATGCGCGAGCAGTGCAATTGTAGCGCTACTTGTTGGAGAAAGCTTTCACCGGTTAATAAACCGAACAGTGCAGTTTTAGCATCTGGTTCGAGGACAAAACTGCTATCGTAGCTTTCAATAATCTTAAGACCCATTTTCTGTATACTCCTGACAGACGGCGGTGAACGCTTATTGGTTAACTGTTGAGCGATCGACTCAATCCTGAATTTTACCTGAGATTGACCGTTTTGAAGGCAGAAGGTATTCTGCAGGAGGTCAATCGATTTTAGATTTTAGATTTTAGATTTTAGATTTTAGAATTGAAGCATTGACCCCACGGAGCAATTCGGGGGGCAAGTTTCATCGGATACAGGTTTTTTATTTCTGGACGGATGAATCCGGGGGCTTGTATCCTGGATGCTTTCGGTCAATAAAAATACCACAATTCGGAAATTTGGACAAATAGCCCTGATTTATTTGCCGATCGCTTTTATCATGTCCCTATCGCCATCTATCCGACTACGACTAAAAGGCTATGCAGAAGATTGAAAAAGCATCATTCCCAGCTTCCAGAAGTGCCCCGAACCAGCCGGACTGGCTAGAATTGGCAGAATACGCCTCTGTTGCTGGTTCAGCGATGGGCACGATTGCTGCTGTATTGTCGGGCCAAATTGTCTACGCTGCCGCCCCCTTAACCGCAGCACTTTCGCTAAATCTCGCCAATCGCCAGCGTTTCGAGCAACAAATGCAACAAAAGGCAAATTCTGCGATCGCGGACGTACAGGCCGCAGTAGAACGTCGATCGCAGCAAGTTCAGGTACTACCTGGAGAACCTGCGGAACTCTACACCGCCGTCTCCGACTTGCAGCAGAAACTCCAGGGCTTGGAATCCGGGGCCATCGCCGAGGTACAAGCTGCCGTAGCCTCCCTCGAACGCCAAGCCCAGGCGCTTCCGGCCGACTCTCAGGAACTCTACACCATCCTGTCCGATTTGCAGCAAAAACTCGGGATTTTGGAAAATAGCGCCCTCAGAGAGCATGATTGGGAAAATGTCAACGTCCGATTTTTATTGATGGGCGAAAAGTTAACTGAAGTTAAAACTATTACGGCCCAGTTACAGGAACGATCGAACGAAGTAGACTTGAATGAAATCCAAGGTTCTCTCAAGCAATTGCAGGATTTGCTCGATCGACCCACAATAGATGCAGGGATGCTGCAAACCGAGATTCAGCACTTGCAGGAGCAAGTTTCCGAATTGCAGCGACAAAATCAAGAAATTGTCAAGCCTTATTTGCAGCGTCTGACTCGCGCCGTGAAGAAACTATCAGCAAATTAGTCTTACTTATTCGTTTTTCGTAGGGTGCAGCGCGGGCATCTTCCCGCATTCTTTCGTAGGGTGCGCCGGGCCGCGCACCTTACCAATTACCAATTACCCATTACTAAATTTTTGCCAAGCTTGCCAGAAAACATAAATCGATAAGATTGCCAAGAGCGATCGAAAAGCTAAACTAACAATACGATCGGGCAATTTCGGCAAAAACCGGGTGCTCACCTGCGCGCCCAACAAACCGCCAGCGCCAAGAATTAACCCTACAACCCACACAACATTTCCGCGCGCCGCGTGTCCCGCCGTCGCCGAAATTGCCGTGATGACGATGACGCCCAAGCTGGTTTGAATTGCGGTTTTAATGCTTTCTCCTAACAGCAAAATTTGCAGGGGAACCATAATCACGCCGCCGCCTACGCCGAACAAACCCGCTAATAAACCTGCCGCACTGCCGGTAGCAATTTTAGCAAAAGTTGGATTGAATAAAATATTTGAATTATTTGGCAATTGGTAACTTGTTCTGAGCGTAATTGTACTGAGCGAAGCCGAAGTATTGGTAATTGCTAATTGAGCATTTTCCTCTTGTCCCGCTTCTCCTCCCAGTTCCTCTTCCTCTACTTCCGCTTTCTGATTAGCTGTCAGGCGCGTGCGCAATTCAATCAAAAAAATATTCAGCCACAGCAACAACCCAAAAGTAAGTAACAGCAAGTAAGGCGGAAATATCCCCGCCAAATAAGCACCGATTTGTGCTGTGATGACGGCGGGAAATCCGATGCCTGCGACTTGACTCAAGCTGAGGTAGCCCATGCGCCAATTCTGGATGCTGCCAGAAATAGCTGTAATGACGATCGACAAACCGCTAGTAGCAACCGCTTGTACCGGGGCGTACTTGAGAGCAACCAACAAAGGTACGAGCACCGTACCGCCACCGATACCCAAAAATCCAGCTAGAATTCCGGCAAAAATTCCTGCCGCACCGAGAATCAATAATTCAGTGATCATTAGTTATTAGTCAGCAGTCAACAGTCAACAGTTAACAGTTAACAGTTAACAGTCAACAGTCAACAGTTAACAGTCAACAGTCAACAGTTAACAGTTAACAATCAAATTTTAAGAATCATTAGTCGTGCCGTCCGGCATAATTGCCCGCCTCAAATCTGCATCGCGGAAGTTAGTTCGATTCAGATTAGCGTCAATCAAAACCGCTTCCAACAAAACAGCCCCGCTAAAATTAGACCAGCACAGCTTAGCCCGGTACAAATTAGCACCGCTCAAGTTAGCTTTTGCCAGCGTTGACCAACTCACATTAGCAACTCTCAAATTAGCATTGCTCAGATTAGCTTCGCTCAGATTAGCTCCCACCATCGTTACTTGGCGCAAGTCTGCACCAGTCAGGTTAGCCCCGCTGAGCATCGCCCCGCTGAGAATTGCCTGATTCAGGTTAGCTCTTTCTAAAAGCGACTCGCTAAGGATGGCATTTGTCAGGTTTACCGCTTTGAGATTTGACCAACTCAAATTTGCCTTCATCAAATTAATGCGAATCATGCTAGCGTCGGTTAAGTTGGCCGCAAACAAATTCGCTTCTGTAAAGTTGGCTTCGGTCAAATTAGCTTCCGTCAAATTAGCCTTGGTCATGTTGACTTCTCTCGCCATTGAGCCGCGCAGGTTGGCTCCCATCAGGTTAGCCCCGCTGAGATTGGCGCGGCTCAAATCGGTACCGATGAGATTTGCTTCGCTGAGGTTGGCTTCCGTCAAGTCCACCCCTGCCAATTTCACCTCGCGCAAGTTCGCTCCCGTCAGGTTAGCGCCTTTAAGGTTTGCGTCTTGGAAATTCGATCTGGTAAAGTTAGCCTCGCTGAGGTTTACCCCTTTTAAGTCTGCCCCGACGAGGTTAATCTCTCGAAAATTTCTTTCTCCGGCCGCATATTGCCTCAGAATTCGATCGGCCTCCATGTCATTCGCCTCGCAATTTTTTTTAAACGTTAGAGTGATGGGTGTTACCACATCATCCCAGATAACTACGGTATTCACTCTGCACGCTGTACTATCTGTAGAATCTTTGCACTGCTTTCCGGACACTGCTGTGCCACTGCCTCCTAAAAGGTCTGACAAATATCAAAGCTTCTGAGAAAATCAACAATAGGGTAAAACTCTCGGCGCTCGGCACTGAGTCAGTCGAGTTTAGATTTTAGATTTTAGATTTGCTCCACAGATTCATCTGGGAGCCGGAACTTTGGTCTAAAATTATGGGCTCACCACGACGATTATCGGAAACTTGTATTCGTTTTTGGGCGAGCTGGCAGTTGACAACTGACAACTGTCAACTGTCAACTGTCAACTGTCAACTGTCAACAGACAAAGGAAATTTTAAAATGCCTGAAAATTTGAGAAGCCAAGCTGTGACTGGGGGCGTGCAGCGCGCGCCCAACCGAGCAATGCTGCGGGCAGTCGGTTTTGGTGACGGCGATTTCACTAAGCCGATTGTGGGGATTGCCAACGGGTACAGCACGATTACGCCCTGCAACATGGGATTGAACGACCTCGCTTTGCGGGCTATTGCGGGTGCAAAGGAAGCTGGGGCGATGCCACAGATGTTCGGTACGATTACTATCAGCGACGGGATCTCGATGGGAACAGAAGGGATGAAATATTCTCTGGTGTCGAGAGATGTAATTGCTGATTCGATAGAAACTGTTTGCAACGGCCAAAGTATGGACGGGTTGCTGGCTGTCGGCGGTTGCGATAAAAATATGCCGGGGGCGATGATTGCGATCGCCCGCATGAACATTCCTGCTATTTTTGTTTACGGCGGCACGATTAAACCGGGACACCACAACGGACGCGATTTAACCGTTGTCAGCGCTTTTGAAGCAGTCGGTCAATTCAGCGCGGGCAAAATTGACGAAACAGAACTCAATGCAGTGGAACAACAAGCTTGTCCGGGTGCGGGTTCCTGTGGCGGAATGTTCACAGCAAATACGATGTCTAGCGCTTTTGAAGCGATGGGCATGAGTTTGCCTTATTCTTCGACAATGGCTGCTGAGGATGCCGAAAAAGCTGACAGCGCTGCCGAATCTGCAAAAGTTGTGGTGGAAGCTGTCCGCAAACAGTTGTTACCGAGCCAAATTTTGACGCGCAAGGCCTTTGAAAATGCGATCGCGGTAATCATGGCAGTCGGCGGTTCAACCAATGCTGTGCTGCATTTATTAGCCATTTCCAATGCGATCGGCGTTGAGTTGTCCCTCGACGATTTTGAAACTATTCGAGCGAAAGTACCGGTGCTGTGCGACCTCAAACCCAGCGGCAAATATGTAGCAACCGATTTGCACAAAGCCGGCGGCATTCCTCAAGTAATGAAAATGCTGCTAGAAAAAGGTTTGCTGCACGGAGACGCGCTGACAATTACCGGTCAAACTGTTGCGGAAGTGTTGGCAGATATTCCAGCCGAACCCCGCACCGACCAAGATGTCATCCGCCCTTGGAACAACCCGCTTTACGCCCAAGGACATTTAGCAATTCTCAGGGGAAATCTGGCAACAGAAGGAGCCGTTGCTAAAATTACGGGCGTTAAAAAACCGCAAATTACCGGCCCGGCGCGGGTATTTGAATCTGAAGAAAATTGTTTGGATGCAATTTTAGCGGGCCAAATTCAAGCCGGAGATGTGATTATCATCCGCTACGAAGGGCCCAAAGGCGGGCCGGGAATGCGCGAAATGTTAGCACCAACTTCGGCAATTATTGGCGCTGGTTTGGGGGATTCTGTAGGGTTAATTACTGACGGTCGCTTCTCTGGCGGAACTTACGGCATGGTTGTCGGTCACGTTGCACCAGAAGCACAAGTTGGCGGAACAATTGGTCTGGTAAAAGAGGGTGATTCGATTACAATTGATGCTAACAATCGCTTGTTGCAGCTCAATGTTTCTGATGCAGAATTGGAGCAGCGGCGCGCTCTTTGGCAGCCTCCTAAACCTCGGTATACTAAAGGCGTTTTGGCTAAATATGCTAAGTTGGTTTCTTCTAGCAGTGTTGGTGCTGTGACTGATTTGGGTTTGGGTTAAAGTAGGAGTTTTTTTAACCGCAGATGAAGCCAGATAAACGCAGATGAACGCAGATAAAATCCTATCTGCGTTCATCTGTGTTCATCCGCTGATATCTGCGGTTAAAAATTTCCTAAATTAACTGCGCTGATTCAAAAAGCGGCTAGCCATCGAAATTGTGTCAGTAATATCTACGTCGCCGTCTCCATCTGCATCTAAAAACGTATTCAAAACGGGATTGCTGCCTTGGGCTGGGTTTTGGGCGTTGCTGCCGGTTTTTAGCAAATTCAGCACCAGCGGCACCAAAACAGGTATCATCGCCTGCACTGTGGCGTTATTCAAACCGGTTCTGTGGGCGATATCGTTCACTATCTGCGTCAGTTGGCCGACTCCGAACAAACTCTGTACCGCTTGCGGATTGGGATTTGTGCCGCTAAATTGGTTGACAAGTTGTTGAGCTTGTGCGTCTCCCGACTGCGATCGCACGTCTTGCAATGCCGATCGCACGTATCCGCCCAAAACCGACATTGCTAGCTGAGTCGTGCCCGTATTGACGCCCTGGTTGCTGCTCAACTGCTCTACCGCACCGAGAATGTTGCCCAACTGATTGGGGTTTGCTTGTTGGTTGGGATTGTCGATCGCGCTCAAAATTTGGTCAAATAGTCCCATAATTTTCGCTCCGTACAGTGATTGCTCAACTTGAAATTATAGCAAATCCTGTTTTTCAAGATTACTGAAAATAGTTTTGAGTTGGGTATTATCACTCATCAAGTGGGGTAGCGACAGCCAGTCAATCGATTTTAGATTTTAGATTTTAGATTTTAGAATTGAAGCATTGACCCCACGGATCAATTCGGGGGGCAAGTTTCATCGGATACAGGTTTTTTATTTCTGGACGGATGAATCCGGGGGCTTGTATCCTGGATGCTTTCGGTCAGTAAGCAATCTCATACAATTTTAGATTTTAGATTTTAGATTTGGAATGAATTATGACATCAGAGTTTAGATTGCGGGTTTAGAGTGGCCTTCTTTTTTGAAACTGCTATAAAAACTGATAATTTTTAATTTTTTACAGTTCCTCTATCCTCGGACTTGCCTGGTGCGTTACCGTTGTAGAGGGAATTATCTTCGCGAGCCATTGGAGCTTTTAAGAGCGTATTTTACATTAAATCCTCCTGCTTAATCGGCAGGGCGATCGAAAATTCCGTCCCCGTTCCTACCTCCGACCAAAAGTTAATTGTCCCGCCGTGCTTCTTGACGATAATTTCGCGACCAATTGCCAATCCCAAACCAGTACCTACACCTCTCGGTTTAGTAGTAAAGAATGTTTCAAACATTTTTTCTTGGCTCTCTGGTGCTATTCCCGTACCGTTATCAGAAATTCGCACTACCACTGAGTCGTCGTCCAAGTATTCTGTAGCAATCACAATCCTCGGCGAAAAACTCGGTGCTTCCTGTTGCATTGACTGCGCCGAAGCCGATTGTTTTTTCGCCTCCTCAGAGCTGGCTTTCTCACTTTTTACTTTCTCTTCTACAGCATCTAGTGCATTGTTGAGAAGGTTCACAAATACCTGGTAAAGCAAACCCATATAGCCTTCAACACTCGGGATGTTCCCGTAATTGCATACCACTTCAATGCCCTGTTTGATGCGGCTGTTGAGAATCAGCAAACTGCTGTCTATGCAGGCGTGCAAATCGACGGGATGAGGGGCCGCATCGTCGAGGCGAGAAAAATCTTTCAAACTTAAGATAATAGCTTTGGCTCTTTCAGCCCCTACTTGCATCGAGTCAAATATTTTGATCAAATCTTCTTTGAGAAAATCGATGTCTATTTCTTCGCCTTTGGCGATCGCTGCCGCAGGCGGGTTGGGAATTTCTGTTTCGTAAGTTTTGAGCAAATCTAAAATATCTTCAACATAATGTCTCGCCGGCTCGATATTTGCATAGATAAAATTGATGGGATTGTTAACTTCGTGAGCAACCCCGGCTAACATCCGCCCCAAAGTTGCCATTTTCTCATTTTGAAGTATCTTGGTTTGTTGTTCAGATTTCAATTCTTCTAGCAACTGATTTACTTTCTGAATTAGTTGATTCAGCGAAGCTGCTAATACTCCGACTTCATCGGTGCTGGTAACTGGTACTTGCAACTGAAAATTAGATTCTTCAGTCACTCGCTGAGCAATTTTAGTAACAGCGGCGAGGGGTTTGGCGATCGCCCTACTGGTCAAGGCTACCAGCAATGCTGCAACGACGATCGACAGTGCCATGCTACCCAAAATTATTTGCACCCGCAGCGCCTGCGCTTGCAGCAGGGCCTCCCGCCCAGCATCTTCTTGCTCTTGGGCGCGATCGATAATTTCTGCTATATCATTGACCGCCCTATCTAATTGCAACCCTATTTTATCTCGATCGAAATTCGACAGTAACTTACGTTTAACACTTTGTTGAGCGGGGTTATTTGGCAGTTTACTAATTTTTTTATTAACTATTTCTAGTCGATTTAGATAATTAGATAATAGCGAATCGGAAGTTTGTCTGAATTTTTCTAGACCTTCTATGTCTTCCATGTATTTATATTTTTTGACTTCCGATAGCAACAACTTCAAATTGTAAATATTGTTTTGTAGCTGTTTGTATTTGCTGTCAAAAATTTGCGGCTTTTCGATCCAGTAAACCAGCCCCTCTTGGCTGTTTTGCGTTCGCAGTAAAGCTACCTGCAACTTATTTAAAAGCTGACTTTCTCGCTCGATGTGTACTTGATTGTTAGTTCTGCGATAGTAATGATTGCCCGCCAACATCCCGACAGTCGTTCCCCCAATCGCAACACAAAGAGCCAGTGCGTACCCGCTGCTGATTTTGTCGCGAATACTGAGGTTGCCCAAGGAACGGGCTATGTGAGCGAAATAATTGGGCTTGAGTGGCTGGCTCTCTTTGATATTATGCTCGCAAGAGGTAGAGAGTTCTTGTGAAGGCTGATTCAGATGTTTGAGCTGCATAGATGCTAACCTGTGAATAATTCAGGCACTGACAATTCAGTCTAACTTAACTTGCGACTGATTTGAGAGTACCGCATGGATACTGAATTTGATAATTTTTGTGAATTAGGACGCTTTTACCCTGCCTAAGAAACCCGGTTTTTCGTTTCCGCTTTCGGAGCTTCCAGGAGGCACTTACCTGAAGAAACTGGGTTTCTGGATACTTAATGTGATATTTTATTCTTAATAAAAAAGTATGGCTCCACTCGCGATCGAATAAATCACCGAATAAATAAGTAGGTAGATGCAAATAAACCAGTCTGCGGTTCGGGCGGGTGATAAGCTGTAGCTGAGTTATCGTGCAAGCTACAATTGCAGCAAAAGGGCGATCGCACTTGTCCGTCCCGCTGGCGCTCAAACTCCGCAAACCGCGCCCGCAGTGCGACAGAATCGGGATTTGCGGGTTCGCGCAGTACGATCCTCTTCGAGGGCTTTCCTTCGGATCGCTTCGCTAACGCTAACGGGCGCTTCGCCATTTTAGATTTTAGATTTTAGATTTTAGATTTGCAATGACTGATGACTATCGGCGTAATGTAAAAATCAAAGCATAACCCTTTTATTTGCCACTTTCCTCATGCCTTTGCCGCGCCTGTTAACTTTAATTGCTGCTTTCTGCCTCGCCCTGGGGCTGATTATTGGGCTGGTGAGTTCCTTAACAGGGCTTTACAGTCAAGTTGCGTGGTCTGCTTCTCCGCTGCTGGCTAATTTGCTGATTTTCCTGATAATTGTACTTTTGGCAACGCTAATTTTTGCGCTGGTTTACTATTTTAGGCTGCTGCAACGCCCTCAGAAAGTTAATGGAAAACGGCCGATTACTCCGAAGATTCCTGTTGTGAAAAGTGAAGCAGCTTCGGAAAATCTCAAAGCAATTCGGCAACAAGTCGATCGCATTCAAGATGAAGTAGCGCGGCAAGCTTTGCTGTTGAGAGCTCGCGAAATTGAAGCTAGCATGGCTCGCGGCAGCGTTCGAGTAGTTGTTTTCGGCACCGGTTCTGCGGGCAAAACTTCCGCTGTCAATGCCCTGGTGGGGCGGATGGCGGGACAGGTGGGCGCGCCGATGGGAACTACCGAAGTTGGCGAAACTTACACTTTGAAATTGAAAGGAATCGATCGAGAATTAGCAATTACTGATACCCCAGGCATCTTGGAAGCGGGAGTTGCGGGGACTTACAGAGAAGAATTGGCCAGGCAGTTGGCGGCGAGGGCAGATTTGATCTTATTTGTTTTGGACGGCGATTTGCGAAAATCAGAGTACGAACCGCTGCGGACTTTGGCGGAAATTGGCAAAAGGTCGATCGTGGTTTTTAATAAAGTTGACCTTTATCCCGACAGCGACAGAGATGAAATTCTCGATCGGCTGCAGCAGCGAGTCAAAGGTTTTGTATCAGCAATGGATGTAGTCGCCATTAGCGCCAATCCGCAAAAAGTTGTACTAGAAGACGGCACAATTTTTCAGCCAGACCAGAATATTATGCCATTAATTCGGCGCGTCGCTGCGATTTTGCGAGCTGAAGGCGAAGACTTAATTGCAGACAATATTTTGCTGCAATCTCAGCACTTGGGAGACCAAGCGCGCAAGTTAATTGACGCTCAAAGGAGGCGGCAAGCTGATAAAGCAGTAGAGCGATTTCAGTGGATCGGAGCCGGAGTAATTGCTGTAACGCCTTTGCCCGTTGTGGATTTATTAGCGACAGCAGCAGTTAACGCTCAAATGGTAGTAGAAATTGCCAAGATTTACGGCTGCGAATTAAATATCGATCGCGCCAAAGAATTGGCATTGTCTCTAGCAAAAACCCTAGCAAGTTTGGGAATAGTTGAAGGTGTAATTCAAGTAGTGTCAAGGGCGTTGCAGTTAAGCGTAGCGGGGTTTGTACTTGGCAAAGCAATTCAAGCAGTCAGCGCCGCTTATTTAACCAGAATTGCCGGTAAAAGTTTTATTGAATATTTCCGCCATGACCAAGATTGGGGCGACGGCGGCATCGCCGAAGTCGTGCAAAGGCAGTTTCAGTTAAATCGGAAAGACGAGTTTGTCAAAGCATTTGTCAAAGATGCGATCGCCCGGGTTGTCGAACCTCTGAACATTTATCAGCAGGAATCGGAACCCGAATTAGAAATGTCAGCCGAATTGGAATCAGAAATAGAACCAGAACCCTTGTATCAGCGGCCGCAATACGACGATTGGGAAACTTACAGCAACAAACGCAACGACGAGTGGTAATTAGTAATATCCAATCCGGCTTAAATATCCCCCTGATATCAAATCCGGTAGCATCGGAATTAATATTACCCACATTCAGGAAACGGCAGTGCCGTTTCCTCTATATCATGTCCCTCGTGCCACCATAAACGATATGAACTCGCCAGCAGGATAGATTATTTTGGGGTAGAGACACGGCATGGCCGTGTCCTCTAATTTCGCCCCAGCAACAAATAAACCATCATTTCTCCCTTACCTTTAATCTCAACAGCACCGCGCATTTTAAACAAAAATTTATCTTTTAAACGATTGTAAACCGCAGGAGTCACCTGAATTTCTCCCGGAATACCGTTTGATTCCATCCGCTGAGCAACATTTACTGTATCCCCCCACAAATCGTAACTAAATTTAGTTAAGCCAATGACTCCCGCCACTACCCCACCAATATTTATCCCAATGCGGAGACTAAAGCTGTGATTGTTTTTGAGATTGAAGCTAGCGACAGTAGCTTGCATATCGAGTGCCATTTGGGCGATCGCAAAAGCGTGATTTTCCTGCGGTTCGGGCAAGCCGCCGACTACCATGTAAGCGTCACCCATAGTTTTGATTTTCTCCAAACCGTGCCGCAACGACAACTCGTCAAATTGACTAAAAATTTGATTCAGAACTTTCACCGTTTCTGCGGCAGTTTTTTGAGAGGCAAAACTCGTAAATCCTACCAAATCAGCGAATAAAACGCTGACATCCGAAAAGCTGTCAGCAATTATGCTTTGTCCCTCCTGCAAGCGATCGGCAATCGCTTTTGGCAAAATATTTAATAGCAGTTCTTCAATTTCTTCTTTCTGCAACTTGGTTGTTTCCAACAGCATCCGCGTTTCAATTTCTGCCTGTTCGCGATAGGCGATTTCCCGGCGATACATCTTATTTTTATCCCTGAGTTGCAACTCTAGTTCCCGCAGCCGCAATTGATTTTCAACCCTAGCTACCACCTCTACGGCTTCAAAAGGTTTAGTAATGTAGTCTACCCCGCCAGCATTAAAGGCTTTCAGCTTATGAGAAACTTCTACCAAAGCACTCAAAAAAATAATGGGAATGCCCCGAGTGCGATCGCTCGCTTTCAAGAGATTGCAAACTTCATAACCATCGAGACCGGGCATCATAATATCCAGCAAAATCAAGTCAGGCTGAGTCAAATCCACAGAATCGATCGCCAGTTTGCCGTTAGGTGCAAGTCGTACTTCGTAACCTTTCCTCGATAAGATCCGCTCCAGTAACGATAAATTGTTAAGATTAGACCTCTTGCAAAAAAGATATATGTTATAATCAGAAGTTTTAAATTTAGCCCCCTAGAGCTAACTCATAATTGTA
>NZ_JAUBTQ010000052.1:0-50874 GCF_036702515.1 Microcoleus sp. BROC3
GGATTTTAAAATCCCAAAAGCCTTTCGACCCCAATTATTTGACTGCTACCCCTTGACAGGTCAAGACAGTATCTACGAGACATTGCTAAATTGTGGAACATTCGCAGACAACCATTCGGCGCGCAACTTTTCAATAGCTAATTCTTTAAATTTAGCTTCTACTTCAATCCAAGGAGCCTGATAATAGCAATTAGGCATTTCTGTAATTAAATCGCTGTGGCGCGGATCGGCAAAAAAATCTTTTCCATTCGATATGTGTACTAATTGCAATTCAGGAACAGACCAAGTTGTGCGGGCTGCTGCGAGCATTTCGGCAACGCTGGGATCGTCGTAAGTTTCTAAATGTTCGTGAATGACGTGGTGGTGGGCGTCAAAAACCATTGGTACGCCGGTATCGAGACAAACTTCTAAAATTTCCGAGGAACTGTAAGCGTATTCGTCATTTTCAAAGGTTAAGCGCGATCGAATGGATTCTGGCAAGTCGCGGATGACTGATTTGAGCTGCGAAGTGCGATCGCTCTTGCCGCCGTGAATGTTCATCAGTGCCTGGGGCGATCGGGGCTGTCCCAATATATCTAAAATTAAAGCATGAGTGGCGAGAATTTTAATGCTGTTTTCAACCACAGAAAGCTTGTCGGAACTGAGGACGACAAATTGATCCGGGTGGAGTACCAAGCGGATGCCCAAAGAAAGAGCGCGATCGCCCGTATTCCGCAATTCCTCAGTCATTGAGTGCAGCACTGCTTCCCCCAAATCTGTATCTGCAAAAGGGAACAGTGCAGAAGTCATGCGGTAGAGCTTAATCTGATTAGCTGCACAGAAGTCGATCGCTTTGTCAAGTCGTTTTAAGTTGTCTGTATAAAGCTCGCGCAATACTGTTTCTTGTTCAGCTTCCGAAAGCTGTAAAAGTCGCTTCCGGGTGACAGTGCGAAAGCGCACTGCATCGGATGTTGTAATGCAGACTAACCCGAATTCCGGCAATTTGTCCTTTTGAAATAGTTGGTTAATCTCGCTCATTTATCAATAATTCCTAAGTTAAATTTTAGGTTAAATAGTTTTGTAGTAAGGACTTTAGTCCTTTGTTCTGAAGCTGTGAGGTACTACTGAACCTGCCCAAATAGTCCACCAGAGATTGAACTCGCTGGCGGACTCTGGGGACAGGTGCAAGATGTAATTAGTACAAACCTAATTTTTATCAAACCTCTAATCAACCGCGCCGCAGATAGCATATCGATGACAATTTAATCGATATAACTATTGCTGTTCTTCGCCAGACTCAGCCTCTTCGTCGGGCCGGGCGGTGGCTACAGGATTTTCCATTGCTTCATTATGGAACGGATAACCGGATGTTTCTTGATTTAGCGGGTCAGCGGGTTGGTCGGCAGGGGATGTAATTTGACCGTTAGTGTTGGTATTGGGTTTTGTGGAAGAGCCTTTATGGCTGGCGTGACCGCTACTCATCTTTTTTTCCTCAATTAGGTTTATGGAACAATTTCTAGCTTAGACTTAGCTGCTGCGGGCGATCGCCTATCTTAAGTCAGAGATCTGCTATACAAGTCTTGCAGCAGGTTTGACCAATTCCCTCTAACTAATGCCGATTCGCGGCTGAACCATAGGCAGGTACAGGACAGCGATTTTGGTCAAATATCGGCTCAGCATTAACGTCAATCCAGGTATATTGTGCTCATTTTTTGACTTTAACAGATTCTATGTTAATACCGAGGTTGCTTAGAATTTGGCGAGCATCTTTCTCTGTGATTTCTTGATGCTTTCCCTTGGCTACAAAGCAAGTTTTGGGCATATCAGCGGCTTTTTGGGCTTTGGCTCCCTGCGGCCTCTGAATTTTTGCGATACTTTTCCCTTTGGAAATGTTTGTAATTAACTCTTGCTTTTTTTGTGGATGCTCAAGCACATTTTCGATCGCAGCGTACTTATTCTCAAAGAAGTCTTTAAAGGCATCTTTCTTCTCCTCTGGTTCAGGAAGCGATTGCCCCTGAACCAGCATATTTATATTTTCCTTAGCCGTCAGGATATCGCCTATTGGCCCCGTAGCCTCGTGATTTCCGACAGCTATAGCAGGTAAATCTGGTATTGCTTCCGCCTGAATAATAAATTTTCCTCTCACTGCTGCCATCGCCAGAGTTTTTCCAAATGATTCGGCTACCGCATCGTGTAAGGAAGCCAAACGCTCTTCATCTGCTTCTTCCAATTCTGCAATTAGTGTTAGCAGTTTGGAGAAAGGATGATTGCCGTCAGCCAAGAGTTGGGTGTCGGGATGCAAGTCAGACTCCTGCGATTCGGAGATAGCGCGTTGAAGTTCGCGGGCTTTTTCCTGACATTCCAACAATGACTGAAAATTGCTCTCTACTCGATGGGCGATCGCTAAAATTCGTTCCAGAACCCTCAAAGCAGAGTCGCGGACAAGAGCGATCGCACTTTTTTGCTTCTCTGCCAAATCAACACGCTCAAGTACAGACTTGAGATCTGCTAAAGAACCCATTTCCTCAACTTTCAGCGTTGTCGATACTGCCAAATATTCAGCCAGTTCTAGCACCTTGTCGCGAAGCTGAATAAATTTTTCCCGGGACTCGTCAAGTTCTTGAATCAGCTTTTGAGATATAGGTATACCAGGGTAAAGCAACTTTCCACTCGCCTCTGACAGCCGTGCTTCCAGTTGGGAAAAAACATCTTCTAGTGCGGTGAGTTGTTTCAGTAAGTCTGCTGAATTGTGTTCCATCGGTTTAATCACTCCATTCAAGTTATTTTCTCTCAGTTCGGCAATGTGGAAATTATGCTCATTCAAATTTGCATAATTCAGATTTTTTTCACTTCCCTCGGCCCTCGACAGATAAGTCTCAGCCAATATTGTTTGTTGTATATTTGATTCTTCTATGAAATTGTTAGAAGGAATTAATGGTTCGGGCATATTAGCTATCTCAACTATTTTCTCACCTACAGGCTCTTGTAAGAAAGTGTCGCAATGGCTGCGAGACAAGTTTTCTGAAATGTTGAACAGTCTGGGCTGCATCGGTTGGGCGATCAATCTTTTTGTGTGAGTTTGGTCAATTGCTGTCGGCCGAATATAATCTTCTAGCAATGTGCTGCGACGCTGCGATCGCAACTTTTTCAAAGCCTCACCCTCAATTTGCCGAATCCGTTCGCGGGTAACATCAAATATATTGCCGATTTCCTGTAGACTTTTCTCACAGCCGTCATCCAAGCCGAATCGCATCCGCATAACCTCACGTTCGCGCGAACTGAGGGTGTTTAAAACTCTTTCTATGTCTCGCAGCCTGTTAATGTTGAAAATGTAATCTTCTGGTGTTTCCCCATCGAATTCAATCAACTCTCCCAATGTACAATCTTCGTCCTCACCCATTGGAGTATCTAAGGAAATGATCGGTTTATCCGATTGAATAACCAAGGGCAACTTTTTAGTAATTTTGCCCCACAAGTGAACAGGTAGTCGGATGGTACGGGAATGGTTGTAAATCGCCCGCGTAATTTCCTGACGAATCCACCAATATGCGTAGGTGGAAAACCTGTAGCCCTTCGTGCAATCAAACTTTTCTACAGCCCTGATTAAACCGAGATTTCCCTCCTGAATCAAGTCTAAGAAATCCAGCCCTCTATTTTGATATTTTTTAGCAATTGAGACTACCAGCCGCAAGTTAGACTCTACCATTTTGTCTTTCGCTTTTCGGCTGCCCTCTAATTCTAACTCAGCAATTTTTCGAGCTAATTCAATCTCTTCGTCAGCTTTGAGCATGGGAATTCGACCGATTTCTTGCAGGTAAACCCGAAGCGAATCGGACGGTATACGGTCTTCTTTAAATTTTATGCTGTCAGGAATGGTTTTATGCCAAGCTTCATGAAATTCGTCAAAGTTGCTAAAGCCGTGATTTTTATGCAACTGTGCTAAGAAAATCTCGAAGAGCATTTTTAAATGAGAGTTGGTCGGACTGGCGAATGGGATATCTTTAAGATGTTTGACTTTTCCTAATACATCTTCAGATTCATTGCGTTTGTGTTGGCGGCGGTTGATCAGGGATAAAGTCAGAGTTTCTCCATGCTGAAAAAGAACGATCGCGGGCATCCGTAAAATTTTATTAATCTCGCGGATAATGCCGTCAAGTTGTTCTATAGTTTACGCGCTCCTCCGCAGTGCGATCGCGAAAAACAAGTACGAAGTAAAAAAGGCACTCTCACCACTGCTAGTATCAAATTCGACAAACTGGTCATTATCGGCAATTTCTGTCCCCGTAAACTGGAAGAGAAAATCAACCGACAGCCATTCCTCTAAGAGAGCTTTTTGGGAATTTAGCTTGTGATCTATGTCAAAACTCGCAATAAAGTTATCCGAAGTATTGGGAGAAAATTGACTCGTTCTGTCACTTCGGTAGCCAAGAGTAAAGAATAAATTACGGGCATTATCCGCTAGTTTTCCCTTGGCAAAACTACTTAAAGCTTCATTAATAGATGCTTTGGCTTGTTGTTCGCTGACGCTCATTTAATCACCAGCCAGGTAATCAGTTCAAAATCCGTTGTTGATTTAACCTGATGTGCTTGTTCAACCAACACAGCACGGCGGCTAGACAGCAAATTTCCGATGAGCCGCTTGTTGTAAATACCTGCAATTGAATCAACCGCCCGCTTAAGCAAATCGTTATACAAACTCATATCAAATCCGTTATTAGTTTGTCTATCGAACAAGTTGCACAACTGTTCATAGGGAACAGTACGCCCCGCACACAGCAACTGGTATATTTCAAGTATTTGTTTGGGTTGAGCAAAAGTTAATCGCACTTCCTTATTTTCTCGGACGTAAACTAAAAAGTATGGTTGCAGCGGGTTGACGGTTTTATTATCAAGACAATCGCCTTTTTGTTTGAGGCAAAAAATGACGCCGGGAGCAATTATTGGGTACTCCGAGTTAGTTGGAACTACTGCATAGAGTCCTAAAGGGGCATCTTGGAGTAGTTTGCGGTTGCTCTCAATGTATTTGGCTAGTTCCATTCGGAAATCATCGAGAGTGAATTCCGTTAGGGCTACACTCTCCGTGAAATCTTCGAGATCCAGCACCTCATCTTTCAATCGCAGCAACTGCTTGTCGCGGTATTTCAAATCACTCTCAATCAGTTCTTGAATTTCCTTTGCCTCCAGCAGGTTATCTTCAAATGTACCAGCCATGTCCGCTAAAGCCATCCGTGCTTCTACTCGATTTTTCAGATTGATGTATTGATCCAAATCCTCTGTCGGCCAAAAATTGATTAATTGTACCGTGTGGTTGGGGCTGCCAATGCGATCGCACCTACCGAACCGCTGGATAATTCGGACTGGGTTCCAGTGTATGTCGTAGTTAATCAGATAATCACAATCTTGTAAATTTTGGCCTTCGGAAATACAATCTGTGGCAATTAATAAATCAATCTCGCCGTCTTGCTGCATAGATGGAATTTGAGCGCGTTTCTTGGCGAAAGGCGAAAAGTTTGTCAGGACGTGATTGAAGTCGTTTTTGCCAAAAGTAGTCTTATTGGCCGCCGATCCGCCAGTCACCAAAGCTAAGTTAATTTTCAATTCTACTGTTGCCCATTCCCGCAATCCTTCGTAGAGATAGACTGCCGTATCTGCAAAGGCAGTAAAGACTAAAACCTTGCGATTTGGTTTGCCATGCTTGTTAGTTGTAGGATGCTTAACTTTCTCCGCGATCAGTTCTTTTAACTCAGCCAGCTTGGCATCGCGTTCAACAGAAATGCTTTGGGCAGAATTGTAAATTTTTTTAAGCTGTTCCTTGTCGTTTTTCAGGTCTTTTAACCAGGTTTCGACATCGAGGTGCGCCATTTGAAATATCAACTTCTGACCTACTTGCATGGCATCTTGCAACTCTTCATCGTCCCAGTCTTCAATCATCCAATCGCTGAAAGTTACTGTCTGGTTAGCGTGAGATTGCTGCAACTGCTTAAAATTTTTAATTTTTTTCTCTAGCTCTTCAATTTTGGTAATTGTGCGCTCCATTGTCAGCGCAAACGAATGGATGGAACTTTCTAAGCGTTTAAGGAAATTGACTTTCATCATGCCGATCAAACAGCGTTCGCGATCGCTCTGTTTGAAATTTCGCACTCCTTTATTTTCATACACAGAACGGTATGGCGACAGGACATATTTTGAAGGGTTGAACAGGGAGAGTTGATACTTAGAAATTTCGCTGTTAAGCTGTTCGTAGGACATGAACTCACCCTCTCGGTCAATCTCAGGAAATACCGAGATGGGTTTGAGCCGTTCTGGAAAGCCGCCTAATTGGGCGATCGCATCTTTATAGTATTTTTGAATGTGCTTGCGCGATCGTGCG
Organism: Microcoleus sp. BROC3; assembly: GCF_036702515.1. NCBI lineage: Bacteria > Bacillati > Cyanobacteriota > Cyanophyceae > Oscillatoriales > Microcoleaceae > Microcoleus > Microcoleus sp. BROC3. The sequence goes on from NZ_JAUBTQ010000052.1 coordinate 6,350, forward strand.
ATCGTCAATTCGTCAAGCAGTTTGAAAAAAGCAGAACTAAGTTCTTCCAGCAATTCGCTAGTTTTGCGATCGCGACTTTTCTTTGCCCACTTGGTAAATTTCCCCTGAGCATCAGCTAGTGTATCGCGCAGACTGGCAATTCCCAGCGATTCGCTAAAGGCAGCGTCCCCACCTTCTGTGATAAAATAAAGTTGATTCCGCAAATCCTTTAAATCATTGTTAACCGGAGTTGCTGATAAGAGTAGCACCTGAGTCTTGACACCGCTCTTGATAATATCATCCATCAACCTTTCGTAACGACTCTTTCTAATTAGATTGCCAAATTCGTCCCGTTTACTCTTGATGTTGTTGCGGAAATTGTGGGATTCGTCAATAACTACCAAGTCATAGTTACCCCAATTAATGGTTTCTAAATTAATGTCTCCAGACCAACCGGAATCGCGACTCAAGTCGGTGTGAGATAGGACTGTATAGCTAAAGCGGTCTTTAACCAAAGGATTGATATCGCTATTGTTCTGTGCTAGATATACAGTCCAATTCTCGCGGAGTTTTTTGGGACACAGAACCAAAACTTTTTCATTGCGAAGTTCAAAATATTTAATAACCGCTAGAGCTTCAAATGTTTTACCTAAACCAACGCTGTCAGCAATAATACACCCGTTATATCGTCGGATTTTATTGATGGCTGCCTTAACTCCGTCTTTTTGAAATTCAAATAGAGCTTTCCAGATTTCTGTATCAAATAGGTGTAGCTGTTCGCTGAGAATATCGCTTTTTTCTAGGTCATCTAGAAAAGTCTCGAAGATATGAAACAGAGTTTTGTAGTAGATAAACTCAGGAGTATTATTCTGGTAAAGTTGCTCTAGGTACAGCAGCACATCTTGTTTGACATCTTCGATGAGTTCGGCATCATTCCAGAGTTCATCAAACCAGGCTTTAAGGTCGCGGGTATCGCGTTTACTATCTACTTCTAGATTGAGTTCAATATTGTTATATTTTGTACCTAATCCCAGTCCCCGCACGGTAAAATTAGAACTGCCCATAATAGCATTTTCAGTTCCCTTATGAGCAATGTGATACATTTTGCCGTGCAGTAAATTAGATTGCTTTACCGACCGTATCTGTACTTTTTTTTCAATCCATTCTGCACATTCTTTTGCAACCCGCTTTTGCTCCAACCGATTTTGTAGCTGCAAGCCCTCATCCTCTATTTGGAAAGCCTTTTTATCCGTTTTACTGGGGTCAAGGGACTTGATGAAGCGCGGTTCGCCAAAGAGAAATTTCAAGCTTTTAATACTTAGAAGTTGTTCCTTTAAAGCATCAAAAGCATAAATTGTAAAGTAAGCAGAAACAATTGACAAGGTTGAGTTTTCCTCAACCTTGGCTTTCAAAAAATCGCCCACAGTGCCGCGGTGGCGGTTGTCTCTAATTGCCGACTTTGGGAGAGAAGAATCATGCTGTGACATAGCCTACCTTTATGCGGTTGTTGCACTTGTTGGCTATATTCTACATCCTCCACCATTCTCAAGAAGAGGCTTCCCGGCCCGTTCTACAACACATAGCGATATTGTACAATTAACTCCGCAAACGGCCGGATCGCATAATGCTAATAACTAACCACAAACCCAAAAAACTCGCCGCCCCAAACAAACCAGTGCTCAGAAAAGATAGCTGAGGAGTTTGTGCGTTAGAAGAAATAATTGCCGCCCCCACAATCAGCGAACCCACGACAATACTAAAAGAAAGTCGGTTCGCAGAATCCCCTAGAGTGCGGCGTAGCGGATCGAGTTCTTTTAGTGTCAAGTTCCACTTCAAAGTTTCCGAAGTAACCCGGTCTAAAAGCACTTCCACCTGTCGCGGAGATTGCAAAGATAAGCTTTTCAGATCCAGGGCAGTTCTCAACAGAGCTTGGATTGGATCATCTCCTAATAACTGACGCCGAAACATATCGGTCATCAGCGGTTTGACCTGCTCTACAATATTAAATCGGGGATTAAAAGAGCGCGCCAGTCCTTCCAAATTAGCTAGAGTTTTTGCATACAAACCGAGATTGCTGGGCAGTCGAATTTTATTTTTGCGGGTGATTTCCAGCACCTCATAAAAAATTTCCGACAAGTTCATTTGCGACAAGCTCACATTGTAATACTTACGCAGCATTCGAGCTAAATCGTTCTCTAGATTAACTAAACTTGTCGGCTGAGCAAATTCTGCCATTTCCAAAGTTAATTGAGCGCAGCGCTGAGCATCTAAATCGACAATTGCCAGCAACATTTCTGTCAAATTTTGCTGAGTTCGCGGGTCTAATCTGCCGACCATGCCGCAGTCTAGCAGGGCTATCCGGCCATCTTTGAGATAAAATAAATTGCCGGGATGCGGGTCTGCGTGAAAGAATCCGTCGATGTACAACTGCTGGAAGAAAACGCGGCAAAGCAGCGTTGTAATTTCTTCGCGTTCGGCATTTATATCTCCTTGGTGGCGAATTCCTTGCAAATCGCCTAACAAAATCGGGACTCCGTTCAGCCACTCCATTACTAAGAGTTTTTTTGTGGTCAACTCCCAGTTAATTTCTGGTAAGACAACTTGTGTGGGGTCAAACCATTTACTTTTAGATAAATTGCGGCGCAGTTCGTCTGTGTAGCTGGCTTCTTGAATGAAGTCTAGTTCTGCACGCAGGGCGATCGCAAATTCTTCTGCTAAGGCGACAATATCGTATTGTTGACCGAAGTCTGTGAGCATGACAAGTTCTGCTAAACCTCGGAGCACGGCGATGTCTTGTTCGATGACAATCTCAATACCGGGGCGCTGAACTTTGAGGGCGACTTCGCGGCCGTCTTTTAAAGTAGCTTTGTGGGTTTGGGCGATCGAACCTGCGGCGATGGCTTCGGTGTTAAATTTGGCGAAGGTATTTTCGAGAGATTGTGTGAGTTCCTGGCGGACGATTGCTTCTACTTGCGACCACGGTACAGGCGGCACTTCCGCTTGTAGCGTGGAGAGGATTTCGATGTAGGTGGCCGGTAAAAGGTCGGGACGGGTACTCAGCAATTGTCCCAATTTGACAAATACTGGGCCTAATTCGACGAGGATGTTGCGGAGAACTGCTGGAGTTGGGAGACTGGGTGCGTCGGTTTTGCGGCCGGTTAGGAGGCTTTTCATGTAGTCCCAACCGTTGCGGAAGACGACCTCTAGAATTTCTCCTTTGCGAGAAGTGTTTTGAACTAGGCTGAACAAGGGGCCTCCGGGTCGATCGGGTTTAAGGGCTATATAACTACTAGGATAGCGCTGTTGACCGGGCTGACCAGTGTCTTGGGGAATAACTTGGGCGAAAGGGTGCGATTCCCTACGGGATAGCTTCGCTTCACGAATTTTGGGGTGTGGGGGCGGTTTTTGGCTTTGGCGTTACTCCTCATCGTAATATACACAGGAATTACGCACGCACACTACATATACTGTGCCGAAAAAGAGCGATCGCGTTTTCTCTCCGACAAGCGCGATCGTCCGTACAATAAAAAATTTACAGAATCAAAAAATTCCCCGATTTCCTCTTAAACAACTGCTCAACTTATCACTGGATATTTAACTTCATTTTTGAGGTATTCGGACAGTAATTAACTCTTTAAATGGTAGATATTTTTTCCCATTAAATGCGCTGTTTTTATGAAAATTTAGACTAAAATTACACAGGCGATGTGACTTGTTTGAATCCTGGCTTTACGACGACAAGGTTCAATACCTGGTAATTGTTTGAGTTTGCGAGGAGTGTTTTGGATTTTCCAACGTTGACTACAAACTTTTCTTACATCAGTTGTTTCACTTTGATTTAAGTCATCAGTTGCCATCTATTCCGGCAAAGTTGGTATAAGCAGTAACGCGGAAAAATTATCACTTTTTTATCACCCGGGAAATTATAAACTTTGAGGATTTTCCCTGATTTCAGTTATGATTTTGTCTACTGTAATTTTTCAATCCGTTTATATTTTTATGCTTTTTTTGTATCATCTACCAGCAGATTTTTTTTAATTATAATAATAAATTTTTCCCAAATTATCAATCATTGCCCTTAGTTTTTGGCTCGCCTACCAGCTATCCACGTCTGACTTTCTGGAGCGTCGCTGCCAATTTCCGATGAGATGTTCATCCGAATAGCAAACTTATTTAGCTTGTAGCTGCGCTGTCTTCGCTCTCTTTCCCCAAGACAGTGCAACCACAAACCTTAGTTAAATCGGTCAGCTATTGTCAATCCTGAGTACATAGGATCTGTGTTTGCCTTTAGCGATCGCTAATGCTGCCAACTAATCCTCTACCCAATTGAGTAACCCAAGAGAAGTAACCGCGCCAAAAAAGTGAGCCCCAATCAGATTGACGTTTGCCATTGTCACAAAAATATCTAGGGAACGAATCACATTTTCTGGCGCATAAGCTGCCATCGCTTGCGGTTGACTGAGAGTTTTTGCTAGGACTACAGCAACTGTTTCTTCAGAAGCGACAAACGCAATTAATACCCCCACCAAACTCGAAATTAATCCAATCCGTAAGGTGTGAGTAATATGTTCTTTGCTGGGATATACCTGGGAATTTTCGGCGTGCAAAAGTCTACCTAAAAGCCTATAGCGAAAATCCCAAAAAATCCTAAAGCACAGCAATAAAAGGCCGAGTATCGCTAAAAACACCCCGAAACCAATACCTGCATTATTATTGGTTTGTTCGCTCATGTTGCGACCCAACATAGCAAATACTAAAACAATGCCGGAAACAGCACCTAAGAATAACTGTATCCAGAAGCTAACTCGACTGAACAAGCGAAAAGTTGCGACGAATTCGGTATTCGTCAGCGGTTGCGACAAGGATTCTGGTTGATTCATTATATACACCTTATTGCTGAATGGATCGTCAAAACAAACGAGGCAAGAAAGAGATTCTGCTTGTCTTCCTGGCGCAAGCGGCCACCTTGTGGTTAGCTATTAGACTTCTCCTGAAAACTCAGTTCAGCACAGGCAGGATGCCTGATGTTTTGGAACTGATTTGGGGAATTTCCGGTAAATAAAAGGTTGAACTCAACACAGCCACTGCCGTTGTGGTTGATTCCATTTTCCTAATATCCTCCAGGTTCTGAACCATCAACTTCTTGCGACAATGGCAATTGAGAATCTTAAAAATAGACTTAGGTAAAAGGTATATTGTCCTTGTTCAACATTTCACAATCTTGCTTCTATCTCTATTTAATCTAACTAGCCAAACTTTGCCATCTGTCTAATGCCATAAAAAAATATCCACCTGATGGAAGATGGTTGAGGAAAAACTTATGATATTGCTTTGAGTTAAGTGCGATCGCTCGGACGATTGGCGATAGATGCTTGATTCCCAACTGCCGCACGGGGGCGCATCCATTCTTACAAAGTCTTGAAGGGAATTTTCTCACAGCTATCATTATGAAAAAGCAGGTATCTTTGCTTCCCGCTTACACCTTAGCTCTATTGACAGCATTCGGATTTTTATTTGGTTTTTTGGGAGTATTTTTAGCGCTGCCAATTCTAATTGTTATTCAACTTGGGTTAAAGAAGTTTTAATTAAAGATATACTAGACCGCTGGCATACTGCTGCATCAGCGAAGCTATTTTAGCCTAGTCCATAAAGCTATATTTGTCAAGCCCAAAAAAGGGGAAACTTATCAATCAATCAACCGTTGACACTCCCGCTCAAGACAGATTTTAAAATTTTCTAAACAAGCTAATCTTTAAGTTAATAAATAATAACATAAATTATTGTTTAACAACTCAGTTAACTGGAAAAGAATGCACTATTGCCTGTGGCAGCAGTCGTTAACAACTAAATTCTCAAAAAGTATGAAACCGCGCAACTCACCCACCGACAGCATTGAACAGTCAATTCGACGGACAGCTTCTCATCCCTGGTTTGAGCGACTGGCAAGATTGGGATATGCTTCCAAAGGCATAGTTTACTTTATTGTCGGTTTTCTGGCAGCACAAGCAGTCTTTAGTACGGGCGGCAGAACAACCGATACTAGCGGTGCATTATCAGCAATTGTTAACCAACCGTTCGGTAAATTTCTGCTATTTCTTGTAACGATTGGCATTATTGGTTATTTCCTTTGGCGTATGGTTCAGACAATTCTCGACCCAGAACACCAAGGACAAAAAATGGATGCCAAGCGAATTGCCCAACGCATTGGCTACGCCTTCAGTGCTTTAGCTTACGCAGGTTTGGCTTTAACGGCTGTAAAACTGATAATGGGTTCGGGCGGTGGCAAAAAGGATACAACCGAAGATTTGACAGCCCAACTTTTAGCGCAACCATTTGGACAATGGCTGGTAGGATTGGCGGGATCAATTGTTATTGGTGTAGGTTTTTCTTATTTCTACCAAGCATATAAAGCAAAATTTCGCCGCCATTTCAAGCTAGATGAAATGAGCCAAAACGAGCTAACTTGGGCGACACGGTTGGGTCGATTTGGCATTGCTGCCCGCGGGATTGTTTTCGTTATAATCGGTATTTTCTTTATTCAAGCAGCAAGGCTATCAGATGCCAGTCAAGCGAAGGGATTGGGCGATGTGTTGGCAATTCTGGGACAACAGCCTTTTAGTCCAGTGATTTTGGGTATAGTACCTTTGGGTTTAATTGCCTATGGCATCTACTCGGTAATTGAAGCTCGCTATCGGAAAATTTTGCGCTCATAAGCTGGCCCGTTATACAGAGAGTTATGAATTTTGAGTACAACAATTTTTTTGAATTACAGGACTTCCTCCGGCACACTACATATAGTGTGCCAAAAAAGGGTGATGGGGTTGGGCCCTCGCCCGCGATCGCGTTTTTTCTGCGACAAGCACGCGTTTCAGGTAGTCCCAACCGTTGCGGAAGACGACCTCTAGAATTTCTCCTTTGCCAGAAGTGTTTTGAACTAGCCTAAACAAGGGGCCTCCGGGTCGATCGGGTTTAAGGGCAATATAACTACTAGGATAGGGCTGTTAACCAAGCTGACCAGTATCTTGAGGAATAACTTGGGGGAAACGGTGCGATTCCCTACGGGATAGCTTCGCTTCACGAATTTTGGGATGTTGGCTTTGGCATTACTCCTCATAGTCATATACATTTTAAGCAGACATAATATTTTTATAATTAAAATTTTTACGTCAATAATTTTAATTATATAAATAAAGTAAATATTCAGATTTAGGAAAGAATCAAAAAGATTAGTGCAGTTGATGTAACATTTACAATTCCTGACTGGACTAATCAAGGTTTAGAAAGTGGGAAGTATGTACGAGTTGGCGGTGTGATTCGGGATGCACAGAAGCAGCCGCCTGAAATAGTTGCTATGTTGCGTGAAGTAAACTCTAATCTTTCTCAAGTATCAACCCTACTACCTCTGTGTGGTTCAGTTGCCAGTATCCTCACTTTAGCTGTCTCATGTATAGGATTTATTGTCGTACTAAAGCGGTTATAAGAAATTTAACAACGCTTGAAGGGAATTGAGCATAAAATAGACCTGAGTTTGTATGCTGATTTCCGTGCGGCTCTCAAATCTGCACAAAATGCCTTTACAATCAAAAATTATGATAACCGCAGAGCGTTTGCAATCCAGTCCAGGCTGTTTTGGGGTTTAACAAAGGTCAAGAGATTTACAAAGATTGCACTCTTACAGCATTTGATAATCTGATACAGGTTGCTGATGAATATCTTTCTTCTTTGTTTTTAGCTTATGTAGCTGAAATCCTTTGCCACTTAAACTTAGAAGAAATCGAAGTAGCCCAGGATTGTCTACAGAACTGAAGGCAAAAAAAATTTTGCATCCCCTAGTGATAAAATATTTTGAAAAGATGTTGCCCTATGTCTATTCCGCAGAGTCGAATAAGTTTATTGAGACACAGCCTAAAGTATTTTTACCAGAAAAGGACTGGCGATTAAATAAAATCCCAATCAAATGGGAACAATTGCGATCTCCCATTTAGGCAGGATGGAGGAGCGAGGCCAGAAGCGGAGGTACTGTTCTAGTTCCTGAGATGGAACCTTAATCCCCTTTTCATAGGTCGTTTCTAGCAAATGTACAATTGGTTTGAGTCCCTTCCACGTCATATTTGCAGCCGAGTTGACCGCTTGCGACTTCCCGTTAAGTTTTGGGCTGCATCAAGGAATGCCGCGAATGATTGCATCACTGAGCATCTTCTGGCTTTTTTCTGAGCTTTAGAGGATAGGCAATGCAACCATTGGCGATTGCCTATCCTCTATTAGGCCTGGGACTTTATTTTTTCCCAAGTCCTTAACTATTAACCGTTCCTAAAGAAGCATTAATCAATCAGTTGCGGCGTAGGAACTTGTGCATTAATCTGGGCCTGAGAAAACGAGGGCAGGGCCCAAGTTGTCTCACCCGCTTTAAAAACTTTAGCAGGGGCAACATTCAATTGAATACCACCCGTTGCGGCACTCGTTGTAGCAACTAGCTGCGTACCATCTACAACCTTAATAGCAACCGGTTCAGCCAAAGAAAGTGGCTGAGTCGCCGGGCCTAAAGTAGCTTGAGCCCCTGCTGGCAAGTAAATACCATCGCAATCCCAATCATCATCTGTAATCTCACCGGCTGCCAGGAAATAAAGTTGCGTCGGCGATTTTTTCGGCTTATTCGCATAAACTGCCAGCGTTTGTCCGGTTTCATTACGACACTGAGCCCGCTTTTTAGCAGTTTCGATCACGTACTTCTGCATTTGCAATTCTGCCAATCGCTGTTGGTACTGTTCAGGCGTATAACCCGCAGTCGAAGGATCGCTCTGAGCTGACAAAAGTTGATTCAATTCCTGTGTGACTTCCGCATAGTCAGCCCCTTTTGTGAAATCCTTGCCGGCCCAAGAAGGCTGAGCTACAGCTAAGTTTACGAAAAGCACTAAAGCCACTAGAATTACTTTGAAAAACTTGCTCATTTTTGTTGTCCTTTGTGTAATAAATCAGAGTTTGTTCTTAGAAAACCCCTCCACTTTGCTGAAATTATAAATTATTTTCCAACTTCAGCAAAGTGGAGGAAACTTGAACCCTAGCTTGCCTAAAATTTTTCGACTTTAGGTGCAGTCTCTAACGATTGATAACTGTCTTTAAGCAATATCAGCAGCCACAAGCAACTGATAGCTAAAGTAACTACCGTTAAACTGCGATTCTCTAGAGTATGGCTATCGAGCAGGATCAGCGTACCCAGACCCATTAGAACGAAGGGAACAAGGGAATTGCCGTAGCGGACAAGTAGGGTCGCGATCGCGCTCGTGCGAGTTAGTTGATAGGCCGCATAACACCAGACACCCACTAGCAAGAAAAAGACGCTCAGAATCACTAGCAGGCTATCCCAAGTGCAGTTGGCAAACAACGGGACATAAATCCCCACATTATCACCTCCATTAGCAAATGTCACCGCAGCTACGCTATAAGTTTGTGGCGATAAAAGACTAGCAAAAATAGGGAATTGAGGTGAATCTGTAGCTGTATTTTCATCATCTGCCTCTGTATCTCGATTTAGCAGGCGGCTGACTCCAATGGCAATTGGTACTAACCCCAACATCCCTACCCAAGGGCGCGGCACCATCATACAGCCAAAGAAGCTAGGAAGACTAAGCAGCACCAGTGCTGCGAACCCAAGATATTGTCCTGTAACAATGTGTTGCCGTCGAAAAACAGCATTGACTTGGGAGAAAAACAGCAGCAAGATGACAATATCATCTAAATTTGTGGCGGTGAAAGCTGTTATACCTGTTGAAATAGCGGTAATGGATGGGTTCATATCTAACTGCCTAAATTGTGATGCTAGTATGGCTGGAATAGTGCCGGAGATTAATTGATGTTGAGCTTTGTTTGGTTAAAAATGTTACTGAACAGATTGGCTAGACTGACGATCTCATTCACTGATTAGTAACGTCGATTGTCACAGCTTGAAATAGGTTAACGCCGATACCGAATGTGTTGATGGCTTTTGAGTGGGAAGTAAAATTGGTATCACTTCTGCATATTTAGATGAGTCAAATTTTGAGTTAAATACTTGGGGAAGTAGTATGGAAAACTCTGGCTTCTGCTTCCGATCGGAAGCAGACGGCTTAGCTGCTTCATTACCTTCGGTAATTGCCTTAACGGGGGCTGGCATCACCATCACTTTGATGGGACTGACAGATGGCTGTTGCTGATTGAGCTTTTCCATTAAGTCAGGAATGTGGTCGCTTAATCGATCGATCTTTTCGTGCAGTAGTACCACATCGTGAGCGGCTTTGAGATTAACTTGGTGATTGTAGAGATTTTGTTCGCGTTCGGCATCCGACTGGCGGTTTTGACTCATTAATACAATCGGTGCAGTGTAAGCAGAGGCAAAGGAGAATACTAAGTTGAGCAGGATGAAGGGCTGCTGATCCCAGTGAGGAAGGCCCGGTGTCAGGTTCGCGCCCACCCACCCGGCGAGGACTACTGTCTGTCCAATCAAAAATGGCCACGAACCCACTTTCGCTGCTAGGGTATCTGCTAAATGCTGTCCGCGAGTTAAGGCTTTTTGCTCTGGTTTTTGAGGGGTAAGCTGTAAAGGCATTTGATGGCTGGCGGTTTTCATTTTTGCGTTAACGCTTTTGGATTGAGTGGATTTCATGGCAAACCTCACGGGTGAATGTCTAGTTGAAGCTGACTGGTTAATGTTCGCTGGCGTTTTTCTTTGATGGCTTTACTTTACTCAAGCTCCACTCATAAGAGCAAATGTTCTTTTTTATGAAATCAATCACTTCAATTTATAGACTTGTTGGGAAATAGGAGAGAATAGGAAGAACGAGACAGGGTGAGGGGAATGCTCCACATCGAACGTACACGCTCACCTTGACCGATTCCTACGGGCGATGACCGGATTAAACCAGAAAGCCTTTGATGCCCTCTTGCAGCGCCTTGAGCGCGGTGTATGAGCAAAGCCTTGTTCCAGCAACCCCGTCAGCGTGCGAGGGGAGGTGGGCGTAAAGCGCGTTTACGCGGTTGGGGACTTGGGAAAAAATAAAGTCCCAGGCAGAATAGAGGAGAGGCAATGCCACCATTGGCGATTGCCTCTCCTCTTTAGATAGATCGCAAAAAAGCCAGAAGATGCTTACTGATGCAATGATTCGCGAGATTCCTCGATGCAGCCCAAAACTTAACGGGAAGTCGCAAACGAGACTTCTATGAAAAGGGGATTAAGGTCCATCTCAGGAACTAGAACAGTACCTCCGCTTCTGGCCTCGCTCCTCCATCCTGCCTAAATGGGAGATCGCAATTGTTCCCACTTGATTGGGATTTTATTTAATCGCAAGTCTCAAGCAATACTATTCACTGTAGCTAACAGGAACATTACTGGGATACTCAATAGTAGTTTGTTAAAAGAAATCCCCGTAATTGATAGAGATTTTTTTATAATAAGACAGCCCTTTGCAGGAAGCCCCTCATTTGAGGAAGTGGAAGTATGTGTACCGACGATTATGCCTGGGGATTAGCATTAGTTTTAAGGTTAGTTGGACTAATAGCAGCCGTAGGATATGGAGCCTATTTAATAGCAGGATTGATAGGATATAATTTGCTAAATAGTGGAAGTGCGAACAACAAAAGTAGAATAGTAAAGTATAACACAGATTAAGAAACGAATGTCTGGATAAAGAGTGATTAATCCTTTGTATTCGCCTGCCCAATCTGTGTACTACTTACATCACAACAAATCTTTCAATTTCTCATCTTCTCCCAACACCTTAATTACCTGTTTAATCTCCTGCGTCCTGTCCTTTTTCACAATCAAAGTCACATTGCCATCTCTGACAACTACCACATCTTCTAAACCAATAGTGACAATCACCTCATTCTCATCGGCTGCATAAAAAATGCCGCCTTTGGTGTCAATTCCGACGTGTTTTGCTAACTCCACATTCGGTTTGTCTCCTTGCAGCAAACGGCCGATCGCATTCCAATCTCCCAAATCGTCCCAGCTAAAGCCTACGGGCAGAACACAAGCCTTTTGCGTCTTCTCCATCAGCGCGTAATCGATGCTAATTTTGGGTAATTCCGAGTAAGCCTGCGCGCCTTTTGCTTCTAAAGCTGCCATCATTTCCGGTACATAACTTCGCAATTCTGTCAAGACTGTTCCGACTCGAAAGACAAAAATTCCGCCGTTCCAACTAAACTTGCCGCTGGCTACAAATTGTTCAGCAGTTGTGCGATCGGGCTTTTCCGTAAACCTTGCCACCCGATAGGCCGGAAAACCCCCAAAACTGCCGATTTCCTCGCCTTGTTCGATGTAGCCGTAACCGGTGGAAGCATAACTCGGTTTTACTCCCAAAGTGGCGATCGCATCCTGATTTTTCGCCAACTCGGCCGCCGCCTCCAAAGTCTTGACAAACTCCTCCGGTTCTCCAATCCAGTGATCCGCCGGGAAAAACCCGACAACCGCATCCTCACCGTAACGCTTCGCAGTTTCTATAGCCGTCCAGGCCACCGCCGGCGCAGTATCGCGGCCCTCCGGTTCCGCCAGCAAATTCTCAGGAGGCAGCAGCGGCAACTGTTCGCGGACTCCCGCCGCCAACATTTCCGACGTTACCACCCACAAATCGTCCCAACCGTTACCTAATGTTAATAGTCGATCGGCAGTTGCTTGCAGCAAACTCTTGCCGCTACCGTCGAGACTCAAAAACTGCTTGGGCCGCTGCTTGCGACTCAGTGGCCAGAAACGTTCGCCTTTACCGCCGGCCAGAATCACAGGAATTAAGGTTCTACTCATTGTTTAAAGTTTAAACTGTTTACATCTATTTTGCCTTTAATCCGTAGGACACGGCATTGCCGTGCCCTTACCCGTAGCTTAATTTTTAATTCTACCTTCTATCTTCTGCTGTCACTTTGTCAATCCAATTAGTGTCACGATAAATGTAGGGTGCGCATTGCGCACCTTACCCAATCTAAGACAAAAAACTCTGTTAAGGCATCCTTGAAAATTGCTATAGCGACTAGCAATTAGCCATTACCTATTACTTCGATAATTCCACGTTAAGTTCGTTCACGACGCGGCGTTTGAGGGGGATTGATTTTTCTCTAGGCAGCAAGTCAAATACTTTCCGAAAGGCATCGTCTACCTGTTCAAACGGTATTTGTCCTTTTTCGTTAAAAACTACTTTTCCCGATTGGTCGAGGATAACAGTTTGAGGTACGAAACCTTCGTAATAATGGCTCGGTTCGGTGAGCTTTGGTGACGGTTGCGGAGGCAAAGAGTCAATGGTTACGGGCATAAAATCGGCTTCGCGGCCGTAAAATTCCTGGAGTTGGGAGACGACGATCGCGTATTGTTTGGAGTCGCTGCTGTCATCAGTGTAAAACACTAACAATACGGGTTTATTGCGTTTGAAAGAATCTGCCAGCTTGACTTTAGGAGGAACTAGGGAACCGTTACCGGCGTAGAGGGCATAGATAGTGCCGTCATAGCGATCGTCGGTAAGAGTTGCTAAAGCTGGCGCAGTGCCGCTTACCAGTATGAAGCTAAGTGCGATCGCCACTGTTAAAAGACTGGCTGACAAAATTCGCCTCAGCAAGCGGATGCCAGAAGCAGCAGTAACAAGTGAATTTTTGTTCTCAGGAAATATCATAGGTTGTTGGCAGTTGCTGTAAGGAAAGCGAAATCAGATGCAAAAACTTTCCTAAGTTTATCAGCAAAATGTATGCAAAGGTTGGTGAGTAGGTTAAAGTAGTTTCGGCTCGACTATCGTAAATTGCGGATAGTGGCGATCGACAAGACAATTCTACTGACCGAAGAACACCATTTGCAATCGGCTTTTCAGGGGCGCAGTCGGAGTTCCCACCCCACAATAAAATTTATTTGTGGGATGGGCTTCTAGCTTCCCACAAGGGTGCAAAATCTTAAATCCAATTGATAACTAGAAACTGACAACTGGGAATTCACAACTAATGATATCTTTGCTTGACGCACTCCTGGCTCAAACGCCCGCTGCTGATGTTTCCGGGCCCACTCAAATCAATCTGTTGCAGGCGATTGTTTTAGGAATTGTACAAGGATTAACAGAGTTTTTGCCCATCAGCAGCACCGCTCATTTGAAGGTAGTGCCGATCGCCCTGGGATGGGGCGATCCGGGGGTTGCTTATACTGCTGTAATTCAGTTAGGCAGTATTGTGGCAGTGCTTTGGTATTTCTGGAAAGACTTGACAACTATCACTTTGGGTGCTGTAGATGCCGTGGTGCGCCGCGACTACAAATCGCAAGATTTTCAAATAGCGCTGGGAATTGTTTTGGGAACAATACCTATAGTCTTTTTTGGGCTGCTAATCAAGGCATTGGTTCCAGATTTCGATCGCTCGCCGCTCAGGAGTTTGGCCAGCATCGCCATTGCTTCGATCGTCATGTCGCTGCTGTTAGCAATAGCAGAAAAAACTGGCAAGCGCAATCGCACTTATGAAAAGTTAACTGTCTCAGACGGCATTTTTATGGGATTAGCTCAAGCAATAGCCTTGATTCCGGGCTGTTCGCGATCGGGTTCTACCCTAACAGCAGGATTGTTTATGGGATTGGAAAGATCCGCCGCCGCGCGGTTTTCTTTTTTATTGGGAATCCCGGCAATTACTATCGCTGGATTAGTGGAATTGAAGGGTGCTTTAGGAGAAGAAATCGGCGATGCTGGAGTTGCAGCTTTGATAGTTGGAACGATTTCGGCATTTGTGTTTTCTTATTTGTCGATCGCGTGGCTGATGAAGTTCCTGCAAACTCAAAATACGTGGGTGTTTGTGTGGTACAGGCTGGCTTTTGGCGTGGCAATTTTAACGGCGATCGCAGGGGGGGCAGTGCGAAATATATAAAATAGAAATCCGATAGCAGTAGGAGCGGCTTATGTCGCTCTGAACTCGGTCTAATTAATAACTCGAACGCCAAATTACCATCTATTTTTTTGTAAATCTAAAAAGATACAACCTCAAACTCAACGAATTTTTTGAGAGTTAAAAATCAATTTAGATAGGAAAAATGAGATAAAATGTGCGTGCTTTTAAGGAGAAATGCGAACTATTTTTCTTCCCATTTTTTATTAAATTTTATTTTAGGAGTTTTCTGGGATTTACATAACTCATTCACCCGACCTATAGAAAGTAATGAAAATCAGATAAACAATTAAATTATCTGATTGTGATAAACTTTAATTATGACTCAGACTTCTTAAAAAAGAGGTTTGGGTTATAATTATTCTATTTTTTAGCGCTTAGTAGTGCGATCGACCTTTGGGGAGTTTTTGCAGTTTATTGCAGTTTCCTCAGATTGTTAATGGCTTTTTCATAGTTATCTTTATCACCTTGCTGCTGAAATAAGTCTGCTGCTTTCTGAAAGTCTTGCATCGCCCCGGGCTTGTCTCCCCCTTTATCGCGGGCAATTCCCCGGCTCAAGTAGGCAAGGGCTAAGTTAGGATTGATTCGCAAAGCTGCGGTGTAATCGGCTACAGCACTTTGCGTGTCTCCTAAACGAAAGCGGCTAACGCCCCGGTTTAAGTAGGCATCGGCCAAGTTAGGATTAATTTGCAAAGCTCGATCGTAATCAGCAAGTGCACCCTGGCTGTCTCCTAAATCATCGCGAGCATTTCCCCGATTCGTGTACGCTTCGGCAGAGTTAGGATTGATTCGCAAAGCTTCGTTAAAATCGGCTACAGCACCCTGATTGTCTTCTGATAAATAACGGATAATCCCCCGGTGGTAGTAAGCAAGAGCATCGTTAGGATTAATTCGTAAAACTTCGTTGAAATCGAGGAGCGCACCTTGCTTGTCTCCTAACTCAGAGCGTGCAAGTCCACGGTTGCCGTAGGCTTGGAATAAGTTAGGATTAATTCGTAAAGCTTCGTTAAAATCGGCTATAGCACCCTTGTTGTCTCCTGAAACAGAACGGATACTCCCCCGGTGGTAGTAAGCAAAAGCATCGTTAGGATTAATTCGTAAAACTTCGTTGAAATCGAGAATTGCACCCTGGTTGTCTCCTAACTCAGAGCGAGCAATTCCTCGGTTGGCATAGGCTTGGAATAAGTTAGGATTAATTCGTAAAGCTTCGTTGAAATCCGCTACAGCACCCTGGTTGTCTCCTAATTTAGAGCGCAGTATTCCCCGGTTGTTGTATGCAGAGGCATAGTTAGGATTAATTCGCAAAGCTTCGGTGTAATCGGCTACAGCACCCTGGTTGTCTCCCAAACGATAGCGGGTAACTCCCCGGTTGTAGTAGGCTGAGGAATCGTTGGGATTAATTCGTAAAGCTGCGTTGTAATCGGCGAGTGCACCTTGGCTGTCTCCTGAGTCATCGCGGGCATTCCCCCGGCTGGTGTAGGCTTCTACATAGTTAGGATTAATTCGCAAAGCTTCGTTGAAATCGGCTACAGCACCCTTATTGTCTCCTAAAGTATAGCGGGCATTTCCCCGGCTGTTGTAGGCTTCGGCATAATTAGGATTGAGGGCAAGTGCTTGAGTGTAAGCGGCTATAGCGCCTTGATAATCTCCTTTTTCATACTTTTCCTCACCCTGAATAAATAAATCTTCAGCTTTGGGCGCAGCCGCCGCAGACGCACTGGGAATCTTTACCCCTACATCCACTTGAGCTGATGCTAATAATCTCAAACTGGTATTAATCGGAATCCCCTGATTGAAAACTTGTTCTCCGTTCAGAATCCCAGTGCTAATATATTTGAGAGTACCGTTGCACAAAAAGCTATGATTTCCCGCACGGCTGGGTTGACAAAAAAGCGCTGTTGTGCTGGCAGAAACAACTAACCCTGTCAGGAGTCCCGTCAAAATTTTTAGTTTCATAAATACATATTTTTGATACATCCTCTCACAGCCAAGCTAAATTCACAACCCAGAACCGATCCAGATTGTAAAGGCGATCGACTTTAGCAAACTATGTCAATACCAAAAAAAGGAACAAGAAAAATAATTGTTGATCGGGAGCCTTTCATCTGGCTCATCCGAAGACAAGCTACTTATACACAAGCATACTACGATTGCGGAAATCTTCATGTTGCTGTCGAACACTCTGAAAAACGGGGTTCGGTGTTAGTTATCCTCACCGATCGACCTCATCCTCAAGGTTTGACTCCAACTAACAAAGTGAAACCAGTAACACCCTCTGATACAGCACAATGGATACGCCAAGCGGTGCAACTCGGATGGCAGCCTCGGCGATCCGGAATCACTTTTAATGTGCAGATTGCAGGAGGACGTGCAGAAAAAATATATTAGAGCGGGGAGTGTCGATCGGGTATGCTGAAGACAGAAAATTAACACCACACTCAAACTCAAAATGCTAGTCGTTCCCAGCAGTTAATATTGATGTAGCACAAAAATATATATCCTACACCAACCACCACGATTCGGCTTTCGCCGACGCTAAGCGATGTCTACCGAAACATTAGTTAACTGGCTCGAAAAGAGTACCGAATTAGGCATATTATCCCGCGAGATTTTACAAGCGATCGCGGGTGAAATGGAGATGACAACTTTTCCCCCTGGATTTCGAGTGGTAATAGAAGATACCCCCGTCACTAATCTCTATATCCTAGAACGAGGACAAGCCGATCGCTACCGCAGCAAACAACCGGGATTAATGTGGGCGAGTAGTTTGTTGCCGGGGGCGATCGTCAATTTATCGGCCCTTCAACGATCGCAACCTGCGGATAGTCGAATTATTGCTCGGACAGAGTGTCAATTTTGGGTAATTAGTGCCGATCGCTGGTACAGTTTGCTAAAAAGATATCCACGCATTACCGAAGCCTACGCTGAACGCTTGGCAGCGAAATTAGAACAGTTAGAAGCAGAAATCGCCTACGAACGCGAGCGTCAAAATGCCCTCCGCAGCTATCTAGTACCTAGGGCAAGACGGGGAGTCATTGGCAATAGTCGTTATGCAGTGAAATTGCGCCAACAAATTCGCACGGCATCGAGTGACAGCCGATCGGTATTAATCTCTGGCGAACCGGGTTTAGAAAAGGATAATTTAGCTGCTTTAATTCATTTCGGTTCCCATCGCCGCAACGAGCCAATTATTCAGATTAAAAGTGCTTTACTTCAGAGCAATGGAGCGGAATTATTCGGGCGGTTGGGCGGCAAACCGGGGTTATTGGAATGGTTGGGAGAAGGGACGTTAATTTTAAATGACGTGCAAGAATTACCCGCTCAATTATGCCCCCAAATTCAGCAATTATTAACCGAGGGAACCTATACGCCAGTTGTCAAGGAAGGACAAATACCGCGGCCACCGCGTTCTACTAATGCCCGGATAATTTTAATCTCAGAAATTGTGCAGCCCAAGCTAGATAAGCTGACACAACACAAGATTAAAGTCCCATCCTTGCGGGTGCGAAAAGCAGATTTAGAGGCACAAGTCAACTATTATCTCAATATCATTGGTCGCAAAAAGAAATTAGTCAAGCCCCAAGTCACACGGGAAGCAATTCGCCGCTTACAAGCCTACGATTTTCCAGGTAATTTGCAGGAATTGCAGGGAATGGTCGATCGCGCTTTAGTTCAAGCACAGGGGAGTCGGGTATTAACGGAAGAAGTGTTTTGGGCCCAGGCGAAGAAACAAAAGTTTCGGCTGAATTTATTAAATATTTATCCAAAATTTCGGCAATTTTTACGGAGCGATTGGTATCCCGATCGCGTGAATTATTGGTTTACCACCTGGGTGTTTGCATTGGTGGTAATTATCCTGTTTGTTGCTCCCCAAGATCGACAACATAATTTTGCCCTAAATATCTTTTGGGCGTGGTGGTGGCCGTTAATTTTATTATTATTCCCCATCATCGGACGATTGTGGTGCGCTTTTTGCCCCTTTATGATTTATGGGGAAATCGTCCAAAAACTATCGCTGAAAATTTTCCCTCGAACGCTCAATCAATGGCCCCGCAAACAAGCAGAAAAATGGGGCGGTTGGTTTCTATTTGGACTATTTACCCTGATATTTCTGTGGGAAGAGTTGTGGAATTTAGAAAATACCGCCTATTTATCCAGTTGTTTGTTGTTGCTCATCACCGCCGGAGCGGTAATTTTTTCCCTAATCTTCGAGCGACGATTTTGGTGTCGTTATTTATGCCCGATCGGAGGCATGAATGGATTATTTGCTAAACTCTCAATTATCGAACTGCGCGCCCAACAAGGAACCTGCGCGGCGGAATGCAGCACGTACCAATGTTATAAAGGCGGTCCCGCCTTGGGGGAAGGATTAACTACTAATGGGTGTCCGATTTATTCCCATCCCGCCCAATTAACTGATAATAAAGATTGCGTATTGTGCATGACTTGCTTAAAAGCCTGTCCCCATCGATCGGTTGAATTAAATCTGCGCCCTCCAGGAATCGAATTATGGACGACCCATGTTCCCCACAGTTATGAAGTCGCCCTGTTATTTTTATTACTAAGCGGTATCTATCTCCATCGCTTGCCGGAGATAAATGATTTATTAGGGCTAGGCATCAATTTAGACCAATTTATCCCTCATTTAGGACTCTCGCTCGCGGTGTTAATTATCCCGCCAATGATTCCCCTAGTAGCTTACGCCGTCATGCAGGCAATTTATCGATTGGGACAAGCAGAAAGCATCCCATTTACAAGCTATAAACCGCTATCATTTGTCTCCCTCGCCTACGGTTATTTACCGCTTGTCTGGGGCGGTAGTTTGGCTCACTATTGGCGATTGGGTTTGCAGGAAGGCGGGCGAGTGATTCCTGTAACTTTTGCCACTTTCGGACAAATTAGAGACGATTTACCGAGTTTTATCGGCGATCCAGCGGTGATTAGCTTCTTGCAAGGTTTAACTTTGATTGTATCATTATTAATCACAATATTTGTGACTCAAAAAATTGCCAACCGCTCGATTAAATCTTTGATTCCACAGCATTTAGCGAGTTTGTGCCTGATGGTGAGTTTGTGGTATGCGATCGTAGGAACCTGAGAGTGAGTAGGCGCGCTCTATTACTTTGAGTTTTAATTTTTTACTCGCTCTGATCAATTTAAGAGCAGGCTTCTTGCTGACAGGTACAGCAAAACACCATTACAAAGATGCCAGAGGAAATGAGTCCCTGTTGAAAAGAAAGGGCAAATTGCCCGATCGATAGTACGGAATGCAAGGGCTAATAGGAAGACACCTGTTGCTGCTAATAGAATGAATGGTTCGCGCTTTTGCTGTCGATAGTGATACAGTCCTAGTCCGAGCAAAACCAAAAATGCAGGAGCATACGAAAGAGAACCATTGAGAAGATTTATAAATTGCTTGCTAAAATCGCTAAAAAAAAAGAATGCTGCAAGTAATACTCCTGCATATCCTGAATTCATCCTAACTACCCGACGACTGTAAAGCCAGATAAAACAAAGCTGAAAGAGCAGAATAGGAATCACATCTAGTAAATTTGCCCATCGCGTTGCAAATGTATGAAACAGGAAACTTCCGATACCAATACTGGTGGCTAAAGCAATCAGTATCCAAATACCAAGGAATATTTTGTGGTGTCGCTGAGCTAATTGCCAAATAGCCCATGCTGCAATAATGAAAGACACATTGGAAATAGCATTCAGTGGCTCCCTCCATAAACCAGGAATGAGTCGCTCACAGTAAAGGTCGATATAATCATTCATCGCTCTACCATTGATTTTTTCAAGGTAACTTATAATTGTGTCGCAGATGCGGTACAATACACTATCTAATCTAGAATACCGCAAGTCGCTGATGTATGTAAGCCCCTTCTTACTCCCCTTCAGCATTTTAAACTCAACTAAACCTGTATAATTGAGACAGGTGCATGGGAGATAGTATGAAAATTTATTTACACATTAAAATTCACAAAAATTTTGTCAAAAACACTTAATCAAAGCCAAAAATAAATCAATAAATTATGAGCGAATCCTCAATCAAACCTGCCATAATTACAAAAGTTATCCCCGACAGCATCTGCGCGGAAATGGGATTTGAACCCGGAGACTCAATCGTCGCCGTCAACGGCCAAAAACCCCGCGACTTAATCGACTATCAATTCCTGTGCGCCGAGGAATTTCTAGAACTAGAAGTTTTAGATGCCAAAGGCAAAAGTCACAAGTTAGAAATAGAAAAAGATTATGACGAAGACTTGGGAGTGGAATTTGAAACTGCTCTCTTCGATGGACTAATTCAGTGCAACAACCGCTGCCCTTTTTGCTTTATCGACCAGCAGCCTCCGGGAAAGCGCGAAACTTTGTATCTCAAAGATGATGACTACCGCCTCAGCTTTCTTTACGGTAGCTATCTCACTCTCACCAATCTGAGTCAAAAAGAGTGGGACAGAATCGAACAAATGCGGCTTTCTCCTCTTTATGTTTCGGTGCACGCTACGGAACCCGAAGTGCGAATTAGGCTGTTAAAAAATCTCCGGGCTGGCAAGATTCTCGAACAAATCAAATGGTTTCAAGAACGCCGCTTGCAAATTCACGCTCAAGTAGTTGTTTGTCCCGGTATTAATGATGGCGAACATTTAGAACGCACTTTGTTAGATTTGGCAAAATTCCATACCGGAAATATCCCGGCTGTAGCATCGGTGGCTGTCGTGCCAGTAGGTTTAACTCGCTTTCGCCCTCCAGAAGATGAACTAATCGCAGTAACAGCGGAAAAAGCGCGAGAAGTAATCGAACAAGTGCAGAAAATTCAAGTGCTTTTGAGTCAAGGAAAAGGCGGCACAAAAGCTAAAAAGCAGAATTCAAAATCGCGGTGCCTTTGGCTGGCTGACGAGTGGTTTTTAATAGCGGGTTTAGATTTGCCGTCGGCTGAAGATTACGAAGATTATCCGCAAATTGGTAACGGTGTAGGTTCTATCCGCCAGTTTATCCAGCAGTTTGAAACGGCTTTTGAGAAGCTGCAACCGATGCAAGTCGAGCCAGAGCGCAAGTTAGTTTGGGTGGTGGGGAATGCTGTAGAAAAAGCTTTTGAGCCGATCGTACAACAACTAAACCAAATTCCCGGCTTGTCCGTCAACATGGCAGCACTGTGCAGCCGCTACTGGGGACAAACTATCACTGTCACGGGTTTGCTCACCGGGCAAGATTTGCTCGAAGCTTTGCAGGGGAGAGACTTGGGAAACGGCATCCTGCTGCCGTCGGTGATGCTAAAACAGGGGGAACCGCGTTTTCTCGACGACATGACCCTCGAACAGCTCGCCAGCTTGCTGAAAACCCGGATTTTGCCGGTTAGCGGAGTAGAGGAACTAATCTCGGCGGCGATCGGTCTGGCAAGTGCTGAAGTTAAATTCTAAATTTTGAATCGAACATTCAAAAGTTAAGATGAGTATGGTAATTGTGACTTGTAACCGTCGAGTTCAGGCTACAGACTAGAAACTTGAGACCTCAATCTTGCTCTAAAATTGTCTCTAGGATTGCAGAGTAATTAAAAAATTATGCGTGTTTTTCGTCAAATCATCGTAGTCGGAGTGGGCGCTGCAATTACTTTCAGCAACGCCGCACAGAGTGCTTCAGCACAGCCTCCGGCTCCATCTCAGGACAGTTCCGCCCTTAGCAATCAGCTCGAATTAGGGCAGAATATTCGATCGACCTCGAACACAGCGCCAGAATCAGCATCAGATCCCGCACAGTCGATCGCCCTTAACTCCCCAACCTCCGAGTCTCAGCAGCCAGGGGAAGCAAATATCGCATCAACTCGAACCCAGCCCGAGCAAGCATCAAAGCCTCAACAGGCTGCTCCGGCTGCCCCATCAACTCTGTCTCAGGGCGGTTCAACGCCTCTAAGAGGTTTGGCACCGGCAGGCGCTCAGCAACCTGCCCCGAGCGGCCCCAACAATGTTCCAGTGCCGAGTTTGCCAACACCACCTCCCCGGGGCACTCCGAACGAAAGTTTCCCCCCTCTTCCTCCGAGGGGCATTTTAGACACCAAGCCTCCGACTTCTCTGGAACCCAACCCGAATCCGCTGCAGTTTCCGACAAAACCCGAGGATGTCACGATCGAGCAAACAGAGTCAATTACCTTGCAGCAGGCGATCGACCTCGCCCGCCGCAACAGCCAAGTTTTGCAAATCGCCGGACAGCAAGTGGAACAAAGCAGAGCAGCTTTGCGCGAACAACAAGCTGCTCTCTATCCCGACCTCAATTTTCAAATGGACGCCAGCCGTTCTGTGACTGCCGGCGGAGAACTCGGAGTCCGGGCTCGGCAGCGCGAGTTTAACTCTGAGGCTAACCAAAGGGGGGTGCCCGCCCCCCAAGCCGGACAAAATTTAGGCAGCAACAGTCTCAACAGCGCTTTGCAGTTGAGCTACGACGTAGATTTGTTCGGCAGGCGGCGCGCTAACATCCGCGCGGCAGAGGAACAGTTGCGCCTTCGGGAACTGGATGTGGAACGCCAAGCCGAGCAACTCCGCTTCGACACTGCTGAGGCTTACTACAACTTGCAAAACTCCGACGGACAAGTTGCCATCCGCCAAGCTTCGGTGAGAAATGCCCAGCAAAGTTTGCGGGATGCCGAAGCTTTGGAACGGGCCGGGGTGGGAACCCGGTTTGCGGTGTTGCAGGCTCAGGCAAATTTGGCTAACGAAGTGCAGCAACTGTCAGTGGCCCGTCGCGATCAGCGAGTTGCCCAGCGGCGTCTGGCTGAGATTTTGAATATCAGCCAGTCGGCGAACTTGACGGCGGCTGACCCGGTAGAGCAAGCCGGCTCTTGGAGGCTGTCTTTGGAAGAGAGTATCGTGCAGGCTTTTAAGAATCGCCCCGAGTTGGAACAGCAGTTGGTGCAGAGGGATATCAGCAAGCAGCAGAGGCGATCGATTCAGGCGGGGCGTTTGCCTCAACTGAGTGTTGGGGGTAGTTACAACGTGCAGGGACAAGACCCTGACGACCCCGCTCCGTTTATTGCTCGTGGGTGGGCCGACGGGTATTCGATCCGGGCGAGTCTGACTTGGAGTATCTTCGACGGGGGCGCGGCGAACGCCCGGGTGAAACAGCGGGATGCGGATATTGCGATCGCTGAAAGTCGATTTGACCAACTCCGCAACCAAGTGCGCCGGGAAGTCGAACAAGCTTATTTTGGCTTGGAGTCGAGTTTTGAGAATATCGAAACTTCTGAGGCGGGGGTTTTGCAGTCGAGGGAAGCTCTGCGTTTGGCCAGACTGCGCTTTCAAGCTGGCGTGGGTACTCAGACGGATGTGATTCAGGCGGAAACTGATTTGACTAGGGCTGAGAGAAACCGATTGTCGGCAATTGTCACCTACAACCTGGGACTTTCGTCTCTCCAGCGGGCTGTGAGCAATCTTCCCACGAATAACCTCTCGGATGCTCCTTGAGATTCGCTTGGGACGATTCCCTACAAGATAGCTACGCTTCGCGACCTTTCAGCGCCAGCGGCATTGGGCATTGGGTATCGCGCAACTCAAATACGACTAAGACTCAGAAACCGGGTTTCTGGGCCAAATATTGGTTTGGCGACCAGAAATCTAGGAATTTACCGGGTTTCTGACCGAAAGTAATTAGGTCCGGGGCCCCCGGATTCATCCGTGGAGGGAGAAAAAAAGCTCCGAATCATCTTGTGCTCGCCCCCGGATTCATCCGTGGGGTCGAATCTAAAATCTAAAATCTAAAATCTAAAATCTAAAATTGATTGACCCCGCGCGCCCAGTGTCCTGTCAACATCACCAATTCAAAAATCAGGAAGGCCATTTTTGCATTTTGAGTTGCCCCGCGACCAATATCCACTTTCTGGGCCCTAAATATTCTTAATAACCGAAACATTAGTTAATATTTTTTAATAAAGACTCGCGTTTACCGCCCTAGGGAATCAGCAATGGCTAATATCAAGTTTGTGAAGGAAAATCAGGAAGTCATCGCAGCAGACGGAGCCAATTTGAGGCTCAAAGCTCTAGAAAACCGCATCGATTTGTACACGTTTTCGGGAAAGATGATGAATTGCGGGGGCTACGGTCAATGCGGCACCTGCATTGTGGAAATTGTCGAGGGAAGTGAAAATCTGTCGCCCCGCACAGACTTTGAGAACCGCAAGCTCAAAAAAAAGCCGGAAAACTATCGGTTGGCTTGTCAGGCTTTGGTCAACGGCCCGGTGAGCGTGAAGACTAAGCCGTGACTCTCAGAAGGCAGAAGGCTAGAGATGCTAGAGATGCAGAAGGAAAGAAAAATTCAGAATGCAATAATTTTGTTTTTTTTTCCTATTTCACTGTATAATTAACAGCTTTGCCGATCTAGGAAAAGAAAGTTGGTTTCTAGGACAAATAAAAGGTTGGGCTGCGAAGCACTCACGCAAAAACGGGGTTTCGTCGCCCATCTGCAAGTCCTCCTTCTGTCTTCGAGTTTGCCTTTTGCCTTTGAGTGATATCCTAGTTGTGTGTTTTCCTATTTTCCGATAGAGGCGGGCGTCTTCATGGAAGTTAACGAATTAGGGTTTGTGGCAACCATTCTGTTTGTATTGGTTCCCAGCGTTTTTCTAATCATTCTGTACATTCAAACGGCTAGCCGTCAAGGCAGACAAGATTAGCAATTGCTGCTGTTTCTGTCTGGCGCAAGCTGGTTGCAAAAAAAAGCGCCAACAGCTTTTTGCTGAGGCGCTTTTTTTGTTAACTGGTGAATCTTGGCTGCTAACTGTTAGCAATTAAAGTTTAACCGACTGTGCGGGCTAGCAAGACGGGACAGTTGGCGTAGACTCGCACGTAGTCTGATAGGGAATTTCCCAGGAGTCGATCGAGATCCACAAAGTTTTTGGCAACGTTGGGCCGCCGATCCGGGGAACCGATTACCAACAAGTCGGCATTCAAGTCGTCTGCAATCCGACAAATTTCTTCCCCTGGCTTGCCTGTGGCACTGACGCAGCGGTAGCTAATTCCCATTTGTTTGGCGAGTGCTACTGCAGGGGCTAATACTGGGTCTTTTTCAGCATTTGCTGTTAAATCTTCGGTGGCTTTTCCAGTCAAATCTTTGGTGACGTGTACTAGAATTATCTGTCCCCCGCTGACTTCTTTGACAAAAGATAGGGCTAGTTCTAAGGATTGTTTGGCGGATTCCGATTTATCGACTGCCACCATGACGCGCTTGATTCTTTTGACGTAGATGTCGTCTTTTACTAACAGCATCGGTCGGGATGTTAGCTGGAACACGTACTGGCTGACTGAGTTTTCCAAAATCGATTGCAGCCGTCCGAGTCCCCGCGAACCCATAATTACTAAGTCGGATTGTTCTTCTTCTGCAACTTGGCAAACTGTGGTTTTCGGGTCTCCCTGTTTGAGCCGGGGGTTGACTTTGCTGGGATCTATTTTCAAAGACTGGACTGCTTGTGCTAAAATCTTGCCTCCTTCTTTCAACTTCTCGGCCATGCCGTCGGAGGTTACTTGGGGCGGCACGACGTGCAAGACTGTGACAGAGGTTTGTTGCAAGGAAGGGATGTCCATCAACATATTAAACATCTCTTCGCACAAGCCGCGACCGGCTACGGCTACTAAAATTTTTTCGATCATGGTTTTGGCGGTAAAAACAGTTGAGTTTTCTTGTGCGGCGCTCTAACTAGAACGTTGGTACTCTAGCTGGTTAATGTCAAGCATAAGCCTGAAGTTTGCTTTATGATTTGTAGAAATGTAGCGTTTTGGAACAATTTGTAACGTGTTAGAGAACGATCGAACTCAACCAGAACTCGCACCGGCTGGTGCTATTCAAAATCGCCGCGGGATCGACTCTGAGGGCTGGTTTGAATATTTGGTGCGAGTGTACCCTCACCATACTGACTACAGCGGTGTGGTTTGGCACGGGACTTATCTGGCTTGGATGGAGGAAGCTAGGGTGGAAAGTTTGCGCTCTCTCGGCATCGAGTATGCAGACTGGGTGGCGCAGGGTTTGGAATTGCCCGTGGTGGAACTTTCGCTGCGCTACCACCGCTCTGTACAAATGGGTCAATCTGTGGCAGTCAGAACGCGGATCGGTGCTAGCGAGGGTGTGCGGCTGCTTTGGGATTACGAAATTCGATCGGCTGATACTCAGGAGTTATATGTGACGGCACAGGTAACTTTGGTTGGTGTCGATCGCGACAAAGGTAAGATTATGCGTCAATTACCCCCAACAGTGCAGGCAGCTTTGGCAAAGTTGGCGATCAACCCTTAGACTTATCTATTAGATCTCCGCAATAACTTTTGTGGAGCAGGCATCCTGGCTGCCTTTGACTGTATTTTTTGGAGATATCTATTCGGGGTCATGGCTCAAGTTTGTATAAGGTATTGTGCCCTAGCCGATGCCAGCCCCTTTTTCAAGATGTTGTTAGTACCTAAATTGCTCGTAGATTATGATTAAAATTCTTGATTCTACCTTGAGAGAGGGAGAACAAACCCCTGGAGTTTATTTCGACCCTGAAACAAAGTTAAAGATTGCGGAGTTTTTAGACCACATAGGAGTTGATATTATTGAAGCTGGCAATCCTGCTGTAGATAGCGAAATAGCTTTAGCCGTTACCCGCATTGCCAATGCTGGACTAAAAGCAAAAATAGGCGCTCATTCGCTGTGCCGAATAGATGATGTTAAAAAAGCCCTGGATTGTAATGTCAGCTTTTTAGGCGTGTTTTTTAGTGTATCCTCTCAACGATTGCAATGCGACTATAATATCTGTTTAGATGAAGCCCTAGATAAAATTGTGGAAGTAATAACTTATGCTAGAGAGCAGAATGATAATTTATTGATTCGCTATACGCCGGAAGATACAGTTCGCTCTCCTATGAAAAATGTGGTTGAGGCGGCTAGTGCAGCAGTGAAGGCTGGAGCTAATATAATCAGCATAGCTGATACCACTGGATATACAACCCCATTTCAAGAAAAACGTAGTATTTATTATTTTGTCAAAATCCTGAAGGAGGAACTAGCAAAACGAGAATTATATCCACAAATAGAAGTTCATTGCCACAACGACCGAGGTTTAGCTTTAGCAAATGCCTTGGATGCTTACAGAGCGGGAACAGATATTATTGATGTCAGCGTGATGGGATTAGGGGAAAGAGCTGGTATAGTCGATTTGGCTGAGTTACTAATAAACTTATCCGACCTTATGGAGGAGAAAAACTTTTGGAAACTAGGATATTTGAAAGATTTGTATAATTTGGTAAGCGAGTATTCTCATGTACCTATTTCTCCTCATCACCCTGCCGTGGGGAAAAATGCTTTTACCCATTATGCAGGTGTTCACGTTAGGGCAATGGCCAAAGATGAGTGCCTGTATCAAAGTTTAAATCCAGAATTTTTTGGAATTAAAAGTAGTATAGCATTAGGGATGCAATCGGGATTGAGTGCGGTAGAATTAGCTCTAAAGCAGATTGGCCGAGAGGAACTGGCTGAAAACAAATATTTAGTAGCTAAGATTCTTAAAGAAATTAAAGAAA
The DNA here is from genome assembly GCF_036702515.1 of Microcoleus sp. BROC3. Classification (NCBI taxonomy): domain Bacteria; kingdom Bacillati; phylum Cyanobacteriota; class Cyanophyceae; order Oscillatoriales; family Microcoleaceae; genus Microcoleus; species Microcoleus sp. BROC3. The sequence continues at coordinate 34,726 of NZ_JAUBTQ010000052.1, forward strand.
TTGCAAAAAGAGGAACCCCAATCGATATCGAGAAAGAATTTATAGAAATTATTGATAATTGCTAATTTACAGTAGCACCTATCAAGTAAAAAATGCTATATTTTGGATGATTTCAGAATAATAGCCACCTCTCCCTAGATAGTAATCATGTCAATAACCCCAGCAGAAAACTCTAACGAATTCAGGCCTGAAGACAAGAAAACATCTGAAAAATGGTGGACTACAGTTGGTATTGGTATTGGTGTATTCATTTTTGCTTTGGATGTGTATATAGTTAACTTGGCTTTGCCAGTTATGGTTGAATCTCTCCATACGAGTTTTGCCACGAGTCAATGGATAGTTTTAAGTTACTTGCTGGCTATCGCCATATTTGTAATATTGGTATCAAAATTAGGTGATATCTGGAACAAGAAGCTATTGTACATTATTGGCTTAACAATCTTTACGATCAGTTCACTATTGTGTGGGATTGCGCCAAATGTCTGGTTTTTAATAGCGTTTCGAGGATTGCAAGGAGTAGGTGCTGCGTTTTTATCTGGCTTGGGAACTGCGATGATTGTGGAGGCATTTCCAGCGGCAGAGCGGGGACTGGGACTAGGTATTAGAGCGGGAATTTACGGAATGGGGATTACCTTGGGGCCCATGGTAGGAGGACTGCTGATGAGTGTGGGAGGCTGGCCTTTAATTTTCTGGGTGAATGTTCCGATTGGGATTGTTGCCATTTTGATTGTGGCTTGTTTTGTACCGAATTCTGCGATTAGTGGAAACCCCGAAAACTTTGATATCATCGGTACGCTGATATTGACCATCGTCTTAACTTCTTTTATTCTTGGCATTACCCTATTAGAGAAGGGTAATTCTCATATTGCCATAAATATGCTGGGTTTTTCTGTCGTCAGCTTGATTGGCTTTTTATGGTTAGAATCCCGAATAGCAGCACCAATGATCGACTTTAAAATATTTCGATCCCTAGAGTTTAGCCTGGGCTTAGCGCTACGTTTTATTGCAAATTTCGCCATGGCAGGTGTCATCTTCATCCTTCCTTTTTTCTTCACCTTCCTTGAACACTATTCAACTCAAAAATCTGGTTTTTTAATGGTAGTACCGTCACTTCTGATTGTGACGACTGCGCCTATTTCGGGTATTCTTTCCGACCGTTTTGGCACGCAGCTAATTACTGTAATCGGTCTAGTATTTATGGCAATTGGATGTTTTTTAATCAGCAGATTTGATACTGAATTAACTGTCATCAAGTATATTTTGGGGATTATTCCCTATGGGGTAGGAGTGGCGATGTTCAACTCTCCTAACAATAGCTCTATTATGGGAGCCGCACCAAAAGAGCGATTAGGTATTGCTTCAGGATTGTTGTCATTTTCGCGGATATTAGGGCAGATGCTGGGAGTACCAATAGTAGGTGCTTTGTTCTTCTTTACCACAAGTTTTAACGCTAATTTTGCACCTAATATCGATATTAGCAATGCGCCTGTACAAGCATTACTTTTTGCTACACATACTACTTTTTTGGTGCTTGGGGTTTTATTAATGGTTTCGACAATGTTTGCAACTTTGTTTTGGTGGATAGAGAATAAAAAAGCGGCTCTCCTATAAAAATCATTGGCTGTTGATTTTAATGATGATTTTTAATGCTTAATTCAGTCCGGATTGCTCACTTCCCTGGGATTCCAGTGCTTTCTTTTTCATCATTTGAAAAATGTTGTAAAATCCGTTAGCGCGGGAAGGTCTCAAACTCACATTCAATCCCGTGTCTTGAATAAAATCTGGGGTAATGGTGACTATTTCAGCAGGCGTTAATCCGCTCAAATCTTCCACCACCAAGCCAACTAATCCTTTGACTAAGTAGGTCGGTGCGAAAAAACCGAACTATGTTAAAATAAGTAAAGACAGGGAAGACCTCTACCAAGGTAATTAAATATATGGGCGCTAGATTATCGATGTCATGAAGTCCAAAAATTATGGTCGAAGTGAGAAAAAGAAAAGTTTTCAGTTTTGTGGATTTTTGCGTATTGCCTTAAATGGCTGCAAATAGAAGTTTGCTACACTATTAAACGGTTTTGCTTCATCGCCAGGTAAACCTAAATCTAGCTTTTCATAGCTTTGCGGCACGTACAATGTAGCAAACATCCAGTCCCAAACTGCGAATATCTTACCGTAGTTTGCGTCATAATACTTGGAATCGTTAGCATGATGAATATAGTGTTGAGCTGGACTAATAAAAACATGGCTGAGCCAGGAAGGAAATGCTAGCCAGATATGAGAATGGCGGAAGTTACCAGTGATATAAAAGGCGAACAGCAGAAAGGGTATGCCATTGAGATATAGAACCTGCATCTGGCTGCCAAACAGATATGTCCACAATCCTATCGCTATACCGGAACTGATAGAGACCGCCATTGTTTGGACAACATAATCGACAGGATGATGGCGGTATAAAGTAAATGGAGTAAGCACTTCAGCCGTGTGATGGATTTTATGGAATTCCCAGAGCAAAGGAATTTTATGCCTTAGGTAATGATTGTAGAAATAGCCAAAGTCAATAGCCAGTATTAGAAAAATACTAAAAGCAACATCATGCCAAAGCTGCGTCTCGGTTACTGGGAAAAGGGTAGTTACGCCAGTTAGCTCGGTTAGAGAGCCGCTGACTACACCAGCAATAGCGGTTGCAGATATGACTGTGGCGATTGGTACTACGATCAAGCTTTTTATCAATATAATGGGTAAGTAGTTCTGATAATCCAGGATTGCGGAATGATGAAGATAAATGTCTTTGGGAAAGCAGTATTGTAGGAAGCTCTTCTTCTCTTCTGTCTTGGCAAAGTGCAGTAGGTAGAGCAGTAGTGCTATTGATAATGAGGAAAGCAGATACAGCCAGTAAATCTGAGAATCCGGCACAACTAGCTGTTTTAGTGGGTATAAACAACTCTTTAATATTGACTTCATTATTTCCATAGTAGCCTCCATGTGAAGATAGATATGGGGAATATGCTGGCATTATCCAAATTTTGTGTACCCCAAAGGAGTACGCCATCTGGTGCAAGCTCAAACCGAAGCTGAATGTAGTGTACCACATATACATAGAATCTGCTGTATCGCTTTCGGGAAATGCTGGGAGTCTCTTGGCATACCACAGCAGTTGTTAGTAGCGCTGTTTCGGATCGGAATGTCGCTGAAAGCGCTGGACGATTTTAGCTAGGGCTGCGAGTAGCGTCGATCGATAAATTTGCTGCCTTTGGGCGACGATTTAGCTGTGGGTTTGGGGGTTTCGCTGGTGCGATCGCGCTTGTTGATTGGGGGGGTTGCTACTTTGCTAGCTGCGAGTGCTGTCAGCATCGGCGGATTGATTGGTTTTGTGGGATTGGTTGTGCCTCACGGGGTGCGTTTGTTGCTTGGTAATGAATATCGGTTTGTGTTGCCAATGAGTGCGATCGGCGGTGCTTGGGTGTTGACTATTGCTGATTTTTTGGCTTGTTTGGGTGCCGTAGAATTGCCTGTAGGTACGGTTACGGCTTTGTTGGGTTCTCCGCTGTTTGTCTGGCTGCTTTATCGGCGTTCTAGTCAGTAGGAAAGAATGAAGAAGGAAGAAGGAAAATGAAAAAAATCAAATGTTAGGCTTTTTTTATTTCTTATTTTTCCCCTATTTTGAATTCCCTATTTTCATTTTTCAAGTCTCTATTTTTAAATCTCAATGCTTAAGGCTCAATTCCCAATTACCAAAATAGAATGTGTTTAGAAATTAAAAATTTAACTGGGGGTTACTTGGATTATTTGCTGATTCAGCATATTGAGATTATTCCTCATATTGTGGATTTGCTGCATTAATCGGACTTGTAGGGTGCGCTAGGCGCACCTTACCTGTAAACAAAATGTATTTGTAAAGAAATATAAATTCTTGAGCCAAGTGAACAGAGGCTTGCAAGTTGTGATAGCTTTGAGTAAGATAGCGATTTGTTGATGTCGATTTTTTTGGCAAGCATCAAGATTACTCAATCTATATCAATTAGATACAACAAATGGAAGCATTATTTTTATTAATAGGATTTGGATCGGGGGCATTAATCTGCTGGCTAATTTTGAATAAGCGAAATTCCCGCAATTTGGTGCGGATGCAGGGTTCGGAGGAAGCTATATCTAATTTGGCGGCGCAGTTGGATGCCAGAAATTCGGAATTGCGGCAAAAGGTGCAGAATGAAAATCAGCTAAATTCTGAAGTGTCCGAGTTGCAAAGTCGGTTGGAAACTGTGACTAGCGAGCAAGATTTTTTAAATAATCGAGTGTCGGAAATGGAAGAATTTTTGGGAGGAATTGCCCAGGAGCGATCGCAAATTGATTCTCTGATTGCTGAGTTGCAGCTTCAGTTAGAAAATGCTCAACAAGCTGAGTCGCAGTTAGCAGAAGTGGCAGAACTTAAATCTCAGTTAGAAGTTGCGGAGCAGGAGCGATCGCAACTTAACGCTCAATTACTGGAAATGCAAGCAGAGTTAGAGACGGTGGATGCAGAACGTTCTCAATTTCACGCTCTGCTGTCGGAATTTGAGAGTCAGTTGCAAACTGCTATTCAAACCAGATTGCAGCTACAAAACCAGTTGTTGGAAATTCAAATTAAGTTCGATCGCTCAATTGAAGAGCGGGAGCAACTTCAGTCTCAACTGTCGGGCTTGCAAGCTCAACTGGAATTAGTGGAAGAAGAGCGATCGCAACTGCAATCCCAGTTAGAAACAGCTAACAGAGAGCGATCGTATCTTTACTCTCAAATCTCGGAATTTCAAAGTCAAATCGATACAGCTAATCAGGCTCAAAATCAACTGCAATCTCAAGTAGAGGAATTAGAAAATCATTTAGAAACCGTCTATCAAGAACGTTGGCAGCTAAATTCGCAGCTATCAGAATTGCAAACCAACTCCCCAGCGGGCGAGCCAGAATCTCCAGAACCTGAAGTAGAGCCTAATTGAGTAGAAATCAAAGGACAGAATTCCTCAGTACACACTTTAGAATAGTTAAGCAATCGGACATAATATTTACTCCTAAATTCCTAACAATCGCGCTGGATTTTCCTGCATCATTAAATCAATTTCAGGTTGAGAAATACCTTCCTCTCTCAATTTTTTCACAAATAATTTGTAACCCTCTGCAGGTAAAGGATCGGGTTTCCTTCCTAAATCCGTGCTGAGAACAAAATGCTCGGCTCCAATTAGTTTAATCGCTGCTGCCATCTTACTAATAGAAACTTGATGCCAGTTTTTGTGACCCTCATCAGCGGCATTTTCTCCCATCAAATCGTTCACAAATGCGAGTTCTAAGAAAGCTCCGGCTGCGGCGGCTGTTTGCATATTTTCTAGGGATAAACCGGGTACATCCGCCATTGCGTGGGTAATCAGGATATTTTTAATGTGGAGCAGGTTGGCTTCACCGACAACTGCCATCACCTCTTCTGAGGAAATATGACCGGTTTCCAATACCAAATTCTCTTTGGCTACAATCTTCAACACCGCTGCTGTTTCCGGTAAAACCTTGCCATTTTCCGCAACTTTAATCCCCCTTCCCGACTTGTGAAAAACCTGCAAGTGATGCTCAGAATCAACCGTTGGCAGCCACACTACTTTACCGTATTTGCCACCGATGCGGTGCATTGCGTCTACAGCGTCGGGATTAATTCCGCCGACAGCATGATTGAGAACAACTCCCCCGAAAACTTCGATTTCTGGTACTATTTTATTCACCAAAACTGCCCGTGCTGCTGTGCTGGCATAATGATTTTTTAATACAACAGCTTTCATCTTCGCCCTAGCAGCTAATTTCGCTACTTCAAAATCGTCTAATCTGCGGGGAATCACATCAGGAGAAGAATGAATGTGAAAGTCGATCGCACCTTCAATCGTACTCTGTGGCAAATTGACCATCGGCGGATCTTCGACAGCATAAACTGGCAGACAAAACCAATAGCAAACAATCCAAACTAACGTTAAAAAAACAGCTTGCATTCATCCCCTCTTCCCTTCTCCCCTCTGCGTTCTCTGCGCCCTCTGCGGTTCATCCCCTCTCAATTCTCTCAAATAAAAGATTGAATCGCATTTGCTAAAGCTTCTGCATTCTCTTCGTGCATACCCAAAGAACCGGGAATAACTCGCGATTCAACACCCGGTAATTCCGTTAATGCTTCCATTTCAGCCTTTGATTTTGGCGGCGCATTTTCAGCAATTACAACCATCACAGGCACTGCTAACTGTTGAAATTTATCTGTAAATTCCGATCGCACTTTTGCCGGATCTAAACCACCAGTCACAAAGGCAGCGGAACCGTATCGAGCACCTGGTTTTTGCGTCACTTGCCATTTGCTTTGAATGAAATCCGGCGTGACTTTAGCTGCATCCGCGTAGACGTGACGGCGGTACATGAGACTCAGGAAAGAGGGCGCAGTGTTTAGTTTGTATAGGAATTGACCGATTAAGGGCGATCGTACTAATTCTCTCACGATTCCATGCCACCCGCTTTGCTGTTTGCTCATCGTCGGCAAAGGCCCCCGCCAAGTCGGCGCAGCTAACACAATCTTTGACCAAACATTCGGCTTTGAGTGCGCTAATTGCATAGCATAACCCGCAGCGTGACCTGCCGCAACTACAGCAACCGGACTATTAAAAATTGAATCAACAAAATCCTTGAGAAATTGATGGTATAATTGCGGTTGATAGTCGGTTCGCGGGCGATCCGATTCGCCAAAACCCGGCCAATCTAAGCTCACCACTTGAAATTTAGGAGCTAACAATTCTGCTAAAGGACGCATTTCTTCTCGCGTCGAAACCGTACTGAAAGCAGGCAGCAGCAAGACCGGATTTCCCTGTCCTCTGGTTTCGTAAATAACTTTGATTTGTGTTGCTTGCCAATTCCACAGATATTCTTGAACTGCGGCGGGATAGTTGCCAGAACCTGATTTTGTTAAATTTGTAGTTTGAGTCATGACTGTTTATTATTTTAATTTGCTTCGGCTTGCTTGCTCAATTCACAAGCAAGTGCCTTATTTTTCATCATTTGAAAGATGTTGTAAAATCCGTTAGCGCGGGAAGGTGTCAAACTCACATTCAATCCCGTGTCTTGAATAAAATCTGGGGTAATGGTGACAATTTCAGCAGGCGTTAATCCGCTCAAACCTTCCACCAGCAAGCCAACTAATCCTTTGACTAACTGAGCGTCAGAATCGCCTTGATACAAAACTTTTCCGTCTGCTAAATTTGCAGTAATATAAACTTGCGACACGCAGCCAGAAACTTTGTTTTCCGGCAGTTTGTCGCTTTCGGGAAATGCTGGGAGTCGCTTGGCATACCACAGCAGTTGTTCGTAGCGCTGTTTCGGATCGGAGTGTCGCTGAAAGCGCTGGACGATTTTAGCTAGGGCTGCGGGTAGCGCGGTGTTTGCGGACATGATTCACTCGTAGCGGTTTACTTCGTTAATATTATACATTTAATTTTGCCGACGGGTGCGATCGCCTTCTCATCTGCTCCCACTGAAGCCGTCTTCAGGTGAATCGGTTATTGTTATTGTAGTTAACGAGTTCGAGCATTCAAAACAGAGGAAATATGGTATTTAGTGCTGTTAATCAAGATTGTGGTGTAATGTAGTGAATCTGCAAAAAATCTGGCTAAAATATCGAGTTGTTCAGGCAGTTGCATTCTTAGGATTGGGTTTGCTATTAACCATCGCCCTTTCGCTTTCTTTTGGTGCGGTGCCGATGAGTGCCGATCAATTGTGGCAAGCATTTCTGCACCGAGGTGATGCTGTCAATCAAACTATTTTCTGGGAATTGCGTTTGCCCCGAGTGGCAGCAGCGCTGACGGTTGGTGCGGGTTTAGGAATGTCGGGGGCTTTGCTGCAAGGTTTGCTCCGCAACGGTTTAGCCGATCCTTTTGTATTAGGAATTTCGGCGGGTGCGGGGTTGGTTGCGATTACCATGCTGACTTTAGGAATATTTCAAACTTGGGTGCCTTTGGCGGCTTGGATAGGTGCTATTTTAACTTCGATGCTGGTCTACTTTTTGGGCAAAACTAAAACGGGGATTTCTGTGGAACGTTTGGTTTTAGCGGGTGTGGCTGTGAGTTCTCTGTTTGGGGCAATACAAACTACACTGCTGCTGTTAGCTGAAGACAGCCGCTTGCAAGCTGCTTTGAATTGGTTGATCGGCAGTTTGAACGGTCGCGGTTGGTCGGATTTGCAGGTGGCTGCACCTTATATTTTGGCTGCTTTGCTGTTAGGATGTTTTTTGGGTCGATCGATAAATTTGCTGGCTTTGGGCGACGATTTAGCTGTTGGTTTGGGGGTTTCGCTGGTGCGATCGCGCTTGTTGATTGGGGGTGTTGCTACTTTGCTAGCTGCGAGTGCTGTCAGCATCGGCGGATTGATTGGTTTTGTGGGATTGGTTGTGCCTCACGGGGTGCGTTTGTTGGTTGGTAATGATTATCGGTTTGTATTGCCGCTGAGTGCGATCGGCGGTGCTTGGGTGCTGACTTTTGCTGATTTTTTGGCTCGTTTGGGTGCCGTAGAATTGCCTGTGGGTACGGTTACGGCTTTGTTGGGTTCTCCGCTGTTTGTCTGGCTGCTTTATCGGCGTTCTAGTTATTAGTCAGTTGTCAGTTGGCAGTTGTCAGTTGTCATTAAATTTTCCAATTACCAATTACTAAATATAATGTCTTTAGAAATTCAAAATTTAACTGGTGGTTACGGCGAAGTTGCGATCGCCCACAACATCACTTTATCTTTACAACCTGGTGAGTGGTTGAGTCTCATCGGTGCCAACGGTTCTGGTAAGTCTACTTTCTTAAAGTTAGTTAGCCGCATCCTAACTCCGCAGCAAGGAAGTGTGTTGCTTGATGGCAAAGCAATTCATACTCAACCTGCTGCTGTTGTCGCTCAAAAATTAGCGATTTTGCCGCAGCAGCAAACAGTACCGGAAGGTTTGACGGTAAGGCAATTAGTTAGTTTGGGGCGTTCTCCTCATCAGGGTTGGTGGCAGTGGGAATTGAGCAAGGAAGATGCGGAAAAGGTGGAGGTTGCGATCGGTCAAACTGGGATTGAAGAATTTCGCGATCGCCCCGTCGAACAACTCTCAGGAGGCGAACGCCAGCGCGCTTTCCTCGCCTTAGCTTTGGCTCAAAATCCGCAAGTTTTGCTGTTAGATGAACCTACTACTTATTTAGATATTTCCTATCAGTTGCAATTGTTGGAACTGCTTAAAAAACTAAATATAAAACACAACTTGACGATTATTACAGTGCTGCATGAAATTAATTTAGCTGCTAGGTACAGTTCGCGGATTGCTATGTTAAATAAAGGGGATCTATTTTGTGTGGGAACTCCCGCACAAGTTTTAACTCCTGATAATTTAGCTCGGATTTTTGGCGTAGAAGCTATCATTTTAGAAACTTTTGTAGGCTTGCAAATTTGTGCTATCGCTCCTACTATTCACACTTAATATATTTATACTCAATGTAAATTTTGCGAGCGCACTAAGTTCTCAATTGATTCATAATTATTTCTATTAACTGATTGCCGCAATCCGCTGTTATATCTGAGTGCCACAGGCTTTAAACTATTGCCTAGTCTTGATTCCCAAGGGTGGAATAAAACTTAAGAGATACTTAAAAACTTCGCATTCAGGCAAGAAAGGCGGTTTTTTATACAAAATCTACCGTAAACTATTGATATTTAAATCATTAAGCGCTAAAGTGCGATCGAACTTCCCGTCAATTCTGTCTCAACCGCACCTAAACTCGCTGTAACTCCAGCCTAAACTATGTACAAAACTTTGTTTTCTCGTACCGCTATCCTGCTGCTGAGTTTAGCATTTGCCGCTTGCTCCGCCGCCACTCCACCCCAACTTCAGCAATCAACTCCTGCTGTTTCGCAAGCAAATCAGCCACAAACAACTAACAGCGAATCTGTACAAAAAATTGTAGCTTTAACACCTTTAACCGCCGATATTATCCATCAACTCGACAAAACCAAACTTGTAGGAATTCCCGGCAGCAAATTAGTCAGCAGCAACCCCAAATTTACAGGAATTACCGCAGTCACTGGCGAACGCACCCCTCCCAATTTGGAAAAAATCATCGCACTGAAACCGAATTTGGTGGTAGGTGCGTCGGGATTTCACGACCAAACAATGCAAAAATTGCAGCAGCTTGGAATTAAAACCTTACTCACTCAAGTGGATAGCTGGAAATCCCTAGAAGAGTTAACAACAACTTTAGCTAAATCCCTCAATACGAATCCCGAACCCCTGTTAAAACGCTACCAAACATTTTTAGCAGACATCCCGAATCAAAGTCCCGCCACTTTAGTTTTGGTAAGCAGACAACCGATTTTATCGCCGAATCAAAGCAGTTGGGCTGGAGATTTGCTGGGTAAGTTTAACGTGAAAAATGTCGCAGCCCAATTGCAAGGAGATAGCCCCGTGCGAGGCTACGTAACGCTTTCAGCGGAAAAGGTTTTAGAGGCTAATCCCGAAGTAATCATTGTAGTCGATCGGGGAGAAGGAATTTTAGACCAATTTAAATCTGATTCATTTTGGAATCAACTAACAGCCACAAAAAATAATCGAGTTTACGTTTTTGACTATTACGGATTGGTCAACCCAGGAAGTATCGAAAAAATTGAGCAAGCAACTGCTCAACTTAAACAAGTTCTAGCTAAAAAGTAGAACCCCGATTTTGAGAGATACAAAATCTCTAGAAACCCTGGAACAAATTGACTACAATTTCTCTCCGATATCTTGCACCATTGTCAGCAACAGGCAAGATACCTGTTCCACAAAAGATAAATTTTCTTGGGGAACAGGCATCCTGCCTGTTCATAAAAGGTTAATTGACAATCGATACGATATCTTGCACCATTGTCAGCAACAGGCAAGATGCCTGTTCCACAAAAGATAAATTTTCTTGTGGAACAGGCATCCTGCCTGTTCATAAAAGGTTAATTGAGAATGGTGCAACATATGAGATCGATCTGCTTCACACCGGTAAAAGCGGCACACCCCGCAACAGGCGCAGCGAATTGATACAAAGCGGGCAGTCGCAGCCAAACATCGCCACGGCGGCATCGCTTTCTTCTTCCGTAAAATCGAGCATCGCCGTCTGTTCGTCAGCAGGGCGCTGCCAACTAATTCTCGGTTTAGAATTAGCAGCAGCGGTTTTGCCGGGGAGGCGCACGCAAGTCAGGCGCTGAGTGTGGGGCGAGGGCACGCATTGGGGCGAATCAGCCGATTGGCTTGGTGTTTTCCCAATTTGAGCGGGATTTGCGATCGCGCTCAAAGACATCACAGATCCAAACAGCGTCGGACTTACAAGTAAAGTGAGGAGCAATTTATTCATTTGTCGTCCTTAAGAACTTTAACGTATACAGTAGCCGATTATCTGTTGCAATTCAACAAGGTTTTGGTCCGACATCAGTACGATTTGCCGTTATTAAGGCTTAAAAGCCGCATATTTCCCACCCAAACCTTGAACAATTATCCGCTTATTGGCAACCAGCATTTTCTGATAAGTATCACCTTTGCTTCCCAGTTTAAGATTTGTTGCAATTTGAGGAAATATAGATCGCCAGTGATAGCAAATTCATCCAATGCGGGTAAACTGATTTCAGCAAGGATAACTCGAAGCAGCGGACAAGTTTACCTCAAAAACCAGGTGGGGAGTGATGAGTACAGTTTTAGTTGTGGAAGATTCCCGCAGCCAGCGGGAGTGCATTTCACATCAGTTGAGGTGCAGCGGATTGAATGTAATTCAAGCATCTGACGGTGTGGAAGCGCTGGCTAAAATTGAGAAAAATTGCCCCGATTTAGTATTATTAGATGTCATAATGCCCCGTCTAGACGGCTACGGCGTTTGCCGTTTAATTAAAGCTAATCCCGAAACTCGGAACATACCGGTGGTATTTTTAACAGGGAAGGGACAGCAGTTAGCTTTATTTTCGAGGGCGATCGATCGAGCCGAGGCTTATGTTAGCAAACCTTGGCAGCCGAGGGAACTTTTGGCAACGATCAAAAAAGTTTTGCTCAATGCCAATATTAAGTTCGATCGAGCTTCAGCCGACGCTTGGACGGAATACGGAATTTTAAACTTAAGTACAGTCGAACTGTATCAAAGCCATGCCGATGCTTGGACAAAATATAGCGCTCAAATTATTAAATTGTACGATTCCAGCTTAGCCGCTTTCGAGCAAGCTTTGGCAATTGAACCGAGTCACTCGAATGCAAACAAGTATCGCAACCGAGTCCAGACAATTCGGGCAATTTTAATGAAAAAATTAGAGCAAACTAAACCTTGCAAAGTGTGCGATTATTATTACGGCAAGGATGGCATCAATTGTGCGGTGCATCCGGCTGGTCGCCCTCAAGAACTGTGTCGCGATTGGGAATTTAATTAAACTAAAATGAAAACAAATAACCGCGCTAACTTGGAAAAGTTGCTGCAAGAAAGAAACGAACATCCCGAAAGAAGGGCTGAAATTGATGAAAAAATTAATGCAAGTTTTCGCAAAAATTACGCTATTTTAGTAATGGATATGTCTGGATTTTCGCGCACGACAGTCCGCTACGGAATCATTCATTTTTTGGCAATGATTCACCGGATGCACGGCATTGTAAAACCGATAATTTCAGAATACGGTGGCACTGTAGTTAAGGAGGAAGCAGACAATATTTTTGCAGTTTTTGCTGATGTAAAATCGGCGGTGGAAGCTGCGATCGACTCTGTGAAACACACGGCGGCTGTCAACACGACACTGCCGCCGGAAATGGATATTCACCTCTGCATTGGTATCGGCTGTGGCGATGTTTTGATGCTGGAAGGAGAGGATATGTACGGTTCCGAATTTAATCTGGCATCCAAGCTGGGAGAGGATTTGGCGGAACGGGGAGAGATTTTGCTCACCTCAGCAGCCTTTGAAAATTTGGAAGGTGACAAACAAGATTGGGAAAGAGTGGATTTTTCGATTTCGGGTTTGGAGTTGGTGGCATACAAGCGGGTACTGTCTGCTTAATTTATATATATCGGCGATTAAAATCGCATTTACACAAACTCTCGTCCGCCTGTGCAGACTAAAAAATAAGTGGGATTTGGTATTAAATGATTGACGATCGCCAAAAGTGGCAACGTATGAATTTAGCTGCCATTCAACAGCGGCTGGCTTGGCTGCAGCAACAGCCAGACAAAGTTATTTTTTGCAAAGAGTCTGGTGTTCACTATGTTGCAGTCACAAAAGAGCGATCGCACATTAAACTATCTTTAGTAGAAAAAGTTAATTTGCATACAGATTTACTGCAATCTGTTTTCGACCTCAACAATCCTTTACATCTAGTGTCTGAATATACTCAGGCGATGATGTTGGGTTTAGTGTGGCAAAACCAACCTCAAAGAATCTACATTGCTGGATTTGGCGGCGGCAGAATTCCGTTAGTTTTGCACCACTATTTGCCGGAAACTGTTATAGAATGTGCGGATGTCGATCCGATCGCGATCGAAGCAGCTACACAGTGTTTTGGGGTGCAGTTGGACGATCGGCTGACGGTAGTAATTCAAGACGGCAGAGAGTATCTAGAACAGCAAAAACCAGATAATCAGTACGATATCATCATGACCGACGTATTTTTTGGCAACGGCTACTTTCCGCACAGGCTGGCCACCAAGGAATTTTATCAACTCTGCGAAAAACGCTTGTCAAGGGAGGGAGTTGTGCTAGTAAATCTGCTGCAAAGAGATGAGTTTTATGCGGAAAAAATCAAGACTTTTCAAAGCGTGTTTTCTCAGGTGTGCGTGTGTCCGTGGAAAAATATTAACAGCGTTTTGATTGGTAGTAACAGCGCTATTTTAGAGAAGAATGAGATTGTTGCTAGGGCAAAATATTTGCAAGATGGCTATCAATTTTCATTTCCCTTAACAGAAAGAGCGCGGGAAGTAAAATTAGGTACAGAATTGGCGGAAGCTGTAGCTAATTTAGACAAAGCTCAAATTTTGTATGACGATGCGCCGCCTGTTGGTTATTTTGAATCGTGGTTGCTTTGATTTATAGGACTTACGGGGTGCTCAGAAACCGGGTTTTTTTACGAAAATACACAAGACATCTCCAAAATAGTAACATTATGTGCTAAAAGAACATAAGAGACATTTTTTACACAGAAACATGAGCGACATCCTGAATCATATTGAAGAGAATTATAAAGAAACACAGCGATTAATTGGTCTGGCCTATGAAGAGTTACAACAATTGCTCCAAAATGCCGAACGATTACATCATGAAAAACAAGCTTTAGTAGAAGCCAAGAAAGTGATAATTATTGCTGGTGGAGTCGGTCGAAAACCCAAACTATCTCTTCCCAAACAAATAATTTTAACCTTGGTCTATCTGAGGCATATGACAACATTTCAACTTCTGGGCATCCAGTTTGGAGTAAGTGAGTCTACAGCTAATGATACATTTAACTATTGGTTGCCGCGCCTGCTTTGATTGCTACCATCTAGCTTGCTGGAACAAGTAAAAAAAAACGCTGCTGACCATGCAATAGTTAAGGAAATACTCACAGAATATGAATTAATAGTAGATACCTACGAACAAGTCAGAGAAAGACCTGGAACTCGTGATTAACAAGAAAAATACTTTTCAGGCAAGAAGAGTAATCATACATTTAAAAGTCAAATAATTATCATGCCAGATGGTAGAGATATAGTTGATGTTGTGGCAGGGGAACCAGGGTAAGCTCATCTAATTTGGTATAAATTGTACTTGACAAAAATACGACTATAGAGGCTGGGGGATTTAGGTATTAGCGATTCTATAATGTCTTAAAAGCTAAGTCGCCCTGCGGTGGGTAAAACTCAATGAATCAAGGATTCGCGCCAGTTTTCGCAACGCCTAAATCAAAGCAACCACAAAACCCGCCCCAACCTATTTCCATGCAAGAGTTACAAGGGAGCTTGTCAAGTTATTTTGACGACGTACCCGACCCAAGAGTGAACCGAACCAAACGCCACCTACTTAAAGACATTCTCGTCATTGCCATATTATCTACAATAGCTGGAGGTGATGGATGGGAAGACATGGAAAATTATGGAATCAGTAAGCAGCAATGGTTGCAAAAATTTTTAGACTTACCCAATGGCATCCCGAGCGATGATACCTGACGACGAGTTTTTGAAAAGCTAGACCCGAAAGTTTTAGAACAAAAGTTGACTGAATGGGTTAAACAATTAATTGGGCCAGTTTGCCAACAAGTTATCCCGATTGATGGCCAAAGCCTCCCAGGTTCTTATGACCGAAAAAACGGCGTAAATAATTTACATTTAGTGACAGCGTGGGCGAGTGAAAATCGGTTGGTACTCGGACAAGTTAAAGTTCAAAACCATTAATCATGAAATCACAGCTATACCAGCCCTCTTGGAATTAATCACGTCACCGGAGCGATGATTACGATGGATTCTATGGGTGCTCAAACTGAAATTGTTCGGCTCATTCGTCTAAAAAAAGCCGATTATGTCGTTACCCTCAAAAAGAATCATCCAACTCTTTACAAACAAGTCAAGACCTGGTTTGAAACAGCTCGATCAAACCAATTTGGTGGAATTGAAGTTAGTGAAGATTCCCGAACGGAAAAAGCACATTGGAGTTTAGACTAAGCACAAATTGACAAGGGCGTTAGCTGAGTAGAAATGGTGGTAAATTTAGAGAGAGTAGAAAGGTTAACTAATCGATTTTGACGAGTTTTGGAACCGACCATTACCCTTTTTGACCACAGGATAGCGGCATTTTGGAGTGCGAGGTTTTCCTGTTTGCCATCCGTCTGAATTTCCTCGCCGCGAAAGGAGCAACAGCCGGACTTCCAATCCTGATTAAAAGTGGAAGCATTGATTGTACAACCCTTCCAGGCGTCAATTCAAGCAGAGACTTTTGCCGCCTGCAAACGGATTTCTCTGACTACATCTTTAGCTAACCATAATTGCCAGGTGAGCAAAGGCATCAAATCACTCCATCGTTCACCCTGTTCTGGTGTGCTGAGCTTCGGCACAGTCCAATGTAAGGGGCTTGCAATTAAATATAACCCCAGTTATGCTAGAAGGGTAGGAAACAAAAAATCTGACATGAGCGGTTGTG
>NZ_JAUBTQ010000053.1:0-47294 GCF_036702515.1 Microcoleus sp. BROC3
AGGCAGCGAGCGCCCGGAGGTCGTTCCGGCTGAAGCCGGAGCGCCTTTGTTAAGAAAGATGTGAGTAAGGCATAGCTTAGCAAGGGGGGGCTGGGGGGGGTAAAACACCTAATGTTCTCAGCGATTTAATCCCATCTACAATCACATCTAGAACCCAATCCAAATTATGATAAACATTATCATTTGTAAACCTCAAAAAATTAATTCTTGCTGATTCAATAAATTCTTGCCTTTCCGCATCATATTCTACAGCACCTTCTTGAAAATGACTATCACCGTCAACTTCTAGTGCTAACTTGATTTCCGGCGAGTAGAAATCGATCGCAAATTCTGCTACGCTGTACTGTCTGCGAAATTTACAATTCTCAAGCTGTCTGTTTTTGATTTTCTCCCAGAGACGTTTTTCAGCTTTTGTCATTTCTCTGCCAAGCCGCTGTCGCTTGAGTTTTTCTGAGGTTTTGTTGTAAAGTTTTGTCATTTTTATATTTGGGTCTTTTCGTTGCTTGCTTGGCTTTTCTTACCCCCCCCAGCCCCCCCTTGCTAAGGGGGTGAGCAAGAGGGTTTTTCGTTGCTTGCTTGGCTTTTTTTACCCCCCCCAGCCCCCCCTTGCTAAGGGGGGAGAGCAAGAGGTTTTTTCGTTGCTTGCTTGGCTTTTTTTATCCCCGTTGCTAAGGGGGAGCAAGAGGGTTTTTTGAGGTTTTGTGAACTATCCGTGTAATACCAATTTTAAAAAAGAATGCAACAGTATTCTTGTTCCCCCCGCAATGCAGCGGGGGGGCTAGGGGGGATCGAAGAGTGTTGCACGATTTTAGAGAAATGGTATAAGTCCGGTAGATGCAAAAAAGGGGCAACTCGCGTCGCCCCTCATCTATTTAATCAACTGCAAAATTAAACTTCCACAGCAATCTTTTGTTCCGAAGCCTCCGGCGAATTCACTTCACTTGGCGGCACAACTTGCCAGAACTTAGGCAAATATTCCGACCAATTTGCTAAAATCTTCGCAGCTTTCTTGCTGCCAGTTCGATCGCACTGAGCCTCAATCAACTCCTTCAATTGCGCCTCCCCAGCCGCCGTACAAACGCGCTGCATCTTCACAATCTCCCCGTTGACATGAGCCGGGAAAGTCCCATCTTCATCGAGGAAATAAGCCAAGCCGCCAGTCATTCCAGCGCCGACGTTGCGGCCGACTTTTCCTAACACGACGATCGCGCCGCCAGTCATGTACTCGCAGCAGTGATCGCCCGCACCTTCAATGACTGCTTTCGCCATCGAGTTACGCACCGCAAACCGTTCGCCAGCTTTACCCGCAGCCAACAGAGTTCCCCCCGTCGCACCGTACAAACAAGTGTTACCGACGATCGCATTTTCAGAAGCATCATAAGTCGCACCAGCCGGGGGTGCGATCGCGATTTCGCCGCCGTGCATCCCTTTACCAACGTAGTCGTTGGCTTGGCCTGACAGTACCAGAGTCATCCCCGGCAAATTGAACGCGCCGAAGCTTTGGCCCGCGCTACCAGTGAAGTTGAGCGTGATTTGACCGCTAAAGCCGGTGTTCCCGTGTTGCTGTGCGATCGCACCTGCTAAACGCGCTCCCACAGTGCGATCGGTATTCACCAATTTTACATTCTTGCTAACAGTGCCGTGATTGGCGATCGCACTTTGAATCTCAGCATCCGCGAGCAAATCGTCGTCTAACACAGGCCCGTTGGTGTGTACGTCGCCGTGGATCAAGAAAGATCGATCGCTCTTAGTATCCGGTAACTTGGTCAAACAATCCAAATTAATCGCTTGGGTTTTAGTTAGTTTCACCCCATCGCGCATTTTCAGCAAATCCGCGCGGCCGATGATATCTGCGAGCGACTTATAACCCAATTTCGCCAGCAAACTCCGCACTTCTTGTGCTACGAAATAGAAGAAATTAACAACGTGTTCCGGTGTACCGGGGAACCGTTTCCGCAAGTGTTCTTGTTGAGTTGTCACGCCCACGGGACAACTATTCATGTGGCAAACGCGAGCCATAATACAGCCTTCTGCAATCATTGCCACCGTGCCAAACCCGTACTCTTCGCCGCCCATCAAAGCGCCTACAATCACGTCCCAGCCGCTTTTAAAGCCACCGTCAACACGCAGCAAAACTCGATCGCGCAATTTATTTTCCATCAGCACCCGGTGGACTTCGGTCAATCCGAGTTCCCACGGAGAACCTGCGTGCTTAATCGAACTCAGTGGTGAAGCACCGGTGCCGCCATCGTGGCCGGAAATTTGAATCACATCAGCATTTGCCTTGGCGACACCAGCGGCTACAGTCCCGATGCCGACTTCCGACACCAACTTCACCGAAACTCCTGCTTTCGGATTGATTTGGTGCAAGTCAAAAATCAACTGTGCCAAATCCTCGATCGAATAAATGTCGTGGTGAGGAGGAGGCGAAATCAGGGTGACACCAGGTTTCGACCGGCGCAAATAAGCAATGTACTCGCTCACTTTCGCCCCCGGCAATTGACCGCCTTCACCCGGTTTCGCACCTTGTGCGATCTTAATTTCGATTTGTTCGGCGTTCATCAGATACTCAGGAGTCACCCCGAAGCGTCCCGAAGCTACCTGTTTGATGGATGAAGAAGCTGTATCGCCGTTCTGCAAACCTTTCAAGTGAGGTAGCGTTTGTGAGAAACCCGCCTCGCTCACATCGTTTAGCACTTTGTAGCGCACCGGGTCTTCGCCGCCTTCGCCGGAGTTGGATTTGCCGCCGATGCGGTTCATGGCAATCGCTAGCGTTTCGTGGGCTTCCGGGGACAAAGCGCCGAGAGACATTCCGCCCGTGGCGAAGCGTTTGACAATATCTGCTACAGATTCTACTTCTTCGATCGCAATGGGAGGACGATCGCTCTGGAAATCCAGCAAATCCCGCAAAGCCGTTACCGGGCGATTTTCGAGCTGTTTCTTGTAAACCTCGTAATGGTCGTAGGCACTTTCCGAATTTTTGTCACCAATTGGTGTCATTTTGGGTTCGGCCCCGTTGCCATTACTGTTAGTTTGAGCCTTAAAAGTAGTCACAGCCTTGTGCAAAGCCTTGGCCATTTCCGGGCTGTTCATGTGATATTCGCCGCCCCGGCGGTACTGCACGAAGCCGAAGTTTTCCAACTTTTTCAGAACCAATTCTGGGAAAGCCTGACTGTGGAAAGACATTACCTCGTTAGCCAGTTCCGCGACACTCAAACCGCCGATGCGGGAAACAGTGCCTTTGAAGCCCAAATCGAGCAGATCGCCGCCAATGCCGATCGCCTCAAAGATTTGCGCCCCCTGATAGCTAGACAGCAGCGAAATCCCCATTTTCGACATAATTTTCAGCAGCCCGTTTTCCACCGCTGTGCGGTATCTAGCTTGAGCCTGCGTCACGGTAATATTGGGAACTTTGCCGTGCTGCATCAAATTTTGAGTCTTGGGGTCAGACCACCAGGCGCGCACGCTTTCCAATGCCAAGTAAGGGCAAACAGCCACCGCCCCGTAACCGAGCAAACAAGCGAAGTGGTGAGTGCTCCAACATTGGGCGCTATCCACAACCAGCGAAGTTTGCATCCGCAGACCGACGCTAATTAAGTGGTGGTGAACCGCACCAACTGCCAGGAAGGGCGGAATATAAGTGCATTCTGCACTCAATCCAACAGAAGATCCATCGCCTTCTTTCTTCAAAAGTCGATCGCTCAAAATCAGAATTCTCGAACCCTCGCGCACGGCTTGAGCCGCCTTTTGACAAAGTTGCTCGACTGCGGTTTTCAAACCGCCAGGCCCGGCCGCAATTTTGTAAAGCGTTGACAATTCGGTTGCGGGGAAAGACTTTTGCTCTTTCAAGAAACACAGTTCAGCGTCGTTGAGTACGGGGGAATCAATTTTTAGCCGCTTGGCATTTTCTGGTATTGCTTGCAGTAAATTGCCCCGCAGGCCCACATTCATCGTCAGCGACATCACCATCCCCTCGCGCAGGGGGTCGATCGGCGGATTTGTCACTTGAGCGAACCGCTGTTTGAAATAGTTGTACAGCAACTGAGGCTTTTCTGACAACACAGCCAAGGGAACGTCGTCGCCCATGCAGAAAGTCGGTTCTTTCCCAGAACTCGCCATCTCGACGATCACCATGTCCAAATCTTCGGCTGTGTAGCCGAAAGCAGTTTGGGTTGCCAACAGCGTTTGCGAGTCGAGGGTTGGGGTTTCGGCAAAAGGCTGCGGTTCCAAGGTTTCGCGGTGTTTTTGCAGCCATTCGCCGTAGGGATGCCGCTTAGCAATTCGCTGTTTGAGTTGCCAATTTTTGAGAATTTCTTGAGTTTGCAGGTCAACTGCAATCATTTGTCCTGGCCCCAAACGGCCTTTTTCGACAATATCTGCTTCGGGAATATCGACAACTCCGGCTTCGGAAGCCACAATTACCAAACCGTCTTTAGTAATGCAGTAGCGGGCCGGCCGCAAACCGTTGCGATCGAGCGTAGCACCTACTTGTTTCCCATCGCTGAACACCAGCAGTGCGGGGCCGTCCCAAGGTTCTTGAATGCCGCTGTAATATTCGTAAAAATCGACAATTTCTGGATAGGGAGCCAAATCCGGTTGATTTTTGTAGGCTTCGGGCACCAGAATTGTCAGGGATTCTAGGGGGGTGCGGCCGGAGTGCACCAACAACTCCATCACGTTGTCCAAGTTTGCCGAATCGCTGCTTTCGGGATTGACAATTGGGTTGAACGTGTCGATATCAGCTTGACTCCAATTCGGGTGAGCTAAATTCGCTTGCCGCGCCTTCATCCAAGTAATATTGCCCAACAGCGTGTTAATTTCTCCGTTGTGTCCCAGCAAGCGCATCGGCTGGGCTAAGCGCCAGCGGGGCAGGGTGTTGGTGCTGAAGCGCCGGTGATAGACGGCAAAAGAGCTTTTATAAGCGGGATTTTTCAGGTCTGGGTAAAATTCTGCCAGTACGGCCGATCGCACCATTCCTTTATAGACGATCGTGCGGCAGGAGAAAGAGCAAGTATAAAAGTCTTCGCGGGTGAAGTTGGGGCGATTTGACAGCGCGTGTCCGATCGTGCGGCGCGCCAGAAATAGATGTCTGTCGAGTTCGTCTCCGGCTAAGTGTGGTGAACTGACAATTACTTGTTCGATTTGAGGTTGATTTTCTAGCGCTTGCTCGCCCAAAACCGACGGTACAATGGGAACTTGGCGCCATCCCAAAAGTTTCAGCCCGCGATCGGTCAGAACTTGCTCAACCACCTGCCGCGCTATAGTCGCTTGAAATTTATCTTGAGACAGAAACAGCATTCCCACGCCGCAATTTTCCCGCGCCGGAGGCACAATTCCCTGTTCGGCAAACCAAGTATCCAGCAATTCCCAAGGAATCGCGGTCATCAAACCCGCACCGTCGCCGGAATCTTGGTCGGCACTGCAACCGCCGCGGTGTTCTAGACAAGTTAAAGCTGGAAGGGCTTTCTCAATAATCGAGTGGGTGGCTTCACCGCTTTGGTTGGCAATAAAGCCCACACCGCAGGCATCTCTTTCTTCCACTAACCAGCTTTGGCCGGCGAATGGAGTTCCTCGCTCAGTCTGATGCACGTTTCTGTTTCTGTTTGGATCGATCGTGTTACCCATGTTGATTGAATGTTATTTCCGTGATTGTGTGGTTGATGCGTTTTTATAGCTCGGAGAGAGAAGGCTGCCGAGCGGTGGGAGCCTAGTAAACTTTAAGACAGCACGTTGGAAGCTGATTTGATAAAAATTTACGTCTATGCGGCCTGTACTTAGCACTGAAACCCTGTTTGCAGATTTTAAATTATCTCGCTCGCATCCCCTCGGAGATGTCTCCTAGAATACCCTGCTGTTAAAAAGCAGTGATTCTTTGGGCAATCGCCGCCCTGCGACTACACACATTGCAGGCGATCTAGTTTTTTGTGTGGGTTTTTCCCGAGTTCGGAAGGGTAGCCTTGCGGACTCAGGTAGATAGTAACTTTAGCGTTATTTTGCTTGCTGCGCTGTTGAGTTGCTTTCGTCAGCGCCCGCAGAAACAAAAGCCACCTGCCCGCTCAGTCGGTAGGTGCAATGTAGCAGCGCGGTTCACAACTGGTGAAACCTGTCTTATTGTGAAGTCAACTCTCAAGCCGCGAACATCAAGTTTATCAAAAAATTGATAAAATTTCACCCATTACACTCAGAGTTTGCGCGCAAGTCTTGTCAGCGATCGTCCAGAACCCAGGCTAATATGGCTTGCCGAAACAGGTGGACAGTTGTCCACAACCCTAATTTGTGTTTTTTGACCCAAAAACGTTTGTAACTCATCAATGAAGGCTATTTCAAGGATTTCTGACATATTTATGGAGTATCTGGTAGAACCAGCGCAGCCTTTTTTAATCAACAATCTCACTCCATTTAGGGCCGAGAGTGTCAAAAATCATCCCATAATTAGGCCACGCCTGTTAATTAGGTTCTTAAGTTCCTCTTCCCTGAACTGCTGTCGTTCAATCAGCTAAAGCTAAGTCATTTTCTTAGTCTCAACTGCCATACAAACAGCGATTAGATCGAAAATTAAAGTCTTGTTTTTCAAATCGCTCTTTCATAGTTTGGCATCCCAAATATGTTAAGAAAAATGTAATTCAATGAATGTCGCAGCAGATAGAGGGACAATATTAGATATTAACTCTAAGAAGCTTCATGCTTAACAAAAACAGTAGGAATACGTAGGTATGACTAACATCACAAATCTTTTTCTAGGGTATCACATTAACGAGCAAATATACGCAGGCAATCGAACTCTAGTTTATCGTGGCTTTCGGTGTTCAAATGGGCAGCCCGTCGCGATCAAACTGCTGCGAAATGACTTTCCCCGCTTCAACGAACTGGTTCATTTCCGCAACCAGTACATCATTGCTAAAAACTTAGAGATCCCTGGCAGTGTTAAGGCATACAGCCTGGAGACTTACCATAACCACTATGCTCTGGTGATGGAAGACTTTGGGGGAATTTCCTTAAGTAGCTACCTCGCTAGTATAGCAGAAGCTAGCAAGGAACCTGTAGAAGGCTTGCCAGTTAACGAGTTTCTTCCTATGGCAATTCAAATTGCCAACGCCCTTGACGGACTTTATCGCCACCACGTCATCCATAAAGACCTCAAGCCCGCCAACATTCTGATTAACCCCACCAGCAAAGAAGTCAAGCTGATTGACTTCAGCATCGCTTCCCTGCTGCCTCGCGAAACCCAAGAAATTCAAAATCCCAACGTCCTCGAAGGCACTTTACCCTACATATCTCCAGAACAAACTGGCCGGATGAACCGAGGGATTGACTACCGCACAGATTTCTACTCTTTAGGAGTAACATTCTACGAATTACTAACAGGAAAGTTACCCTTCCAAACGGATGATCCAATGGATTTGGTACACTGTCACCTTGCCAAGCAGCCTATCCCAATCCATCACCTCAACAATAGCATTCCATTGGGGCTGTCTGAAATTGTTAGCAAACTGATGGCGAAGAATGCTGAAGATAGGTATCAAAGTGCGATCGGACTCAAGTTTGATTTGGAAACTTGTTTGCACGAATGGGAAGAGACAGGTCAAATTACTTCCTTTAAATTGGGAACGCGAGATTTGTGCGATCGCTTCATCATCCCCGAAAAATTATACGGTCGGGAAAGCGAAGTATTCTCCCTGCTAGAGGCGTTTGAGCGCGTGAGTGCCGGAAGCGCCGAAATGATGCTCGTTGCCGGTTTCTCAGGCATTGGCAAAACCGCTGTTGTCAACGAAGTTCACAAACCAATTGTGAGACAGCGGGGATACTTTATTAAAGGCAAATTCGACCAATTCCAACGCAACCTCCCCTTTTCAGCTTTTGTCCAAGCTTTTCGCGATTTAATGGGACAATTGCTATCGGAAACAGATGCTAAAGTTGAACAATGGAAGTTAGAAATATTGGCAGCTTTGGGCGATAGCGCTCAAGCGATCGTTGAAGTCATTCCCGAACTAGAACGGATTATCGGACCGCAACCGCCAGTCCCAGAACTTTCTGGCAGTGCCGGTCAAAATCGCTTCAATTTGTTGTTTGAAAAATTTCTTCAATTATTCACCACAAAAGAACATCCTTTAGTGATTTTATTGGACGATTTGCAATGGGCAGACTCAGCATCGTTAAAATTAATTCAACTGCTGATGAGTGCTACCGATAACTGCTATCTCTTATTAATTGGAGCTTATCGGGATAACGAAGTTTTTCCAGCGCATCCATTGATGCTGACGTTAGCAGAGATTCAAAAAACTGAAGCAAAGGTGAATACTATTACCTTAGCTCCCCTCGATCGAGCCGACGTAAATAGTTTAGTTGCCGATACTCTAGCTTGTTCTACAGCGTTGGCTCTACCTTTGACAGAACTCGTTTATCAGAAAACCCTAGGCAATCCATTTTTCAGCACACAATTCCTCAAATCTTTGCATGAAGATGGGCTAATTGAATTTAATTTTGAATCTCGGTATTGGCAGTGCGATATTGCCATAGTGCGAACCTTGGCACTAACGGATGATGTAGTAGAATTCATGGCACTTCAGTTGCGAAAGTTGCCAACCAGGACACAGGAAGTTTTAAAGTTAGCTGCTTGTATTGGCAATCAGTTCGATTTGGCGACGTTAGCAATTGTTGATGAAAATTCGCCAGTAGAAACCGCAACAGCTTTATGGAAGGCACTACAAGACGAGCTAATTTTACCGATCAGTGAAATTTATAAGTTTTATCAAGTAGAGGGGAATAGCAACTCGGTAATCGGTAATGGGAAGGAATCTGACCAATTACCCATTACCCATGACCAATTACCCAAATATAAGTTTTTACACGATCGCGTCCAACAAGCTGCCTATTCCCTGATTCCCGAAGACCAAAAGCGATCGACTCACTTACAAATCGGTCAACTGCTGTTAAAGAATACGCCCGAAGCCGATCGAGAAGAAAGAATTTTTGATATTGTCAATCACTTAAATGTGGGAGTTGAGCTAATTACCCCGGAGGCAGAACGGGAGCAATTAGCACGATTGAATCTGGTTGCTGGAAAGAAAGCCAAAGCTGCTACCGCTTATGCTGCTGCGGTTGAATATTTCAATGTTGGGAATAAATTACTGACAGCAAATAGTTGGGAAAATCAATACGAACTAACATTAGGGCTGCATACCGAAGCAGCAGAAGCGGCATATCTGTGCGGTGACTTTGACCGGATGGAAGAATTGGCATCAGTCGTGGAAAGCTGTGCCAAAATGCTACTGGATAAAGTGAAAGTATATGAAGTACAGATGCAAGCTTGTATGGCGCAAAATAAGTTACAGGAAGCGCTGAATACGGGACTACAAGTTTTAAAACTGTTGGGCGTAGAGTTTCCCTCGGAGCCAAATCCGTCTGATATTGGGCAGGCATTAGGCGAAACTGCGGCAATTTTTAACGAGAAGCGAATTGAGGATTTAATTGAGCTGCCTCAAATGAGGGAGCCCTATAAACTAGCAGCCATAAGACTTTTATCAAGTATCTTTGCTACTGCATACCTTGCTGCTCCTGCACTGTTGCCTTTGACTGTATGCAAACAAGTACAATTATCCGTCGAATATGGGAATGCTTCCGTTTCTCCCTTTGCTTACGCCAATTATGGTTTTCTTCTTTGTGGAGTTGTGGGAGATATTGATTCAGGTTATCAGTTCGGTCAATTGGCTTTAAGTCTAGTGTCAAAGTTAAATTCTCAAGAAATCAAAGCCAAGACAGCCTTCGTAGTAAATTTCTTGATCCGACATTGCAAAGAGCATCTCAGAGAAACCTTAGAGCCTTTGGTGTCAGCTTATTCGAGCGGAATGGAGACAGGAGATAGAGAATATGCAGCCTATAATTTATTACAGTATTCCTGTTCAGCTTACTATAGTGGCAAAGAACTCACTGTCCTTGAAAGAGAGATAGCAAGAAACAGAGATGCTATTGATAAAATTAAACAAAAAAAACCGCTGAATTATATAGAAATTTATTGGCAGTCTATCTTGAATCTGCTGGGAAAAAGTCAAAATTCCTGCATTCTCAAGGGTGAAGCCTACGATGAGCATATCAAGTTGCTAGTTTACCAGCAAACAAATGACCAAGTGGGATTTGCCTACATATATTTAAACAAGTTTTTACTTTGTTATTGGTTTGAAAAATACTCAGAAGCGATTGATAATATCGCTCTAGCAGAGAACTATTTAAATGCAGTAATAGGAATGCCCGTTGTTCCTGTTTTCCATTTCTACGATTCTCTAGTGAGGTTGGCGGTGTATTCTGATACTCCACAGTCTGAACAACAGAAACTTCTCGATCGAGTACAAGCTAATCAAGAAAAAATGCAACAGTGGGCGCATCATGCCCCCATGAATCATCTGCATAAATTCTATCTAGTAGAGGCAGAACGGCATCGGGTTTTAAACCAAAAAATAGAAGCGGTCGAGATGTACGACAAGGCTATTGCTTTCGCCCAAGAAAACGAGTACATCAACGAAGAAGCAGTTGCTCACGAACTCGCTGCCAAATTCTACTTAGAATGGGGCAAAGAAAAACTGGCAAAACCCTATTTAATTGATGCTTACTATGCTTACGCTCGTTGGGGAGCCAAAGCAAAGATTGACCATCTAGAACAGCGCTACCCCGAATTGCTTGCTGTGATCCTGCAACAGGAGCGAACTCGCCAGAATCCGACCGAAACAACACACACCTCGAACAGTGAATCATCTCTATCTAACAGGAATAGAACAATTATCGGTAGCACCAGCAGTTTGGAGTTAGTAGATTTGCCGACAGTGATCAAAGCTTTTCAAGCTCTTTCCAGTGAAATAGAACTAGAGCAATTGCTAACTACTTTGATGCAAGTAGTAGTGCAAAATGCCGGAGCACAAACCGGAGCATTAATTTTGGAGGAAGGTGGAAAGTGGAGAGTTGCCGTACACTGTACAAATCGCCAAGATTGTGACTTGGAATCACTTCTAGTTGAAGAAAGCAAAGCAATTCCTCTGAACATCATTAACTACGTCAAACGTACAAAAGAAATCCTGGTATTCGATCGTGCCAGCACTCAAACCACCTGGGCTGGCGATCCTTACATGATTGAGCACCAACCCAAGAGCGTATTATGCACTCCGATTCTCCATCAAGGCAAAGTAATGGGGATTCTGTATCTAGAGAATAATCTCACAACCGGGGCGTTTACGCGCGATCGCGTCGCCATCCTCAACATCCTGTGCTCCCAAGCTGCAATTTCCTTACAGAACGCCCGACTGTATCAGCAATCCCAGGAATACGCCCAAAAACTAGAGCTTTATCTTCACGATCTCAAACAGATGCAGTTGCAATTGGTGCAGGGTGAGAAGATGTCTGCTCTCGGAAATTTAGTCGCAGGGGTAGCCCACGAAATTAACAATCCCGTAGGCTTTATCGCCGGCAATTTGCAACCGGCTCAAGAATACCTACAAGATTTGTTCGAGCTAATCGATGTATATCAAGATAGTTTTCCCAAGCCAGGAGCTAAAGTTGAAGAAAAAATTGAGGATATAGACTTGGAGTATTTGCGAGAAGATTTACCCAAATTGATTGGCTCGATGCAGGAGGGAGTCGATCGCATCCGCAATATCAGTACGAGTTTGAGAACGTTTTCGAGGGCAGATAGCGATCGACCCGTTGCTTTCAATATTCACGACGGACTAGAGAGCACTCTGCTGATTCTCAAGCACCGTTTAAAAGCCAGCGAGTTCCGCCCTGCCATTGAAGTTGTGAAAGAGTACGGTAACTTGCCCCTCGTAAAATGCTTTCCCGGACAGTTAAACCAGGTATTTATGAACGTACTGGCAAATGCCATTGACGCTCTGGAGGAGTCAAATAAGGAGCGCAGTTTTAATCAAATTAAAGCCCTACCCAATCAAATCACGGTTCAAACTGCTCTGAGCGAATCCAACAATCAGGTTTTGATTCGCATTAAGGATAATGGAGTGGGGATGTCGAACTCAGTCAAGGAAAACATATTTAACCATTTATTTACAACCAAGTCTGTGGGTCAAGGAACTGGATTAGGATTGTCGATCGCCCGCCAAATTGTTGTGGAAAAACATGGAGGTACGTTAGCAGTGAATTCCTCCTTGGGGCAGGGTTCGGAGTTTGTGATTTCTATTCCGACATGAGCCGTTCGTGCTAGGATTTAACGCAATTAGCGCCATTTAGTAACAAGAAACATAGGGATATTCCGGGTTTCTAGATACCCATGGGTTTAAATGAAATTGTGAGTTGTAAGCTGTGAAATGTAATTTGTCCTGTTGGCGTTCAATATTGTCAGTCTCGATTTTACCCATACTGGCGATCGCCCCGTCTTTGTTTTGGAATCAACCCGGAAGAGCACAAGAGGGCGAGAGGGCTGGGTTGATTCATGCTTCGAGAGCCCGCCAGGGAATGAATTCCCTGGCTGATAGCGAAAGTGGGTTAAAACTCACATCTTGCACCATTCTCAAGAACAGGCAAGATGCCTGTGAAGCGAAGAGTGAATTTTCTCGCTTCACAGGCATCTTGCCTGTTCCTAAACAAGTAATTGAGAATGGTGCAGCATCTCAGTTAAAACCGACTGAAATATTGACAGATAGTTCTGTTGAGAGGACTTCAGCTATGAGACAAGGGTTTCAACCCCTGTCGGACTATAGGTTTTTGACTCAATCCCTACCGCCAGCTTCCAGAATCAAACAAGGCCGCCAAGTTTCTCTAAACGGCCGCATCCTGCCCCTAGCTTGGACTCAGCAGCCGGCAAACAGCACTGCTGCGAATTTCCGAACTTGGATTGCCGACGTTGGATTGATGCAAAGTGCGGGAGTGGATTTGCTCAACAGCGCCGACAGTGCTAAACAACCGGTGCAGTGGTTTTCGGTATCTTTAACCGGCGCTCAAAGCGTAGCAGCGCGGGCAACAGGCCCGTATCGTTACTTAGATGTTACCGATTTTGCTAGACTTGCCGGCTGGCAGATATCTGCTGATGGGAATATTCTGAAAATTACCTCTCAAACTGCAAGTGTTACCGGAATTCGGCAAGCAGAAAAAGAATGGGGCGATCGCATTGTTGTAGATCTCGATCGCCCCGCCCCTTGGCAAGTTAACTTTGTCGATACACCGAGCCCGTCTCCGACACCCACACCGCCAGATACGCCGGACGACCCCACAAAGCCCGCTCTCCCGCTGCCAATCATCCCCGCAGCGCCAAACCTCGAAACACCAGACGACCCGACCAAGCCCGCTCTCCCGCTGCAAATAACGCCCGCAAAACCGATCGCCGGTCAAGAATGGTCGATCGCGATCGATGCCAAAATCGCACCCGCCTTAATCCAGCGCGCGTTTCAAACCAGCAAACAATTACTATCTCTAAAAGTCGAACTTGCGGGGAATCAAACCAAAGTCAAAGTCACAATACCTTTAGGTTGGCGGCCGCAAGTTTTCAGCTTGGGAAATCCCAATCGATTAGTTATCGACATTCGCCCCGATTCGTTAATAGAAAAAAATATTCTTTGGACACAGGGAGTCAGATGGCGGCAGCAGTATCAAAATTTAGGAACTGCGCGTTTTCCCGTAGTTTGGTTAGAAGTTAATCCGCGTCAAACAGGTGTAAAAATTCGACCAATTCTCAGCAATCCGCCGACAGATAAAGGCACTGCACCTTTATTGCAAACAGCAGAAGTTTCGGGAACGGCTGCGGCAATTAATGCAGGGTTTTTCAATCGAATTAATCGGTTAGCTTTAGGGGCAATTCGCCGCGAGAATAAATGGCTTTCCGGGCCGATTTTGAACCGGGGGGCGATCGCCTGGAACGATCGGGGCGAATTTGCGATCGCCCGTTTGACTTTGCAAGAAACCTTGATAACTCCGACAAATCAACGTTTGCCTGTTTCTCATCTCAATAGTGCCTACGTACAATCGGGAATCGGTCGCTACAATCCCGATTGGGGAGCGACTTACACTCCGTTGTCTGAAAATGAGATAGTTGTCACAGTTGCGGGCGATTCTCTACGGGATAGCTTCGCTTCACGAGTTGTCAGCCAATCCCCCGGAGGTGCGCCGGGAACGACAACTTTTCCCATTCCAGCTAACGGTTATATTTTAGCTTTGCGTTCCGATTTTTCCCCTGTCCCTCAACTTTCTATCGGCACTTTATTGCGTTTGGAAAGTAACACAATCCCTGCGGATTTCAACCGTTTTCCTTATATTTTAGGCGGCGGGCCCGTGTTGGTACAAAACAGTCGAATTGTGCTGGATGCTAAGGCGGAAGGGTTTAGCGATGCCTATGTTCGACAGACAGCAATTAGAAGTGCGATCGGGCGAACTGCTGCGGGGAATTTGCTAATTGTAGCCGTGCACAATCGCGCGGGCGGGGCGGGGCCAAATTTCGCGGAACTGGCGCAGATATTGCAGCAAATGGGTGCTGTGGAGGCTTTAAATTTGGATGGGGGAAGTTCGACGAGTTTGTATTTGGGAGGGAGTTTGCTCGATCGACCTCCGTCTACTGCTGCGAGAGTTCATAATGCGATCGGTATTTTCATTCAACCATAAACCGTCACCTTAAATAGTCGGCAAATTGTCGGTAAATTCTCAGCGGTTAGAAACCGCTACTAAACCAACAAAGTTCACCTAGGTGGACTGGGAACTGGAGTTTAGACGCACCTTACGGTTAGACTTTTTTGATGACGTTACTCGACAAAATCGGGTGTCGGAGCACGCGGCGCGGCAAAATTAGGCTAGATGGGGATTTTTGAGGGTTGTGAGCCTGTCAGCCTCAAATTTAAGACTGATTAGCCGATCGACCCACCAGATATGGGAAAATCGATCAGCGTTTGCCGGTAAACCTCCGGCAATCCGGTGTCAAAACACCGCCCTTGCACAACATAACCAGCCATTCCCTCGAACTGCCGCAATTTATCCAAACAGGAAGTTAACTGGAATTCGCCTCTTTCTCGAAAATTGCCGTTAATATGTTCCGCCAAATAATCAAATATTTTAGGATCGAGGACATACATCCCAAACATTGATAAAAATGAATCATCCGCCATTCCTTCTACGCTTAAATGCTGCCGCGCATACTCGATATCCGGCTTTTCGTAAAGTTGCGTCACAGACAAAATAGAATCTTGTTCCTGCCAAACTCCCGCCGCGCAGCCGTAGTGATGAATTACCTCAGCTTGTGTTACTCTCAAACCAATTACGCTTTGCTGCACTTGCGAGTAAATATCCAATAGCTGGCGCGCGCAAGAACTTTCAGTTTGCGAGGAGTAAATGTGGTCGCCCAAAAGCAGGAGAAATGGCTCGTTGTTCGCCCATTCTTTAGCACAAAATACCGCGTGGCCGAATCCTTCCTGAACATCTTGAGTCAGAATTGTCACTTGCTGGCCCAAATCTTGTAAGTATTGGCTGTATTGCTGATTTTGCAGAGACAATTTTTGGAAAAGTTCGGGAGACGGGGGAGTTTTAAAGAAATCTTCAAAAAAAGTGCGATCGCCCTTTTGCACCACTATACCAACTTCTTCGATTCCCGCGCTCAAAGCTTCTTCCACAATTGCCAAAATTATCGGTTTAGCGCGGCCTTCGCGATCGATAATGGGGAAGAATTCCTTCTTGACTGCCTTAGTAGCCGGAAACATCCGAGTGCCGAAACCAGCGGCCGGAATCACGGCTTTGCGGACTCTGTACTGAGAACGGATTGTCAGTTTCAGGCATTCCATCTGGGGGAAATCGCTGTTTATAATATCGATAACTTGCTGCTGAGTGTCCTCATCTTTCACGATAAACTGCGCCGTCCCGTCTCCTTGAGAACCTACTCCCTTCCCTCCCCAAATATAAGGCTGAATCGGTTGATAGTTTAGGATTTCGTGCAAAACTGGAGCAGTTAATTGCCCTGGACAAGCGGGGATTAAATACCTGTCAAATTCCCTCTGGGCAACTTTCATCAACTCGCCGATTTTAACTGCATCTCCCTGCTGTAAAGCGGAGGCCGCAGCTTGGGTAATTTGAGAACTAATTGCACCGAGATATTTCTGCACGTTTTCTAGAACTTCATTCGCCGCATACGGGTAAGCCTGATTGAGGCTTGCCAGAATTTCTTGAGTATTTTTGCTAGCGCCCAAATCAACGATTACAAAAAACAAATCTTTGGCAACTTTTAGCTCAACAACATCCATTCCCGTGCCGTCAAAAATCATCATTATCGGGCGATTTCCATAGGCACAACCCTGATCCATGCGGCCGCAGCGCGAAGGTGTTGCAGTCTCGCCTAGATAAGCCATTTCCATTTCGGCGCGGAGGTTCATTTTTAAATCGTATAAGCGATTGAAAGCGCGGGCTACTAACACGCAAATTGCAGCACTTGATGACAAGCCTTTCTGAATTGGCAAATCTGTTAAATAATTGTCAATTTCTAGTCCTCTCACGTCGCAGTGGGAAAGCAATTGATAAGCAACACCCGCTGCATAACTAAAAAAAGTTCCTCTTTCTGCCTCAGCAAGCAGAGCATTTTTTTCCATCGGGAGTGCAGCTTCAATTTTTGTGCCGTCATTTAAAGCAGCCCGCAAAATTAAGTGTGTGGGATGTTGGTTAACTTCGGCATAAATTCCTTGATTTGTACTGGTAATCAAAGTGCAGCCTTTTTCGATAGCGGGATTGCGCGGGCGATAACCTGCGGCCCAATCGCTGTGTTCGCCAAATAAACAAAGGCGGCCTGGCACAAAAAGTTTCATTGCATCTATCTAAGGGTATCTATATTGCGATTACTGTAACCTGAAATGCAGATATTTTAATCAAACTCGATCGTCCTCTGGGTTGATGTAAGTGGCTGGCGCAATTTGTTTTAATAAATGTAAAGTTAGAGTTGAAGGGACAATTTCAATGCGTAAGTTAAACATAGGTCTATCTGACGAGCAGCGTGCAGGCGTTATCGAACTGTTGAATCACGACCTGGCAGATGCTTATCTCCTGTTAATCAAAACCAAAAAGTATCACTGGGATGTAGTGGGCCCGCAGTTTAGATCGCTCCACCAGTTGTGGGAAGAACACTATCAGGCGTTAACACTAAATATCGATGCTATGGCCGAACGGGTGAGAACTTTAGGTGGCTATCCCATTGGTACTGCTGAGGGTTTTCTGAAGTATGGCTCGATTAAAGAACATATCGGCGATTTGCCTTTGGCTACGGAAATGGTATCGCGTTTAGTTGACGACCACGAACTGATTATTCGCAATCTCCGCCAACACGTCGAACAGTGCGGTGAAGAGTTTAAGGATGACGGAACCGCAGACTTTTTGACTGGTTTGATGGAACAGCACGAACAAATGGCTTGGATGCTGCGCTCGTTTATTGAAGGGGAATCTATTTCGCCCGACGGTAAGCAGCCGAAAGCTCAAACCGCTACAGCTTCTCACGCTTAGAGATATATAAGTAGAAGGAAGAAGCAAAAATTTATTTCCGTTGATTTCACTCTCTTCCATAGCTTGCCTCAAAAACCAGGTTTCTTTAAGAAATCTGGTTTTTGAGCTTTGGTTTATTCGCGTTATCGGTTGGCAAAATTATTGAATCGCATTCTTTCATAAACCTGGGACGGGAGCATTTTATGAATCATGGTTCGCCTCTTGATGGTGGAAATTGTTGTGCCTTCAGTCTCTGTTGATGTTGATGTTGATATTGATTTTAAGGCTGACCGAGATAGAGTAACTGATGAAACTAGAATTTTTAATATACTTTCTATTGATAAAATGTACAAATTATGGCGTAAAAGAGTCATCAATGAATCTTCTCGAAAAGCGCGATACAGCCAAAATAATGTACTGCGATGGTTGCCGTTACGGTTGCTTTTAACTGCTAAATTGTATATATAAAAACTGCTGTTAGACCAGCGATAAATATTGGCAGGAATTTCAGGATGCCGCTCCCGGACATCTGCCATAATTAGAGAGTGAGATTTTGCCATTGCTGCATAGTTGCAAGACATACTGCTGGAAATCTGTCGGTAGCCAACTAAAAATTCTGGCACTACTTTAAATTGATAATGCTCGGCGATGCGGAGAAAAAGTTCCAAGTCTTCGCAGCCTTGGGCGTTTTCGGCTTTCAATTGGCAATTGTAACCGCCGACTCTCTCGAAACAAATGCGGCGGATCAGAGATGAACTCGCATTACCCATAAAATATTTATAAACTAAAGCTTTGTATACTTCTCCTTCGATGGTGGAGTTGTAAAATCCACCTGTGAATAAGTCTTTTTCGTTGATATCAAGTGACCACGAATAGACAACTCCTACAGATTGTTTTGATTTAATTAAGCATTCGACTTGTTTTTCTAGGTTTTGCGGATACCAAATATCGTCGGCATCAATGGGAGCAATATATTCGCCTTTTGATTTTTCAATTGCTAAGTTGCGAGCGGCGGCTACGCCGGCATTGGATTGCTGAAATAACCTGACTCGGCTATCTTTTTGAGCAAAAGATTTGACGATTTCGGGTGTTGTATCTGTAGAGCCGTCGTCTACTACTAAAACTTCTATGTTTTGATAAGTTTGAGATAAAACAGATTCTAATGTTTTAACAATAAATTTTTCAGCGTTGAAAGCTGGTATAATTACCGAAACTAATGGGTGATTTAAATTGTTTAGGGAGGTGTCCATGTAATATAAAAACTGGTTTATGTAAAAGTTTTGCCTCAAAGGGATCTAGCTAAGGGTATGTTAGCAAATTACGAAAGCCCGATCGTACACCGTCGGAAATTTTAAGACCTATATTTAAAAT
This sequence comes from Microcoleus sp. BROC3, assembly GCF_036702515.1. Lineage (NCBI taxonomy): Bacteria > Bacillati > Cyanobacteriota > Cyanophyceae > Oscillatoriales > Microcoleaceae > Microcoleus > Microcoleus sp. BROC3. The sequence goes on from NZ_JAUBTQ010000053.1 coordinate 18,802, forward strand.
ATATTGCCAAAAGTCCTAAAATGTGAATTGACGCCGAAGTCGGGATAGAGACTTGGTTCAGGAGTCACTCGCCGATGAGGTCTGTAAAAGAAACTGTACCGGACAAGTCCTGACAGCCTGCGGGTTCCCGTACAAAGTATGTTTGATTTTATACGGTGTGCTTACTTATAAAATCACAGTCTTGTGCGGTGCAAGACAGCCGCACAAAAATGCTGCTGGTGCTTTTTCGCAAGTTTACACAAACAATCCTATATTTAAAGATTTTGTAAAGCTGTTGTCTGCATCAGGTCAGTCTCAGCAAGATATGGCGTAGAATACAGGTATGAATTAGGAAAAATCCAATCGAGAATGCCAGCAAAAAATCTAGTTGAATACAAACAGCAATCGAGTTATAAATAAAAAAGTACAGCTAATTTTACCCTTCGTAAAGTAGCAACAATAAAATTCAAGCAAATTTTGGTTCCTGCAATTTAAACAATTTAGGTAATGATTTCTACCGCTGACCCCACTGTATCCGTCATTATCCCAGTCCACAACGGGGGCGCTTACTTCCGCACCTGTTTGTCAAAACTGGCTCAAGCTGTGCCCAGACCGATCGAGATTATTGTAGTAGCAGATGGCGAAAGCGACGGTTCCTGGCGTCTGGCCAAGGAATTCGGTGCCAAATTAATCAGAATTCCTGAGTGCGGGGGCCCAGCCCGAGCGAGAAATTTGGGAGCGCAAGCTGCGAAGGGAGATATTCTGTTTTTTGTGGATGCTGATGTCGCTGTTTGTCCAGAAGCTGTGGGCTATGCGGTATCGGTGTTCAAAAATAACCCCTACTTGGCTGCTTTCATCGGCTCTTACGACGATGCTCCTGGAGATCCCGATTTTCTATCGCAGTACAGGAACTTGCTGCACCACTACGTGCACCAAACAGGTAATGAAGAAGCTTCAACTTTTTGGGGAGCTTGCGGAGTGATTCGCCGGGAAATTTTTTTGCAGATGGGTGGTTTTAATGAGAGTTACCGCCAAGCTTCGATAGAAGATATTGAGCTCGGCTACCGTTTGAAACAAGCAGGTTATAACATTCGGCTGTGCAAAACATTGCAGGTGAAGCATTTAAAGCGGTGGGAACCGATGGGGATGGTGAAAGCGGACTTTTTCTACCGAGCGCTGCCTTGGACAGAACTGATTTGGCGAGATCGCAAATTGAATAACGACCTCAATTTGCAAGTTTCAAACCGGATCAGCGTGATTTTAACTTATGCCGTGCTGCTGGCAGTTTTGGGGACGTGCTGGTCGCTGAGCTGTCTGCTAGTGGCTGGCTTGCTGGCAATACCACTGGTAGCAATTAATGCACAGCTTTACCGATTTTTTCACCGCAAACACGGTATCGTATTTGCTCTGAAAACAATTCCTTGGCACTGGCTTTTCTACTTTTACAGCGGACTGGCATTTGCGATCGGCACTGGTCGCTACTTATACCAAAAAAAGCCATTGACTGGCAAAGTTAGCTTGCCAGTATCCGCTCAATAAATCAAGGCAAATCGTCCTTCAACATCAGGTCGCTCCATAGTTTCTCAGGGTATTCACGGGTGCATCTATCACTTTGACAAGTTATAAATAACTGTATAGTTCGATTCAAATGCTGGAGGTAGGCTGAGTGAAACATTATCCTGTTGCGATCGTCGGTGCAGGTCCTGCGGGCTTGACTGCTGCCTACGAGCTAGTCAAGCAAGGCATCATCCCTGTTGTACTAGAAAAAGGTGATAAAGTTGGGGGAATAGCTCGCACCGAAAGCTACAAAGGCTATCGTTTCGACATTGGCGGCCACCGCTTTTATACTAAAGTTGAAGCCGTGCAGCAGTTGTGGCAAGAGGTACTGGGAAATAAGTTTATTAAAGTGCCGCGATTGTCGCGAATTTTTTATCGAGGTAAATTTTTTAACTATCCGATCAGTGCCTTCAATACTCTTTTTAATTTGGGCATAATTGAGAGTACCCTAATTATTTTGAGTTATCTGAAAGTTAGAATTTGGCCGCTTCGGGAAGAAAAAACTTTTGAACAGTGGGTGATCAATCGTTTTGGCGAACGCTTGTATAAAACATTTTTTAAGACTTACACTGAAAAAGTTTGGGGAATTCCTTGTTCGGAAATTCAAGCAGATTGGGCGGCGCAGCGGATTAAAGGATTGTCCCTGACGACAGCTATTATTAATGCTTTGTTTGGCAGCAACGACACTAAAACATTAATCAAAGAGTTTGATTATCCGGCTTTGGGCCCGGGGATGATGTGGGAAAAGTTCGCGGAAGCTGTAGAAAATAAAGACGGCAAAGTTTATCTCGATACTAAAGTCATTAGCTTTGAACGTGAAGGGAATAAAATTAAAAGTATTACTGCTGAGCAGAACGGAGAATTAGTTCAATATTCGGCGGATAATTTTATTACGAGTATGCCGATATCGGCACTGGTAGCAAGACTGAAGCCGCAGCCGCCAGAAGAGGTGTTGCACGCCGCGCGATCGCTCAAATATCGAGATTTTTTGATTGTATCGCTGATTGTCAATCGCAAGGATTTGTTTCCTGACAACTGGATTTACATTCACTCCCCCGAAGTCAAAGTGGGACGAATTCAAAACTTTAAGAATTGGAGCGCCGCTTTAGTTCCTGACGCCAGCAAAAGTTGTTTGGGAATGGAATATTTCTGTAGCGTAGGGGACGAGATTTGGGAAATGTCGGACACGCAACTTATCGAATTAGCAACTCGCGAATTGGTTGGTTTGGGGTTAGCAACAACTGCTGATGTGGAAGATGGAGTTGTCATACGGCAACTTAAAGCTTATCCAGTTTATGATGGGGAATATCGAGGACACTTGCAGGTACTTGAAGGTTTTTTGAAGGGATTTGAGAATTTGCAGACGATCGGGCGAAACGGTATGCACCGATACAACAATCAAGACCATTCTATGCTGACGGGGATTCTGGCTGTGAGAAATATTCTCGGCGAAAAGCACGATTTGTGGGATGTGAATACTGAGCGATCGTACTATGAAGATTTTAGTGTCGATCGCTCAAAAGAAAAGAAGGATTCGGATTTAATTTCGCAGTCTAGTTGATATTTTTGGAACTATGGCGATGGGGCTATTCCCTACGGGATAGCTCCGCTTCACCTGCATATTTTGTTTGTGGGCGATCGCTCAACTATCATCAGGTAACGGCGGCAATAATGCCTCTACTTGTACCAGTAAACTAGGCAAAACACTTGTAACAATATTCCAAATAACTTCAGATCTCACTTGGTCATAACGGTGAACCAAAATATTTCGTAAGTTAATCGCATTTCGCCAATCAATTTCGGAATGGAACTGCTGAAATTAGATCGACACTCTTCGAGCTGCCTCCCCCCAAATCCCCAACTGCCGCTCTACGGCACTTTGCATAAAAACACTTTCAAGATATGTCTCGCATGACGCATCAGCCGTAAACTCCTGAATCCGACGGATTGCCTGCGCCATGTCCCAAAGTGAAGCACTATCCCGATCGTTGGCTTGCATAAATCACTCGATAGGTTTTCAAAATGTTCGATCGCCGATAGGGATTTTTTAACTGCTTTTTTTCCACCAAATCTACAGAACGCTGAAATAAATGCTCTATTTGCTCCTGCATACTCAAGAGATCGGATAGTGTGAGGCGGTGCGATGGCTCATATGTCACCAGTACATCGACATCGCTATCAGGGCGAAAATCATCCCGCAGCACCGAGCCAAACAGTGCAAATTCGACAATGTTCCAGCGCTGGCAAAATTGTGCGATCGCATCTAAAGAAACTTTTAGGCGATCGCTCACTACATATTCTAAATCCGATTGCAACTCAATCATGCGCGAGGAAACCTCCAACGAGAGCAACTAACGTCTGAGCTAAAGTTAAGCAATGACATCGCTAACTTTCACCATGAGTGTCATCGGATCGATCGGCGAAACAGTAAAGCCGCACTTCTGGTAAAACAGCTTCGCATCTTCGGAGATAGCGTGTACGAGAATTGCGCGTATTCCTGCAATCTCAGCAGCTTGCAAAGTGCGAAGAATTGCATCCCGCAGCAAAGCGCGTCCGATGCCGGCACCTTGCCAGTTGCGATCGACTGCAAGCCGTCCAATCACCATAACAGGAATCGGATCGGGCATATTGCGCCGGACTTTACCCGTTGCAGAAGTTTGTGCTACTGCTCCATTTGCAAGACAATAGTACGCAATGACTGCTTGGCGATCGCACAAAACATAAGTCCGTGAAGCCCCCTCTGACTCATTTTTCAGAGCGCGGCGCTTGAGCCATTCATCTAACTGACTGTTGCCTGAATCAAAGGTCTCAATTTGATGTAACGAGTTCAGTTTTTCAGGCGGGCAGAGTTGGCCTAAATCTCGATCTAATCCCACGGAGATTTTGTTTTTAGTAATGCGTTTAGCTTCTGATTTGGCGTCGGCGGTGCATCCAGCAGCGCCAAAAATTGCTTAAATTTAATTTCATCTAACCCAAAAAAACAGCGGTCTAGAAGAACATCTTGAGCTTTTTGGTAAGCTGATTCAAGCATGAACTCCGATCGGCTCTTTCCCTGTAATTGGGCCGCGCGATCGATGAGAGCGCGTTGATTCGGCTTAGCTCGAATGTTGATTGTCACATCGCGGGTCTGACTGACTGACCCTTCAGATGCTGGCGGGTGCATAACAGTTACCTCTGGCTAGACACATTAGTAATTAGAGCTAGTAGCAGCATATTTATATGCTAATTTTTTGTATACACAATGTCAACACATTTACTAAAATCTGCGATCGCGGATCTAGTTAACCGCGATGGAATCGTGAACTCACGCATTGTACTGGCAGCCCCCGCCGCCCTTGAGACAGGAGCGATCGGCCTAAGTCCTGATGTTGCCTTTCTAGGTCTGTTTTTGATAATTGACACAATTTTTTTAAACTTGTGCTAACTCTTGACTTACAGACTTACAGAGTGAAAATATGCTAAGACGCAAGCAACAAACGAACCAACCTATGAACTTTTCCCAGAAGTCAGGGGGCAAAAGTGCCACACCCCCAAAAACCAACTCAACACAGAATCTCGGCGTCGCAGGATTGCGGAAATTACTTTTTGCCGCCGGAATAGCCTCTCTGTGCGCTAGCTGTCAAAATCCTCCAGCACCCACCGCCACAACTCCCGGAGCCAGCCCCGGAACCAGTCCCGCAGCCACTCCCGTCGCAGTCAGCAGCCCCGGAGACCCAAATACTGTCAAAATTGTCTCCATGCTCCCGATGACAGGCAGCGCCTTGGGTCAAGCTCAAACAATGGTCAACGGCATCCAACAAGCCCTCGCCGAAACCAACTCCAAAGCTTGCGACGGCAAAATCCAAATCCAATACGAAGTTTACGATGACGCCACCGCCGCCGCCGGCAAATGGGACCCGGCCCAAGTAACCTCGAACTCCAACAAAGCCGTCGCTGACGGTTCGGTAGTTGCCGTCATCGGTCACTATAACTCTGGTGCCGCCAAACTTTCCATTCCCGTGCTCAACCAAGCTAACATCGTCATGATCAGTCCGGCAAACACTTATCCGGGACTGACTAAACCAGGAAAAGGCGAAGCCAAAGAACCCAACCTTTATTATCCCACAGGCACTCGCAATTTCACCCGCGTCGTCCCCGCTGACGACCTTCAAGGGGCTGTAGCTGGCAACTGGGCGAAATCTTTAGGCGTGCAAAAAGTCTACATTCTCGACGACCAAGAACTCTACGGCAAAGGCATCGCTGATGTTTTTGAAGCAACTTCTAAAAAGTTGGGAATTCAAGTCCTCGGAAGAGAGGGAATTGATATTAGAGCTAGCGACTACAAGGCGTTAATGAATAAGATCAAAGCTTTAAATCCCGACATGATTTACTTCGGCGGCACTACTGAGAGCAACGCCGGACAAATAATTAAAGACATGAGAAATGTCGGGATGGCGGCTGATGCAGTTAAGTTCATGGGGCCCGATGGCATTAAAGAGCAAGCTTTAATTGACGCGGCAGGCAAAGATGCCGAAGGAGTTTACGCTACTTTTGGCGGCTTGCCTCCTCAAGACTTGACTGGTGCGGGCGCGAAGTGGTACACAAGTTACAAGGCAAAATATAATGCTGAACCGGAAGCTTATGCAGCTTACGCCTATGAAGCTGCTAAAGTTGCGATCGGCGCAATTAATAAAGTTTGCAAAAATGACCGCGCTGCTATCCGCGAAGCTGTGTTGGCAACTAAAGATTTTAACGGGGTACTCGGCACTTGGAGTTTTGACACCAACGGCGACACGAGCTTGACTACAATGTCAGGAAATGTTGTTAAAGGTGGCAAGTGGGAGTTCGTGAATGCGCTCAAGACGGAATAATTAATTAGAAGGAAGAGGGAAGTTCGGCAACGGATTTTATAACGGATGTAACGGATATCGGGAATAAGGAAGAAGGAAGAAGGGATAATAAAAAATTATGCCTTTTTCCTTCTCCCTCCAATGTCCCATGCCCAATTCTCGATTCCCAATTCCCGATTCCCAATTCCCAATTCCCAATTCCCCATTACTCAAAAACATGAAAAACTGGAAAAGTATTCTCTTATATCTAGGTCTAGTTTATATAGTTTTGCTATTAGGCCCGATCGCAGGATTTGATTTGCCAAAAATTGTTGGAGAAATAGTCAGCAATCCTGAAGTTTTGATTCAACAATTATTAGTTGGTATTGTCAACGGCGCGCTGATTGCAATTATTGCTTTGGGTTACACTATGGTTTATGGCATTATTGAGTTAATCAATTTTGCTCACGGCGATTTGTATATGTTGGGCGCTTTTGCTTCCCTAACCGTGTTCGGGGCTTTTGGGATGCAAGATGGCGCACCTTTAGGTATTGCTATACCGGTGATGTTAGTCGCTTTAATTGTATGTTCGGTGTTTTGTGCGGGGCTGAATATTGTTGTCGAAAAGTATGCTTATCGACCTTTGCGAAATGCTCCCCGTTTGGCTCCTTTAATTTCAGCAATTGGAGTTTCTTTTATTTTCCAAAATATGGGGTTATTTTGGGGAGGATTGAAAGCTTTTATTCCGGTAATGGGTTCTAATTCTGCTGCGCCGAAAAGTTTTCCCGATTTGTTACCGCGAGTTGATATTCTCAAGTTTTTGGGAATTCAAACGAGTATTGTATTTACTACGAAAGATTTAATTGTGTTGGTAGTGGCTGTGGTATTGATGGTTTTGCTTCATCTGTTTGTCCAGTACACTCGTCTGGGAAAGGCGATGCGGGCAACTGCTCAAAGCCGCGATGCTGCTAAAATTATGGGGATTAATGTAGATCAGATTATTGCTCTGACTTTTTTGATTGGTGGAGCTTTGGCTGGTTCGGCGGGTATTTTGGTGGGTTTGTACAACAATACGATTGTGTTTACGATGGGGTTTACGGCGGGTTTGAGAGCTTTTACGGCGGCGGTTTTGGGGGGTATTGGCAATATTGTCGGGGCGATGTTGGGGGGGGTTTTGATTGGGTTGCTTTCGTCTTTAAGCGATCAGTATTTGTCGAGTCGCTGGACTAATGCTTGGGTGTTTGGGGTTTTGGTGGTGATTTTGGCTTTTCGGCCTGGGGGTTTATTGGGTGAAAATGTTCAGGAAAAGGTTTGAACTTGCAGAATTTAAATAATCGCAAGAGACATTTAAGTATACCTGAAAAAAAAAACAACGCAGCTCTCAGACTTCTTTAAAAAGTCGGACCACTAAAAGCGATCGCGTTTTACGTTTTTGTTTTACGTTTTAAACATTCCCTGGTTTGAGCCAGCCAAAAACTTCGCCTAAAGTCAACTGCATTTCCGGCATAAATTTGGGCATCAGAAGTATATCGGTTGGTTCTTGCAATGAAATCGGCTGCTGCCTTGCTGGATAGGCTAAAATGTTTTTTTCATCCGGATCGACCAACCAACCCATCTGACAACCGGCGTTCAAACAGTGCAAAATATTGTTTGTGACTTTGGTTTGGCTTTGGGCTGGGGACAATATTTCTATTGTCCAGTCTGGGTGAGCATTAAATGTATTGGCAATTTCGCCATCAGCGTCTAGGGGAATGCGATTCCAAACAAAAATGGCGACATCGGGGACAATAGAACGTCCGCCAAACGTGCAGCGAAGTTCTGGTAGGGCTAGGGCAATTTGCGGTTTCTCTGCGATGTCGTTGGTGACTGTTACGAGTCTGCCTTGTAGTTTGCTGTGTTTTCCTTGTGGCATAGGTTTTTGTACGATCGCACCTTTGATGTATTCGCTAGCGGGTTTGGTTTCTGGGAGTTGCAAAAACTCGTCCAGAGTGATAGTTTTTTGAGGTGCTTGTACCATATAGCGATCGCCCGTTTGAAGTGTGTTGGGGTAACAGTTCCAGTATATTTGAAGTTTCGTCACTTTTGGTGCAATAATCGAACTCAAAAGACTCTAAACTGTAGCTAGCCCGATCGACCGTTTCCACGATAACCAGTCGATCACATTCATTGAGGCCGAATTTGGCACGGCCCGCGTCAGTCGCATCTATAAACTGCAATTCCTAGCATTCTTTCATCTAACTACTGACTAATGACTAATAACTTCTTCCTATGTCAAAAAAAATAATTAAAGCAATTAAATCGACTGGTATTTTAGGGGCGATCGCCTCTTTGACTGTTTTGTTATTCGGCGGTTGGAGCGGCACCGTGATCGGCTGGCTGATGGGTACGGCGGCGGGCTTTATTAGCTGTCGGGAGCAGAAGGTTTACGGCCCGAAAATGGGTGCGACTATCGGCAGTTTAGCCGGATTGGGATTGGGAGTTTGGCTGTTAGTTGCGAGTGTGTTAGAAGGGGTTTTGATTAGACCTTTTTCTGGTCAATCTGCTGTGGCTTTGCCGACGACGCTGCTGTACGGGATTTGCAGTTTGACGATCGCAATTTTGACAGCTACGTTAATGGGTGCTTTGCAGGGTTTGCAGGGAGAACGCCAGCGGCTGGCAACTCTGGTGACATTAGCTTTTATTCTAATTATGTTTCCGTTTATCGACATTCAGGCTCAGACACGCTGGATTGCTACTGTAGTACAGATTCAAATCTTTATTATGCTGGCGCTGGGTTTGAATATTACTGTGGGTTTTGCGGGTTTGTTGGATTTGGGATATGCGGCGTTTTTTGCGATCGGCGCTTACACGACGGCTTTGCTATCTTCTGGGCAGTTAAATATTGCTTGGAACTTTTGGGTGGTACTGCCGATCGCCGCCGGTGTAGCTGCGATCGCAGGCGTAATCCTCGGTATTCCCACACTGCGGCTCAAGGGCGATTATTTGGCAATTGTTACCCTCGGTTTTGGCGAAATTATCCCGGTTGTCTTTAGGAATTTAACCGCGATTCGGATTGATGAACCAGTCTCGAAGATTGTTGCTTCCCTGTTGAGTAAACCTGAGTTGGTGCTGTGTCTGGTTGGGTGCGATCGACCTTTTAACCTCACCGGCGGCGAAGCGGGCATAAACCCGATCGGGCGTCCATCTCTCCCCATTATCGGCACTTTCAGCACCGGCAACTACTTTCCCTGGTACTACCTAATTTTGCTTCTAGTTGTCTTCGCTTACTTCATGATTTCGCGGCTGCGAGATTCCCGCTTGGGCAGGGCATGGAATGCCATGCGCGAAGATGAATTAGCGGCGAGTGCGATGGGCATTAACCTAGTCAAAACAAAACTTTCGGCTTTTGCGATGGGAGCGACGTTTTCGGGCTTTGCAGGCGCGTTTTACGCCGCCTATATCAGCGCAATTTTTCCCGGCGTTTTCGATTTCTCGGTGTCGGTAATCATCCTGTGTATGGTGATTTTAGGCGGTTTGGGGAACATGACGGGGGTGATTTTGGGCGCTATCATTATCATGTCTGCCGATCGGCTTTATCTGCCACAATTAGCGCAAGTCCTCAAGGGTTTTCTGAATACTTTTGTACTCCCCAGGATTGCAATTCCCCAGTTGCGAGACTTTCTGGCAACCAGTTTAGACCCGATTCAAATGCGCTTATTTCTATTCGGCCTCACTCTTGTTGTCATGATGCTCGTGCGGCCGGAGGGACTGATTCCTGATAAGATACACCAAGCTGAACTGCATTCGGATGCTGAAGCTAGCAATGAGTCTTTAGCAGATGCGAGAAGTCAATAAATAGGTAAGGGCAAAAACCATAGTATTTTGTAGGTGGGTTTAGCTAAGAATCTAGGATGCAAGGGAGTTTATGAGTGTAAAACTCCCCTCTCCATCTAATGTTTATTTGTAACCAACTACTTAGTAAGGGTGAAAGATTAGCCATGAAAAATGTAACTGGTACTGCTTTTATCGTTGCGGAATTTAGAGCCGAAGAGAATGAAGAGGCAATTCCTCTCTACACTGATAATGTAGTAAGAATTTGGCTGAATGAGGAAACAAAAAAAGTAGCTAGCCAAATAGCTCAAAACTCTCCCGCCGCTAAAGAAATGGTTAAGTTGCGAACTAAATATTTTGATGATGTTTTGTCAAATCAAATTTTAGGAGGTTGCAAACAAGTAGTTATTTTAGGTTCGGGTTTGGATACTCGCGCTGCTAGAATTAATGGAGAAGGAGTGATTTATTTTGAAATAGACGACCAGGCGACTCTTCAATTAAAAGAAGAAACTCTCAAAGCTTACAAAGTTACTGCTAATGTTCGCTACCTTCCCGGCGATTACGTAAAAGACGGTTTAATCTCTTTGCTGAAACAGAGTGAATTTGATTTCGCTCGACCGACCTATTTTTTGTGGGAAGGCAACACAACCTTGCTTGCCAAAAAAGATGTAATATTTGTGTTAGAACAAATTCGCGACAATGTTGATAATTTTCGCTTGTCCTTTGATTATATGTCGGAAAAGGTGATTTTGAGAACGACGGGCTACCAAGATATCAATGATTACATAGATAAATACGAAAGTATGTATGCACCCTGGATTACTGGGTTTGAAAACATTGCAACTTGGGCTGACGAACTCAATCTCAAAGTTATTGAAAACTTTTCGACGGTCGATTTACACGCACAATATCGCCCTCGCCGTTCCCTAGAATCTAATCTTTTTAAGTTCTATTTTGTCTGTACGTTAGAAAATGTAGTAGGGGGCGTCAGTCAAGAGATTTGACTAAACTCAAACAATTTGCTGCTGACGCACCGCAGAGTACAGCAAAGACGATCGCACTTTGTCTGTACGCTAGAAAATGCAGGAGGATGCGTCAGTGATTTCTTGGACAATCGCAAACCATTTATTAGGTCAAGCGAATTCGTAAAGAATCAATAAGACCATGTTTAGCCAACCAATCTTTTACCTCTGGCGTTAAAAGTCCCAGGGTAGCACCCTCATTAGCAGCCACTCTCAGAAAACGAAGCACTGCTTCAGGAACCTCATCAGCATTTAAGCCATCCCAGCACTGCTTTAATTCCTCAATTAGCCGATCGACTTTATCAAAATCCTCATTGCTTTGGGGAATGGAGTTAGACTCCCGAATTTGCAAATCTAAATGTCGAATTCGTTGGATAGTTGGCTTAAATGCCGAAACTCGATCCAGCACATTCAGGACTTCCTTATTCGTGTTCGGCATCTTTTCAGTTCGGTACAGCCCCCAAGCTTGACTCAATTCCTCTTTCAGAGACTTTTGTAATTGATTTACCGTAGAAGTGAAATTTTTGTTGTTAAAATTTTCATTGTCTATAATCCACTCACGATCTTCCTGAAATTTTGCCTCAACATTAGCAATAAATTTCAGTAAACTGTCAGCCTTTTGAGTTAAATCAAAATTGGCAATTCCTCTTTCGCGAAAAGCTCTTAAAGATTGCACCAGAGGTAGAGTGCCAGTAACAGCTTGCTCGATCTGTTTTTCTCTAGATTGAAACCCTTGATAATGCTCTGCATACTTCCGAAGATTAATTATCTTTTGAGACAAATCTCTCAATTCATGGGACTTTTCGATCAGCATATTGTTTATCCTTTATTTAATATCACTAATTAGCTCCCGCAATTTTGCTAATCCATCTTCAATACATTTATGGCTCGATTCTACTGTTGCACCACCTGACGCTTCTAACTCCTCAATCCGGTTTTTGACCTCGGTTAGAGAAGCATCAAGAAAATTATTGGTACTCTTGATAAAATCGGCAGATTCTGTCATTGCTTTTTGATGATTTTCGCTGAGATACTTCAGCAGCTTTCCAGGTTGAATGTCTGGACTATCTTTTTCAATTTGCAAGCGTTTCATGGTATCTACATAGCTAGAAAGTCCAACTCGTTTAAACTGTTCCAATAATGATTTTAGCTCATCAACACTCTTTCTGCCTCGAAATACACCAGCTTCTTGTGAACGTTCGATCGCCTTTTTTACTAAATCGGTAACATCTTTTTTCTTGATGTCTTCCCCTAATTCAGCTACTAGAGAATTGTAAACAGCAAGTTGGCGCTCGCACTCTTCTTGAATCGCTTTTTCTAGCAGTTCATCCGCAGCTTGACGCGCTTTATCAATTTCGGGGAACTTCTCTCGAACATCTGCCGGAATTTCACATTGAGGTTGCCAAGATTTGCTAACCTGTTTCAAAGGTTCCAAAATTTGAACAGTATCAATAATTTGAAATTGTGTAGAGCTTCCTTTCGTGCAAGCGGTTCGACTCCTAACAATGTCTAGTAAAGCATCGCGGTGTTTTTGTAAAGTACCAAATAGCTTTTTCCAAGTAGCTGAACGATTTTCTAAATCTTTTGGGTCTAGTTTGAGAAACAAAGCATTTATCAAATCTTCAGTAGAATTGGTAGAATGTCCGGCCATTGTGGCGGCGATCGCCAGTAGCTCAACAGCAGCAGGTACAGGGCTCCAGGGTTCCCCAGACTCACGGGGATACAGGCGAATTTGCTCTAAAACATATTGACTCCATTTTTCCAGTTGTTTGGCGTAGGTGCGAAAATAGCGAGATCCATCGGGGAACTTCCAATGCTTGTAGTAGCTGTATTGCAACATACCTTGAAAGGCGATCGCCGTTTCCCGAAACTCATCTGCATCGTCAGGATTCAGAGGAAGAGATAGTTTAACTCCAGAAATCGTCTCCCTCGTCACTTTTGGACTAAAAAAAGTAATATTTCTGCTTTTAAAATATGTCGTCCCACTACTAGAAAAAACCCCCTTAAGCAGCATTTCCGTGTCCCATTCGATCCGCTCGCCGATAGCTGAGTAAATCAACGACCGCAGTTCCCCAGCGATATCTTGTGGGAGAAATTCTTGATTGTTCCACCTATCAAGAATTTCTTTTTGCCTAGTCAGCTTGTCGGGAACTTGTCCGGCTGCTGTCAGATTTTTTTGAGTTTGAGGTTGTGACTCAACTTGATACTTACTAACAGAAGACCTAGACTCTTTAGCACCCGAAACAGATGATGATTTTTTTGTAGGCTGAACCTTCACGCCCAGCGCCGGAATATCAAATGCAGAGTGAACTTCTGGGCGCAAATCACAAAGATCGTTACTATCCGTCCACAAATCTAGGAGAATCTGGCGGCGATCGCCATTTTCTGGATCTTTCGCTTGAATATCTCCCTGAACCATTGCACTCAGCCGCATCTTACCAAAGTGTTCTCGCACAGAAATAGCAGGAAACTCTCCGCCCTCGATATCAGCAGCAGAATTTTCTAGCGTCCACTTAAGAACATCTTTAATCAAAATGCGAGGGTTAAAATTGCCGGGATTGACTCTAGAAAGCATTTGTTCTAAGGCTTGTGAAGTGAAAGGATACAAACCAAAACCGTCTGATTCTGCAAAACCTGCATGACAAGCTAGTTTGTGTTCGCATTCATTGCAAGCACTAGGTAGAGATTCTCGATCCGAATCTTCGCGATTGCGAGAGTCAGCCCACCAATTTTGAATTGTTTTCTCCTCCAAACGCACCGCGTTGAGATATCGACCCACAAATTGTTTGATATCTGCATAATTCACTAAAGATTGTTCGCCAACTGTGCCAAGGTCAAGATTAACGCTAAAAGTAATCCGCTGTTTTACAGTATCTAACCTCAGACTGTCAAAATAGCCCGTAGTACAAGCTAGCGCAGTTCGGATCGCGCACAAAGGTTTGGGTCCCGGTTGTTGAGGTCGCGCTAAAACTGCTTCTAAAACTTCGCGATCGATGCCTTGCAATTTAGCAAAATCTTCAATCAGCAAAACTAACTCTATTCCTTGTTCTGCTAAAGTTTCGCGAACTTCCCGCATTAATCTTTGTAAATCTTCGCGCCCCAGGCTCAAAACCTGAGCGATGGCTTCATCTAAATGCCGGTTCAACCAATCTACAGTTGCCTTTTGAGTATCCTCATCGCCGATGAGGAAGCTATAAAAATCCTGTGCTTGCTTGCCAGCTTTTCCCAAGTTTAAAACATTAAGAGGCAAGTCACCTAGCGAAAAATGCCGCCGTTCTTCCACAATTTCTACTGTATCTCGCTGTCCGAGAATGTGGATAACTAATTGATGGATAATACCCCCATCCTTTAGCCAGTGTTTTCGGAAAAATGGATCGTAGAGTAGAGAATCAACAGCACCGACGAGGTAATCTTCCACATCAGAAAGTTTAGTGCGATCGCCCCGACCGTTTGGGCCAACAGCAGCCGCAAGCTGATTCAGAAGTTGTTCCCGCGCTTGCGCTTGTGTCAAGCTGCTAGTGGCTCGATTTAAACGCTGCCGGTATTCATCAAAACTTGCTCCTGGCATCCCTTCTAATATTAAACTGATAATATCTTTGAGATTCGTTCCAATTTTGGGAATCAGCAAAACTTGGCGCTTTTGGGTCGATTCAATATTGGCGGCCAGCCAGCGAATCAGGTGAGATTTTCCCGTCCCGGAACTTCCTAAAACTGGCACGAAAGCGAAATCTTGTTCAGCGAGAAAGTCTTTCAGAAATTCTGACTCACTGTAGGTAACTCGCGACGGTGCATCGATAAGTTCCTGGCGGTACATGGCAATTGGATGGTGAGTTGCCACAAATATACTATCTGGAGTTTGGGTAGCCTCCACACCCATCACGCGGCGAACGCGATCGACATCCCAGCAAACAAATTTTGTAAATGTCATAGTTCTACTCCTGTCAAAATAATATGAGAAAATCCTTCTTCATTTCCTACCCCGGGAAAGATGAATAAATCGGCATCAGACTCTTTTTCAAGCTTGATGCAACCATCATCCTGAAGGCGAAATAAAGCAAAAGCCGTGCTAGTTGATAAGTGATTTGGTAAGCGAAAACCAATTTTTTCTTCTACCTGTTCTCGAAATTTTCCCGTTTCAAACAGAGGACATTTTTTAGCTAGGCGATCGAGAAAATCTCGGATTGAAAGTTTAGCTTTTCCTTCTCCTGCAAATAAACCTTTTAAATTCCGTCTGAGATAAGCAGTTGGCTCAGCAACAACAAGTTTTTTGTTTGAATCTAAAGCATGACCCCAAGCAAACCCTAAATAACACATCCAGTCCTCGGCTTGACCCAACAAAGCATTGCTCGATGCTTTTAAATCTAAAGACCGATCGACTCCCTGCTCTGCGACACGCTGTTCTACTTCTTGCCATGTACCGGGAGCATCATAAATATCCTGTGCTAAATACCATGCTATTAACCGACCTAAATCTTCTTCATCTTCGTTATCAGAAGCAAACAATAGCTGTACCAGCGTATCGGGTAACAATTTATCACCCATTTTAGGATGTCGAGATGCTTCGGGAAGCTCAAAATTTATAGCAATATCATCATTGTCTGCGATTAATAAGCGACATTTTATGCTTTCTCGCAGTGCAGCATCAAACATCGGATGTTCGGCACTTTTGTTTCTCCCTTCTGACAATTCATGTGGAGAAAGCAGGCGAGTGAGTTTTTCCTTGTTTTCGCGCTGTTTGGGTGCTTCAAGTAAATATCTAAATATTCCTCGCATTCTGCTAGGAGTAGCCAAAGCAGTTTTTAAGACGCTCATAAATTAACCTCCCTGCAAAAGTGGTCAAACATAAAAAGTTTCCCCGAAAAAATATCAATCAGCTTGCGGTCATCGCGGCTCGGATCGGGTGTATCTCTGGGAAGTACGATAATCAGCGGAGCCTGAGAAGTTCTGTTGAGTGACAGATAGTTGTGAGGGATAGCCTTTCCGGGCGGATAAAATATCAGGGTGGGAATGCGCGGCATCAGCAGAGGCTCGTATTTTTGAAACAAAAATATACAAGCATCGGCTATCCGATTTGTTTCTTCAATCAATATACTCTGAAATTCATCAGAAACCACCAGATTATTAATTCCCTGCTCGATTAACCAGTTAAAAAGTTTAGGGCTTTTGAGTTTCCAGCTTTGAGCTTCAAGAGACTCATAGAAAACTAGCATTAATTTATTTCCTCCTAACAATCGTTTTAGTTCTTCACCTACAAAAAAATTCGGTTTTTGCCATACAGGTAATGGCGCGGGCATAATTCCCGAAAACTCTGGTTCCCTGTTTTTTCTGCAAACAGGACATCCACCGCAAGCGGGAGAAACTCTGACCAGTTTTCTCGGTTCTGGCACTACACGGGCGGGAATAGTGTAAGCTTCAGCAAAGATTTCGGAAATACAGCGTTTCGGCAGCAAAACCTCGCGCATTAATTGCAGGTTTTTAGAGCTCCAGTTTTGGCGCTGTTTGCGAATTGGCTCTACTTTATGTTCCCAAGTTTGACGGTTGAGATGCGATTCATCTCGGATGCGGATGAACCGGGACTCTCTGTGCAGTTCCCAAGCTTCGTTATAAGCTGCTTCCGATTTAAAATTTCTTCTTCGCGGCGGTTCATCGGCATCAAAATCGATTAAACCCGATCGACTCATCAGCGTTAAAGTGCGGATATTCCAAGCCTGATTTTGTTGGCTGTTCATGTCAATGTCTCCTGGTCGTAAGGATGGAGGAATATTGACGGGAACGCGACACCGCCCATCGGGAAGACTTTCTTTTCTCAAAAACATACTTTCCCACCGCTGCAAACCCCGATCGATCGTTATGGCAGATTTGTCATTAAGCGATTTGGCAATCTCTAAGTCTTCATTGGTATGTAAGGTGAGCGAGATTGCTGCTTTGCCGTCTCGACCTCCTCGACCCACTTCTTGATAAAAGCGATCGATAGTTTCGGGGATGCAGACATGAAGCACGGCTCGAATATCTGACTGATCCACACCCAAGCCGAAAGCAGAAGTAGCAACCACTATATCAACTCGTCTCTCGCGCAAGTCTTCAATCAGTTGAGAGCGTTCTTCTGAACTGGATTCCCCGGTCATCATCGCACACCGTTTGAATCCAGCAAACAATAACTCCTGTTTCCATCGATTCACATCTTGGCGCGTTGTGGCGTAAACAATCAGAGGGCGGGGAAGATGATAAACTGCTTCAATTAATCGCTGTTTCCTGACTTCTTCACTTTGACACCAAGCAAACCAGTAAGACGGTTCCGGCCGCAACTGTACGGCAGATATTACTTGAAAAGGGCCGGGTTGCCCAAATAAAGTTTCTAGGGTATCTAAACAGGATTCTGTTAAGGTGGCTGTCAGCAATAAAGTTGTAAAAGAAGTTAAGCGCAACAAATCTCTTCGCAAGCCTGGAAGTTCTTGAAATTTTGTGCGAAATTTATCGCCCCACTGCTCGACGATATGCGCTTCATCTATTACGAAATACCGCAGCATTTCTGATTTTGCTGCTTCGTAAAGAGCAGGTGCGAGAGAATTCATCAAGCTTTCGGGTGAGGTGAAAACGATTCGCTGGGTGCCCTTGCGAATGCGATCGCGAATTTCCTGTCGTCTCTCTTGTTCTTGCCCAAACTCGTCGCCATTATAGGCAGTGGCATGGTTCACAAAAGGTTTTAAAGCTCGTTCTTGGTCAAGGGCTAGTGCTGTAGTTGGTACTACAACAACTGTTACACCAGCATTTTGCGATCGCACCAGCGCCGGCAGTTGAGCGCAAAGACTTTTCCCCGATCCAGTAGGCAGATTAATCGCTAGTGTCGAATTGTCAGGAGCAGTTAAAACAGCACGAATTGCCTCGCGCTGTCCCACACTCCGGTAATTTTTCCTATCCACCAATTCCAGAAACGGATCTCCCTCTACTGGCTCGTAATTGCGGCGTTTTTTCTCATCAAATACGGGTTTATCTGGGGGATATTGTGCGGAAAAATCTAGCCAATCAGGCTGCCAAGGGTGAGCGCTAATCAGATAGTAATCCGCACCTTCGATCAAAATATCGATACCGCTTTGTTGCCACATTTTGCGATCGGGAAAAAGAGAAGTCCGAGGTACTTTCAAAGTTGGGGGTAGCCCACCCTTTTGCTCGTATTCCCGCCGCAGAACCTGACGGATCAGAGCCGCAATATCTCCCATTCCCGGCGCATAAGAAGTTCCCGCAGCATCCAAAGTTTCCAGCAAGCGCCTGTAACCGACTTCTGAAAATTGACTTGTATCGGCAGGAATCTTACCTGTTTGGAGAATTTCTCTGAGTTCTTGAAAAGAATCAGCCATCACTCATCTCTCCCTTCCTGAGATTCAACCGGAGGTCGCCCAGAAACTACAATGAATCCTACAGAATCAAGCTTGGTTCGGGGATAGCGAATCCCTTCTAACATAGCTTGACTTAAAGCAGTTTCTATGTTAAGTTCCTTGGCTAGTAAAGAATGCGAAGTTTGTGCGCTTTCAGCCATTCGGTTGAGGCGCAGCCGCAGTTGGTCTAGTCTATTTCCTAGTTTCTGGTCGGCGATTCGGGCGCGCTGTTCGCAGAGCGAGATGAAAAAAGTGCGATCGCGCAACAGTATTTCCGAAGTCTCGCGCGCCTGAGTGCACAAATCAGGCCACTTACTCTCATCAACAAACTCATTGAGAACCGATAATCGACTTTTTGCTAAATTATAATCTCGGCAGGGATGAGAACTTTTACCCTTGTACGAACCTTGCAGAATCTTCAAAACAGCTTCATCTTCAACAATGCTCATTGGTTCGTAGCGAGCATCAATAAAAATTGTCTCTAGAATAGGAGGAAATAACGCATCAGCGCGCCGTTTCACAGATACAAATCTACTGCGATCCAGCTCAAAATCTGTTGAAACTTGCTGGGCTAATTCCAAATCAGCCTCGACTACATAATTAAAGCGAAAACCGAACCATTCCATCCCTTCCCCAGCATCCCAAGAGCGATCGCACCGCCACATCGCAAAGGCTTGACCTCGGTCATCCCAATGAATGTAAGATGCTAGCGCTTCCACAAATCCTTCCCCAATACGGTAGAGTTTGACACCAGGATGTTGAATTGATATTCTCCGGTTATAAGTACCAGATAGTTTTCCACAATCAGCAAAGTGAGTTCTTAGATCGTGAACGGGAATTAAAGTGCGCGCCGTAGGTTGATAATGCTGCACTTTTGCTAAATTCAGATTGTCAATTGCCTTGAATCGTAGCGCTTGACAAATCCAGTCTTCTGTTGCTCGTTTGATTTCCTGATGGCGAGCGTCACAATCATCTAAAGCTTGAAAATATTCGGTAGCATTTTCATCCTGAGCATCAATTTCATCTAAAGCATTTTGTTCGCTAATTTTCACTTGTTCCCCAGCGATTCCTTCCCGGATTGAATCGATTTTTTCTAATAGTCCGCTAGCACCAGATTGAAACAGGACTGTTTCCAGTTCCGGCAGTTTTTTATCTACATAAAACTGTAGGCTGGCAATTGATTGATGAAAAATGCCGAAACCATCTTTTAATAATTCATACCAAGCACTGTGAGGGCTATCCTCTAAGTCTGAGCCTGCGAATACTGTAAATTGAACATTTAAAAGGCGACCAATGCGATCGATCCTACCAATCCTTTGTTCTAAACGATTTGGCGACCAGGGAAGATCGAAATTAATCATCCAGTTCACAAATTGGAAGTTGCGGCCTTCTTCACCAGAGGAATCGCACACTAGGATAAAACAATTGGGGTCATTTTTAAAGCCATCGAAGTTTTTTTCAACATCAGAGCGTTTCATCCCTAATTGATGGCTAGCTACAGTTCCGCTACCGAAAGTACCTGATAAGCACCGGACAATCTCAGCGCCGGTTTGAATAAAACTGGTGAAAATGATAACTTTTGGTAGGGTATCTCCCGGTATCGGGCGGCGAATTCGCTGCTGCACCTGTTCCAGCAATCTATCAAGGTTGCTGCGATAAGATTGAAGTTTCAAACATTCTGACAGATAAGAAAGTAGAACTCTCTTGAGTAATTCGATGCGATCGCCTTTTTCCGAAGGTTCTTGAATAATTTGCAGCAAAGATTGCAGAATTTCTGCTTCTCCTGAAAACTTGGGAGTTTCAGTCAAAATTCGGGCGCTATCAATCCCAAATTCCTGAATGATGCTAGCATTGGAGATAGAATTTAAACGGACTTTAACTACCTGTTGTAAGATTCCCAGCCAAGTACCAGCAGCACGGAATAAAAGCAGGAAAATGTGCTGATATTGTTGTTCTTTGGGGGCGATTGTGCGCCATTCGTCGATGAGTTCGTGAATTTGGGGCGATCGCTCATCTAATTCATACTCTACTTTTGGTATGATATTGCGATCGAAAATTACATCTTCTACGGAAGCGCGGCGGTTGCGGAGCATTCGACGGTGTAACCGATAGGTATCGCTGATGTGGGTGCGAATCGATCGCACAATTCGATCTCGATCGGCCGGGAGTGTTTCTTTAGAAAGCAAACAATTTTGTAATTCCTCTACCAGATTTAGCAGATACTTATCTTCAGCAAAAAGGTTTCGCAGTTGGTTGAGGTTAGTTTTAAGAACAAAAGGATTTGCTCCCTCCTTAAATGAAAGTAAAACTCGACCAATTTGTTGGCGGTTTTGTACCCTCGCACGAAAACCTTCCAAATCGTTAAGTTGATAGGTTATTGGATCGAGCAAGTGCAGCATCGCCAGGAAATCTTGCTCGTGATTGAGAACTGGAGTTGCAGATAATAAAAGTAGGCGATCGCTTTTGTGGGCGAGGTGTTTGCAAGTTTCAAAACGCCGGCGCTGTACCGCATCGGAAGAGGTAGCCATTGCTGCGATGTGATGCGCTTCATCTAAAATTAAAAAGCCCAAATCGGCATTCGGGCTGACTCGATCGACATCCTCAACTGCAAGTACCTGGACACGATTGTCCAAGTCAGAGACATAAAATTTATGTTCTAATTCTTGAAGCCACTGTTCCCGCAGGTATTGCGGTACTAGCACCACTGCACGTCCCTGCGGTCGATCGAGGAGATACTGGCGAAGAATAGCACCTGCTTCGATCGTCTTTCCCAGTCCAACTTCATCAGCTAAGAGGTAACGTTGAATGGGGTCTTCGAGTACGCGGCGGACAACTTCAACTTGATGAGGATAAAGGTCAATATTGGCAGAAATCAGCCCTGTCATCCCGCGACTGACAGCGCGTTGTTCGATGAGACACTGGACAAAAGCTAAACGTCGATCGTGAAAGTAGGGCGTTTCCTGACCTTTCATCGCTAGAGTTTCGATGGGGTCATCGATTGGTAGGTTGCAACGAACGTAAATTTCCTGTTCAGCAACTAATGCTATCTTTTTATCGGGTAGATCGATTCGATACTGACCTTTGTCTTCGTCCCAGTCAAAAATTCGGCCAATTATCCATGTATCCTGGCTTTCTGGCTGGATGTAGCATCGTGTCTGAGGCGGGAGTTGAACTCTATAAAGCGAAGTTAAGGGTAAGGTTTTTTCAAGGCGTTGCCCAACTGAGCAGAAGTATTCAACTGTTGCTGTAGAGTAAGATAGCTCGGTAACTTTTCCGATTCCTAAGTCGTTGTTTGGCGATTTTTCTGCGGAGACGCTTCGCGATCGCACCAGCAAACCAAGCTTCATCATAGTTCCGGCCTCAATACGACCCCTTACTAGAGTAGCCGATCCTCCTGGAAAACTACCCGTGTAATTTAATTTTCCACCCTTTTTGTCCTTACACTCAAGGGGAAACCTTAAACCGAAACGCAGTCATGAAGCTTAGCCCAAGACTTTCTGTAACGCATTCCGATCCCCAAATCTTTCCGTGTCGTAACGAGCATCCCACCACAGCCAAGCTGACGCACTTTAACAGATCGGATTTGGTATTATATAGAATCCGAGCTATAACAGCTTAACTAATATTAGGAATCACAACTAAAATGTCATTATTAGAAGCACAGAAACTTACAATGCGATTCGGCGGTTTGACTGCGGTAAACCAGGTGAGTTTAACCTTGGAAAAAGGCTCGATCGCCAGTTTGATCGGCCCCAACGGTGCGGGGAAAACTACTTTTTTTAATATGCTGACGGGTATCTACAAACCGAGTGGCGGTCAGTTGCTTTTGGAACAGAATAATATCACGGGTTTGCCTCCGGATCGCCTGACAACTTTCGGCATTGCTAGAACTTTTCAAAATATCCGCTTGTTTAACAACATGACTGTCCTGGATAATGTTTTAGTAGGTAGACACTGCCGATTAAAAACAGGTTTGTTGGGTGCAATCCTCCGCCCTCCCGCTGCGAATCTGGAGGAGCGGGAAGCTAAAATAAAAGCGCTCACTATGCTTGATTTTGTCGGTTTAGGTGTTGCTAAAGCGCCGGAGTTGGCAAAAAACCTTTCCTACGGCGACCAGCGCAGATTGGAAATTGCCAGAGCCTTGGCTTCCGAGCCGAAAGTGTTGCTTTTGGACGAACCTACGGCGGGGATGAACCCGAACGAAACGGCTGATTTAACTCGCTTTATTTACCGGATTCGCGATGAGTTGAATTTGAGTATTTTGCTGATTGAACATGATATGAAGGTGGTGATGGGAATTAGCGATCGCGTTAGTGTGATGGAGTACGGTACTAAAATTGCTGAGGGAACTCCGGCAGAAGTTCGCGCAGATCCTCGCGTAATTGAGGCATATTTGGGAAAAGAAGAAGATGGACATTGTTAATGGGTAAATATCTCCATATTTTGATTAAAATTTAGGTAAAGATAGCCCACAAAAAGCAATTATGTTGGAAATTAAATACGTGTGAAAATAACCGTGTTATACTCGTTCCATAGCTTCTCTCACACTATGCACACGACTCGGTTTAACGAAATTTGCTAGAAAGTTGATAGAAGCTTAAAACCCTTACTGTACCTTGAAAAATCAATATGTACGCTAAATCACAGACACTGCCTGAGACGATTAAAGTTCAGTCTGATAACGGTTCACTGCGGTTACAGTTCAGTACCAAGTACAATCCCATTTTTGGGGGCAAGCGGAAGCATCAGGGCTTAGGCCTGAAGGACACTCCCGAAAACTGGCAAAGGGCGATCGCTATTGCTTGGAGGATTGAAGGTGACTTGCAGCATCCAGACTGGCAACAGTTGTTTGACCCCAGCTTTGCCAAGTACGGCTTAAAGAGCAAGTACGGCGCTGAACTAAAACTAGCAGCACCCATACCTGAACCTGAACCTGAGATGACAGTAGGGGCAATGTGGGAGGATTACCTAGAGTGGAAGAAAACTGTTGTTGAGGAGACGACGTTTGAAAGTGCTTTTAGAACATTTACCAATGCAATAAACGGTAAGGTATGGAATAAAAGCACTCGGAACTATACCCAGTCAGAAATAAATTTATCGAAACTGTCGTGTAGATGTAATCTCGAAATTGTATCTGTCTTGTCATCGGTAACAATCAGACAGAAATCCTACCTTTTGTCTGAACTTAACCAGGCTTTCGAGTTCTGCAAAGCAAAAGGGATGTTAAGTAACTCACTTGCAAACCCTTTTGTTTTAGATAAGTTCAGTGCACCTGCTGTTACTACTCAACAAAAGTACGCACCTAAAATAGTGAATGGGGAGGAAAAAGAATGGCACGAAGTATTGGATGAAGATGAATTAGAGCGCGATAGACGTGCTTTTACCAAGGAGGAGCGTGACACTATCATCAAGGCTTTCCATGAGTCTGACAAAGCAAGCGATAAAATTTACGCACCCTTAATTGAATTTTACTTTCTTACGGGGTGTCGGACTTCTGAGGCGCTACCGCTTACTTGGAAAGATGTTGATTTTGAGAGAAATTTAATTCGTTTCAGTAAGTCACTAGGGGCTACCACGGGAAAGGTAAAGGAAACTAAAACGGGTGAGGTACGTTTTTTTTACTTTAGCAATAATTCTCGCTTAAAAGAGGTGCTGCTAAAACTGAAAGGTGAAAGTTCTAGTAACCTAGTTTTTCCTAGTAAGCGTGGGAAATACCATAGTCAGTCTAGCCTCACAAAAAGATGGTCGGGCTATGTGTTGAACAAGGTTTTGTCAGACGGCACAGAGGTAGAGTACGTTTATCCTGGTGTAGTTACTCAATTGGTAGATGAAGGCAAGATATCCGGCTATCTTAGTCAGTATCATACCCGTCACACTTACATCACCCTTACCGCAGAAGCGAATAAGCAAGATAACAACGCTTTGCTGTACATAGCTTCTGCCTGCGGTAACAGTGTTGACGTAATTCTCAGACATTATCTGGGAGTAAGTGAGGAAGCCAAAATCGTAGAAGTCTAACAACCCCTCTCTCACCCTACCGACCGCCCCCTAAAAAGGGCGGTTTTTTATTGGCGATCACTTTCAAAAGTAGGGGAGTATCACTTTGCTTTTACCTCTATTTCCTAGCGTAGCCGCCAACTGTAGGCGGCTACTTGTAGAAATGAAGACAAAAGAAAAGCTAGAGTCACATCATCCGTATAGTGTGAACCTAGCTTTTTACTTTCCGTGCCGGACGATCGCAATCTAAAACTCAACCAACAACTCGTTAAGCTCTTGCCGGGAAGGCGGGAACTGTCCGCCCCGTTCGGCGTGGGTGAGTAACCGCTTGTAAGTTATGCCCGACTTAATGTTCCCAAAGTGCTTGGCATAGGCATATAGCCCCAGTTTTTGCGCTTCCGCAACCATTGCCAATTTATCCTTGGGGGCGGTTCGCCGCTCAATGATACGGTAGTGCTGACTCATTTTCACCGGTTTTGGGAGTAGCTCGTAAGGTTTGGATGCTACCGCATCAATGCCACCTAATGCCCAAATAGTATATTGGGTGGCTGGCATCCAGCAAGCTAGTTTGAGTACAGCCCGTGGGGGCAACAGATAATTAAGGTGGGGCTTCCCTATCCAGCAAATACCGAGTACGGGTTCTGAGTGTTGCACGAAGGTTTCCGGGCAAGCAAACAGTCCGTCCCCTACCAACTGCGCTTCAAAGTTGCGGATTAACCTGTCGGTAGTTTTCGGCTCTACACCATATAGGGCATCACACTGTTCCGGTAACAGTACCGGAGCTTGGTAGTAGTGCAGCCAATGTTGAGACTTACACACGACAAGGACTTGAAGGGCAACGGTATGGGAGATGCCATCAAACACGGCATCTCGATACCAGCGAAGCACTAAGGGGGCGTTCCACGAATACTTAAGAGAAGTCGATCGCGGGGTATTACAAGCGGACTGTTGTGACATAATAATATTCTCAATTGTGTGAGCAATTGAGAAAACAGCAGTCATCGGGTTGCACCCCGGTGGCTGTGTTGCTTTCTCTTACTTTTGACGATCGCAAAGGGCGAGCGAGTTTGTCAATCCTTGACAGGTTAAGTTTTGTGAACGCTACGCCATACCAAAACGAACATTGTCAGAAATACTCTACAGTCGGTTAACAGAAAATCACCTGACACAAGTGATTAGATGATTTATTTAAATAGTTTAACGGGATAATGCTTGAGTTTTAGTTCCAGCTTGGAAAGGGAAAAATTAGGTTTACGTTCTACACAATTCGTAAACCTAATTTTTTGTTACTACCTTATATTTCTAAGCATAGCCGCCTACAGTTGGCGGCTACTTGTGAAAATATACTTAACTGTCGAGAGTAAACAATGAAAATTGAAACAACCCCGTGGTACGAGACGAGAACCCTTATCTCAGCTCGGATTGAGATGATTCAGGAAGACGGAATGATTCAGTACAAAGGGTCATTCTTGAAAAAGGAAAGCCCAAAAAACGCGACTCTCAAGTCAAGGTTTATTCACTACGACGCAAATTACGTCAAATATTGCTTCCTCAAAGAGTTTTACCAACTGTTATTTGATGAGACTCGGCAAGACTTCTTTAAAAATGAGGAAAATGAGCTACTTACTCTACTGGCTGAGGTTGTAACTGACTTTACTCAATACTGTCGCGAACATCCCTCAGAGGAAAACGCTCGCGAACTGTTTAGATCGTTTTGCAAAGCTCACCTTTACAGGTCGGCTGCTAAGGGGTCATAAAACCTCATATTTTTGTGCCGCCAGACCTGTAGGGTTTGAAAATATTTTCTCGCAAGAAAACTTGTTGAAACCTATTAGGTTTGGACAAGTGCATCCTCGCTATTTGTTACCGCATTTTGCTACTTTTGCCTTCTCCCGGCAAGCTATAATCACAATCAAGGCTGATTAATACTCCTACTGCAAAAATTAGCCCGCTTGCACCCGCAGGCAAAAAAAAGCCGCTACCTCTAGTAAAGGTGAGCGGGGCTTAAAAGATTAAATTACAATCTGAACTTAGCATTATTTTCTAGACTTTTTCTAGCAATTTTCTAGAAAGCCCCCTTGCCGGAAGGGTATATCGCGGCTATAGCTCCACTCACTAACACTAGGGATAGCGGCTTTCCACCCTTACAAAAGGAACAACCGCTATGGATAATGTATCATCTATTTCTCAAACTGTTGCCGCTACTCGCAATAAATCTTTACTCAATGCCGCCGAACTCCACTTAGATGAATGGGTGATTGAAAGCGGCGTTAGTGTAGGCATTGCCACGCGCAACATTATTAGCTTGAACGATCGCGTGGAAATTGCCAAAGCAATTGGCTGGAAGAAATACTCAGACGAATTCCCTCCCGGTTGGCTGGTTCGCGGCATTGACCTCAAAACAATGCAGCCTCAAGAGTTTTGTCAGTTCAAGCCAGACGATGAAATTTTGCTGGATAGGAAGAAAGCAAAATACATCTCTGACAAGGGGCATCCATACGATGCTATCGCTCTCCCGCACCCTGACCCCGAATACTGGCAACGGGTTTTAGATGATGTGTCTATCTCGGTTGACATTGACGAAGGGGCAAAAAAATCAGGATGCGGTATGACTTGCGACTTTCCATCGCTGGCACTCTGCGGCGTTACTACCCACATTCCGCACCCCCAACTGGCACATAGGGGGATTGAGGGGGTCAAAGTGAATCATCCGAGATCATAGTAGGTAAAAACACCCAAAAATCTGTGCAACGAGATCATCACTCAGTTAGGAATTACTAAAAAGTGAAATGAGGGCATGAATGAAATCTTCTTCACCCATAAAATGTCAATAATCCGACAATTAATAACTATTAATGACCAGCAGATATTTTCCGAGATGTGATAATTATACATCACTGATGAATCAACAATTAATTAAATTAAAGTCAGCCTTACTAATCGAGTGATTAACTTCTTTTCACAGCAAGAAATAATAAGACCTACAGGTGACTGGAAACAAATTTAAGATGGCTAACCGTTCGGATGTCAAATTAGAAACTTGTTGAATTCCTTGAATACAAACGGAATGAATCGATTGAAAAATTTGGAATATCCAGCGCAAAGTAGGTCGATTGGTTCCTTGCCCCAACTGGTTTTTTACGGTTTTATTAGTGAGTTGCAAGTTTTGCCGGAGTAACCTTTGACCTAAAGTATAAACCAACAAACATAAACCCATTACCAAAGTTAAACCCTCGATTCTTTCCGGCGACTTCAGAAACACGCTATCCGTAAAAAATAGGGGGTCTTTCAAAAACCCAAACCCTCTCTCTGCTGCCTGCTGTTCCTTATATTTGACAATCATTTCATCCGGATTTAATTGTGATACATCCAGCACATTAGTAGCTAAGATAAATCTGCCACTAGCTTTGGTTATGCCGGCGATCGCACTAGTATCTAATTCTAGTTTTGCTTGAACTTTAAATATCAATATCGAGCTAGAATTGTCATGAGAAATGGTCGAATTAGTAGCTGGTTTTGCTGTAGTTTCTCTGGTGGTGATTTGGGTTAAATTATAATACTTTAGTTGTTTGGATAAACGACTTGCTGCTGCTGAGGCATCCGCTGAACAAGCAAATTCAATATTTGATAAATCTCGCAACTTTTTCTGACCCTCAACTTCAGCTTTTTTGAGATTTTTTTCTAATTTACTTTGGTCAGAATCACGACGTAAACTGCTCTCTACTACTAACCATCTTTGTTCAATTCCACCATAATTACTTTTGTGTTCTGACCAACGATATCCTGTCACTGAACTTTCATGAAATTCTGATTCATTTAGCTGAGATACCAGTTGCTGCGCTTGTTTGAGGCGAGCGTGGTACACGAGTCAACCATCTTAAATTGGTTAACATTTCTAAATTGGGAGCGGTATATAATGCACTGTCAGCTACCATTAAACTGTCGAG
>NZ_JAUBTQ010000054.1:0-46590 GCF_036702515.1 Microcoleus sp. BROC3
CGGCTAAGTTTTAGCTTTTGATTGACAAACAGCGCTCCTAGTAATAGGGGCGCTTTTTGTTTGGGGAAAAATATTTTGATCGCCTAACAGTCAACAGTTGACTACAGATTCCAAATTTTTGAAGTCCTATATTATGGAAAAGCGATCGTAAAAGGTAAGTCAGATGGTTGTCGCAATTTCTAAAGCAGGATTGGGTACAGGTGCGGCCTTCCTGTCAAACGTGACATGGGAGACTCTGGAAAAGTTGGATGCAGATTTGGCAGGAACCGGGGCGCGTTTAACTTATTTGGATGGGTGTTTAGAAATTATGGCTCCTTTATCTGAGGCCCACGAAGAACCTAAAAACACTTTAGGCCAGCTTTTAGAAATTTATATGCGGATGAGAAATATTCGTTTCTACGGGCGCGGCAGTACAACCATCGGGATGAAGGAATTGGGCGCACTGAAAGAACCAGATGAGTCTTACTGTTTGGGTACGCGCAAGTCGGTTCCAGATTTGGCGATCGAAATAACGGTAACGAGTGGTGGAATTGATACGCTGGAAATCTATCGTCTGGTGGGAGTGCAGGAGGTTTGGTTTTGGGAGGATGGGGTAATTTCGGTTTATTGTTTGCGTCCAACGGGATATGAGTTGGTTAGCAAGAGCGAACTTTTGCCAGAGTTGGATTTGCGATCTAGTTTTATTCGCGGATCGCGGATCAATTTGATCCGGTGAATGCTTTTATGCGATCGTTGGAGAATAGAAAAGAGTAATTCTGTGGTTTAATTGCGTTGCAATGGGGTGAAATTACCCATAGCTTATATAAGATTTAACTTGCACTGAATGTATGCTTTGAATACGGGATTGAGCAGAAACATCGATCGCGTTCCTACTAACACTTTTTCTACTAAGCTACGTCGGGCTAAGGATTGTATGGCTTGCCAAAATTCTGATTGGGATAATTCACTATCAGCAGGTTGTCGTGAAATATCTACAGTTTCATTTTGACTGGCTAACCAGTAGAATGTCTTTTTTTATGAGCCTGATAAACGCTCTCGGTGAGATTTTAAAAGGGGTTCTAAGTCACCTAAACATAAATCTGCTGTTCCATCTGCTAAAAATCGGGAAACGCTACCGTTAAATAATTCCAAAATTGTAGCAGCGATGATATTTAGCCAGGAAGGATGTTCTTGATAAAGGTCGATAGAGTCTGACTATTTTTCCTCATATGCTAATTCTTTTGCTCGGATAATTTAGAGCAATTTTTTCCCTAACCCTTGGAGGTTTAAGGTTAGTTTGGAGAGGTTTACTGCTTATAAAGCAGTATTTGATCTGGGTTTTTCCCAACTGAGGAAGATTAAACAACTTTGGT
Organism: Microcoleus sp. BROC3; assembly: GCF_036702515.1. Taxonomy (NCBI): domain Bacteria; kingdom Bacillati; phylum Cyanobacteriota; class Cyanophyceae; order Oscillatoriales; family Microcoleaceae; genus Microcoleus; species Microcoleus sp. BROC3. Next base: position 1,353 of record NZ_JAUBTQ010000054.1, read on the forward strand.
GAGAGGAGGTGACAATTTGTTGAAAAAAATTTGCCATAATCTTCATAGCCGGCTAAATATTGACGTGCTAATTGACTGCTACTAAAAATATTCTGTACGTCATAGTCTACACCCAATAACCTCGTGCTTTCTGAGCGATGTATTTCTTTCTATGTGTTCCCGAAGTTGACTCATTTTTTTTAGGGAAAATTCTCTTATAATATTGAAGCGATTACGCTGCTAGTTTGTTTGTTGGAGAGGTCTAATGAAAAGCAGTCGGAAAAGCTTCCCACACTCGATCGACAAAATCTCTAAGTTGCCGAGAAGCGATCGCACCATCCTTTTTCTCAGCATCCAGAGAGTGCAACTCAGTCAACAGTGAAATTACCTCAGTATCTAAAGCCGCCCGAAACAAGCTCAGCGGCCAAAGCAAATCAGCACCATCTCGCAAATCCGATAAAGTGTATTCACCGGGTGAATCCTTCGCCGACACCGATACGACTAACATTAAAGGGCGAACCCAACCAACTTGACGTGCCTCAACCACTTGGATCATCTCTGAATGCAGGCACGCATCTCCACATTCTAAACTGACAATTTGACCCGGCTTAAAGTTCAAAGCACAATCCATTAATGCTGACTTTTAATACAGACACAACCAACCAAAATAAGTGCCGCAACTCTCCACAGCACCCGAAAACATTATATCATAATTCCTTCTTCCTTCTTTCTTCTTGTCAACTTTCATCAAGATTTTTAAGAGCCATTTCGAGCTCTGCCGTCAAAAATCGTGCTTCTTTTTTACCACCACCACCATTGGCATAATCCGCCACGGAAATCGGAGAACCGATCGCAATTTTTACCTGAGAACCCCATCGAGGAATGTGCGGGCGATAGCGGATACTCATCGGTACAATTTTCACCCCCAAACCCGGTTTGCTCAACTCTGCTTGTATTGCCAAACGAGCCAATCCAGGCTTGATCGGGTGAACTTCGCCATCCTGAAAAATGCCGCCTTCGGGGAAAATAACCAACATTTGCTTGTCGAGAAGCAATTCCACCCCATAACGGAGACTGCTAATTGCTGGATGCTTGATATCCACAGCAAACCCTCCCAAATGTCTGATGAACCAACCTTGCAGTCCTTTCACCTCATCAGCAGTTACCATAAACCGCAAATCGCGTCCAGTTACCATCTGTCCGGTTGAATAGGGCATCATCAGGGCATCCCACCGGGAACGGTGCGTAGGGGCTAAGATCACAGGCCCGTCTTTCGGCAAGTGCTCCTGTCCGGTTATCTCGATCTTGCCAAAATGAAACGGTAGGACAACATAGTGACCTAGCGGATAGAGCAAGGAGGTTAACCAAGGAGAAACGCGAGAGGTATTAGATGCTACCTTGGCAGGCATTGGCTTCACTAGAGATGATTTACTGAACTCAACGGCGCTCGTGGCGGTGTGGGGCATAGCAATTAAGCTGCTTTATCGAGATCTAAAGTCTAAAGTAAGTTGTTGGACAAATCTTTAGTTTTTGGATCGGGACACTTTTGCTATTGGCATTGTGACGATCGAGCGATCGCGCCCGCAAGAGATAATCTCTAACAGGTAAAACCTCAGGCAACCGGCAAGCACTACCGCACAGCAGCCAGCCGCCTCGAAAGCTTGAGCGGGCAATTACGGATCTATTATTTCAGTTAAATGGTCAAGTTCGATTAAACATCGCCCAGAAGAGAGTAAAAAATTTTACCTGTTAATTTTTCCGGCGCGCTTCAAACCAAGAAAGCAACCGATCGCGACAAACAGACTCCATAATACCGCCGAGCACCTCTAAGCGGTGACACGAATGCGCGCTATCTGGAATATTAGCCGCAGTCCGAATCGCGCCTGTTTTCGGGTCATCTGCTCCGTATACCAGCAGACCGATCCGAGCTTGTACTATAGCACCAGCGCACATCGGGCAAGGTTCCAGCGTTACGTAGACCGTGCATTGATTGAGATGCCAGTCTTGCAACACTTGCCCGGCCACCCGCAAAGCCAAGATTTCAGCGTGAGCAGTCGGATCGCAATCTCGCTCTCGCCGGTTTTGCGCTTCGGCAATCAATTTGCCAGTACCGTCAACAATTGCAGCACCCACGGGTACTTCACCAGCATCACCGGCTGCTTGTGCCAGTTCCACAGCCCTAGTCATCCAGCGTTTGTGAATAAAATAAGTAGTATCACTAATAGACAACGGCTCAGTTTTAGAATTCACGTCATACCTACGTAACAGAAAAAACTTAAGATCGAGAAAGAAAGTTACTTTACAGCTTAATAGAGAGTCATTTTTAATTATGGACACCACCGCCATCAGCACTGAAGTTGTTGAGCTGTTGTGCCGCATTAGCCGGCAAAAGCTCCGCGAACAAGATATCACTCCTTTGGTAGTGTTTCTGACTGCTCTGATTTCCATCCTGCGCGGAGTGATGATTATTGACAGGACGATCGCAGTTGAAGAAGAAGAACGGCTGCAAAAGACTCTCAAAGCCTTTGCCAGCGGCGACCGCGATCGGATAGAACTAATTCAGCGCCTTGTCAAAGGAGTCTCCAAACAGCAGGTTTACTTCAACCCCACGGAATTGCTAACCCTGACAGCTTTGTTCTCAGAATCAGAAAAACTGTTGCTCATCGGTTCCGGCTACGAAATGTCAGCAGTAGACGGACACATCGATCTCCGGGAGCAAATGTACTTACAGTCGATCGGAAATCGGCTCGGCCTCGACTCCAGACACATTGGAGTCATAGACTGTTTATTTACTAAAGAAGGAACCCTGGACTTAGAAGCTTTTGCCGAAGTTCAAGCTTTACTTGCTCCCAGCGAATTCGAGTCCGCCGATCCGGTATTTGCCAAAGCAGCAAAGCACCTTTTGGCTCTTTTACTGCGCCAATAATCCAGCCCGTATAAATTCTGTTGCAGTAAAAGAGTGAGGAGTCCCAGGATTTGACGCTTTTTCCATTTTAGAGGGGACTTGCACGCAGAGAGCCTCAAAAACCGGGTTGTTTAACCCATACCAAGAGCGCTGCAGCGCGTATTTTGGTGAAAAACCGGGTTTCTGCCTAAGTCCGGCTTTATTATTTTTGGCAAGAGTCGATCGACCCTTGTATCCCATTGAACCGAATCCATCTAAAATCTAAAAGCGACTTGTCGCTGCCTTGATAGACCCAGCTCGGTCTCAAATCTAAAATTGATTGATTATGCAAATTGAATGGCAAACCGCCAAAACCTACGAAGACATTCTCTATCACAAAAGCGGCGGCACCGCCAAAATTACCATCAATCGACCTCACAAACGGAACGCTTTCCGTCCCAAAACCGTGCAGGAACTGTGCGATGCCTTTACTGATGCCCGCGAAGACACAAAAATCGGCGTTGTCCTTTTCACCGGTGCCGGGCCTCATACAGACGGCAAATACGCCTTTTGCGCCGGTGGCGACCAAAGCGTGCGGGGTGCCGCCGGATATGTAGACGAAGGTGGCATACCCCGCTTGAACGTGCTCGACTTGCAGAAGTTGATTCGATCGATGCCCAAAGTTGTAATTGCTTTAGTTGCAGGCTACGCAATAGGAGGCGGTCACGTTCTGCATTTAATTTGCGACTTGACGATCGCTGCTGACAATGCTATTTTCGGACAGACCGGCCCAAAAGTCGGCAGTTTCGACGGTGGTTTCGGAGCTAGCTATCTCGCCAGAGTTGTCGGCCAGAAAAAAGCCAGAGAAATTTGGTTTTTATGCCGCCAGTACAGCGCACAGCAAGCCCTAGAAATGGGTTTAGTCAACTGCGTCGTGCCCGTCGAACAACTCGAACTAGAAGGCATTCAGTGGGCTAAGGAAATTTTAGAAAAAAGTCCGATCGCGATTCGCTGTTTGAAATCAGCTTTTAATGCTGACTGCGACGGTCAAGCCGGTTTGCAAGAACTGGCGGGAAATGCCACTTTGCTGTACTATATGACCCAGGAAGGCGCAGAAGGCAAACAAGCCTTTTTGGAAAAACGGCAACCTGATTTTAGTCAATATCCTTGGCTGCCATAGCTGGAAGGAGAAATTATTTTTTTTATGTACTCATATTAAAGTAGATGCTGCTGATTGTTATGAGTTAGTAAAGCCAAATGCACCCTATCGTCCAAAAGTGTCAGTATTGATGCCAGTTCCCAAAAACAATGAAACTGCTTTGCCAGATCCAAACCGTGATATTCCTCAGTGATTCCCCAATCGAAAATCGAAAATGGTATTAGCTGTCCTGCTGCGGACTAACTAGACCGATACTGCTGCTGCCGATTTTTCTGTTAATGTTGTGCCTGTAAGCTGGCAGGCATTGCGCTCGGAAAGAGCGACTGCCGCATCCTGCAGCGTCAGAGTCGGTTCTTGCCACAGTCCAATTTCTTCTATGTTTTCCCAAGAGCCCCCAAAAGGCGAAACCGCTAAAGCACAAGCTTTCCAGTGACCTTGAACCGGCCCGCCTAGTAGAGCGCAAACACCCCCGCGTCTCCCCTCAGGGGTATAGTGACGGCAGTGACGACAAGCTGAAGTTAAAGGTGAAGTTAAGGGGGTTTGCATAAAAGTTCTTAGGGAAATCATTTTCATCTCTAATTCTCCTTTGCAGAGCTAGCAGGCTTTAGAGCATCCCAGCCTTTATTCTGTCTGGGTTGTAGCGATCCCCGGAGCATAATTTAATTTTATAATTTATTTATAATCTCGTTATATATAGAAACAATTAGCTCAGTCCTTGCTCAGTGTATAGGTAAAAACACAGGTTAAAAGTTTATAAAGGGCCAGGGATCAAGAAAAAGTACAACTGCGTAACGAGTATGAGAAATTATAAATAAGTGGTAGCTCCGGATACAAAAAATTGCTGAGGGTTTTGGTAAGCAGCATCCGGGACACAACAACAATTAAGTTTTAAAATTAAAATAAAAAGATAGCTACTGGCGATCGACAGTAGGCGATCGGGCACCTATTGCATTGACACCAAAAGTAGCTAATCATAAAATAGGCAAGTTGTCCAGCTTCTTGTCTATATCTACCAAAATTTTGGGTTGAGAGGCTCGCCGATCGGGGAGCGACTTTAAGGGGTTCTAAGAAATCCTTTGACGATTCGTAGAGCTGCTGTATACTAAGTCAATAAGGAGGTGAAGCAAGTGTTTAATTTGACCTTTGAATTTAAGTTGAAGCCCACAGCGACACAGATAGAAGTTTTTGAACATTGGTTAGAACAGTGCCGCCAGGTGTACAACTATGCCTTAAAAGAGCGAAAAGACTGGTACAACTCACGCAAATGTCAAATAAACTCTTGCTCCATCCACTCCGAGTATATTATGTCGGCTGACACGCCTAGACCGACATATTCAAGCCAGTGCAAGGCTTTAACAGCATACAGGAAGACCAGCCCCGCACTGCAACGAGTAAACGCTCAGGTACTGCAACAAACGCTGCGGAGATTGGAAAAAGCTTTCGTCAGTATGTGGGAGATTCATCACGGGTTTCCTCGGTTTAAAAAACAGGGAGCGTTGAGGTCTTTCAGTTTCCCGCAGTTGGGTACAACTTTCCATCAAGGCAACTGCTTTAAATTGCCTGTAATTGGCTCGATAAAATTTTGGCAGTCGCGTCCCATCCCCCAGGGCGCAATCGTCAAACAAGCTCGCGTAGTTAGGCGGTCTAGCGGCTGGTACATAATGTTGACTTTGCAATGGGATGTGTCAATTCCCGATATCATTCCTCACGGCAATCCCGTAGGAATTGATGTAGGGTTGACTAATTTTATAGCAACTTCTAACGGGATTTTAATTAAAAGAACGAGGTTGTTTGCTGACGCAGAACGCAAGCTTAAATTGCTGCAACAGCGCGTTACGCGAAAAAGAATCGGGTCAAATAATTGGAAAAAGGCTCAGCAAAAAGTCGCTTTGCTGCATGAATACGTTGCAAACTGCCGAAAAGATTGGCATCGCAAGTTGTCACATCAAATTTGTGATGACGCGGGTATGGTGTTTGTCGAAGACCTTAATCTCGTAGGACTCAAAGCGGGGATGTTAAGTAAGCAAGGCTTAGATGCTGGGTTTGGGCAATTCTTCAACATATTGGAGCAAACTTGCTTTAAGCGCGGTGTATATTTCCAAAAAGTAGACGCAAAAAAGACTAGCCAAATCTGCCCCAATTGCCTTAATGCAACAGGCAAAAAAGAGTTATCACAAAGAGCTCACTCGTGTCACAATTGCGGCTATACAACCGACAGAGATGTCGCAGCCGCACAAGTAGTTCTCATGCGAGGACTTGCAGCCGTAGGGCATACGGTCAAGATGCTTGCGGAGGGTAAATTCATTGGAATCCCTGCGAAGCAAGAATCCCCACGCCTTTAGGCACGGGAATGTCAAAATCAAAACATTAAAATCAATTTAGAGGCGGTAGGAGTTTTGCTAATGAGTAAGCGTTCTTCGGTTGAATCCCCAAATCATCAATCCTCTTCAACCCCAATCAAGCCTGCTTTGCAAGCAGTCCTGGGGAGTCTGGATGTAAACCTAGAAGCAGAACTGACAACATACAGAAGGCACAGGCGGCGCGCCGAACAGTGGGTATCCCCATCAGTTCGTACCGGCAAGCAAACAGCCACAACCGAGCAACAGCTAACCCAAAATTTGCCGCCGGAGACTGCGGAGGAAACCCAGCATCCCCTGTCGCTACCCCTATCCCTTGCCGGCACCCAGGGCGATGCCCCGCTAGCAACTACCAGGGGTGGCACAAAATTATCTAGCAGTGCCTTCGCACCCAACAATTATCTCGAATCAAGCGAAAAACTGATCGAAAGTTTGGACGAGTCAAAAGCCGAGCCTACGGTAGAACGCAGTTTAGCAGCCAGTTTGTTAACTCCCTTGGGACTGAGTTCGATGCTGCTGTTTTTGCTGTCGTGCACAGCTTTGGGCTACGCAGTCATGCACCCGTCAAGTCTGGTTAAGATGGCCGGCCTGAACCGTTTGCTCGATCGCACCTCACCCTCTCCAAGCGACAGTCCCGCATCTACTGCCATCTCAGATACCAGCACCAAGGAACTGCCGAAAGCTCCAAATCTGGTATCCAAGGAATTTGTCGAGCTAGATTTGAGCACTCTCAGCAACGTCAAGCCGACAGCCAGCCCGATTCCTTCCCCGTCGCCAAAAGCATCAATCCCGCCAAATCCGGCAGCGCCTCCGGGCCCGGGCGTGGCTATTCCGATTCCTACAGAAGACGGCAACCCTGCCCGAGGCAGGGAACAAGGACTCAACAATCTGAGTACGGCTTTGCTTCCCAGTCCCAGCCCTAGCGCCACCCAGCCTGTCCCGACACTGCCGACACTGCCTCCAACACCATCCCCAGCCCAGCCTGCCGCCACATCCCGGGCAACAGTATCCCCGGCGATAGCATCCCCAGCCCAGCCTGCTGCGGCATCTCCCCTGGGAAGGCCTGCACGGGCTGCCGACGGTTTCTATTACGTTGTCACCGATTACACAGACGAAAAATCGCTGCAGCAAGCCAGAACGGCTGTTCCCGATGCCTACGTGCGGAACTTCTCAAAGGGTGTCAAGATCCAAATGGGGGCTTTGAACGATGCTGCCTCAGCAGAACGTTTGGTGAAAGAACTCCAAGCAAAAGGGGTGAAGCCACAATACTATCAGCCCTAAATTAGGCAAAGAGAATTAAACTGATGATCGGGGAGTAGGTTGGGCCCGGGGCACGAACCCTCCGTTTCGCTTCACCCAACATTTGCTCAGTTTTGATGGGTAACGCTCGCGCCCTACCCATCCTAAAGATAATCATGACGCTCTAACTTAGAAAAAATTAAATTTTCAAAATTAAAAATTAAAAAGACGATTGATGAGTTTTCATTTTTAGTTTTTAATTCTGAATTCTCTGTCTTAATTCTAAAGTTGAAAATCGGGAGACTGGCAAATGGGATTATTCGATCGCCTTTGGCGAGTGATTCGAGCCAATATTAACAGTTTGGTCGGGGCAGCAGAAGACCCAGAAAAAATTCTGGAACAGGCTGTAATGGATATGCAGGAAGATTTAGTGCAGCTCAGACAAGCTGTGGCAGGAGCGATTGCGGCTCAAAAACGCACCGAACGCCAGTGTTCCCAAGCTGAGTCTACAGCAGCAGAATGGTATCAGCGGGCGCAGTTAGCTTTGCAAAAAGGCGAAGAAAATTTGGCGCGGGAAGCTCTGACACGCAAGAAATCTTATCAAGAAACGGCAACGGCGATGAAAGCCAGTCTGGATCAGCAATCGGCTGTTGTGACTAAACTTAAAGAAAATATGCGGGCGCTCGAAAGTAAAATTTCCGAGGCAAAATCTAAAAAAGATATGTACATTGCCCGAGCTCGATCGGCTGCGTCGTCGGAAAGGCTGCAAGAAATGATGGGCAATCTCAGTACCGGCAGCGCTTTGAGCGCGTTTGAACGGATGGAAGAGAAAGTCATGCAGCTAGAAGCTCGCTCCGAAGCAATCGCAGAACTCGGAACTAACGATTTAGAAAAGAAGTTTCTCTCTCTCGAAGGTGCCGACGATGTGGATACCGAGTTGGCGGCGATGAAAGCACAAATGCTTCCGGGCAACAATACACCCAAATTGCCGTCGGGCGAGCCGCCCGCATCCTGAACCCCAGGCAAGAGAACAAGAGTCGGGACGAGCAAAAACTTCTCAACAGCCTAGCTAGAGATGGCTCGAAGCCTGTTGGGGAATTCCCGGATCGAAGTTAAACTCAACTAGAATAGCAGGAGTCCCGCACTCTTGAAAGGTGAGTGTCGGGAGGAATGCGCGGCAGATTGAGGGGTTCGATACCCCGAAAGCTGCCAAAACGCTACAATAACAACAGAAAAACTTCACTGTTTGAAAATGTCCCGATTTCTTACAGTCTCTTGCAAATTGGAAGTATCGCAGCAGCAGGTTGAAAAGCTGAATGCGGTACTGACTGCCTTTGCAAAATGCTGTGAGTACGTGAACACCCATACACCCGAAAAGCTGACGAATCAGATTGCTGTTCAGTCCTTGATTTACAAGGAAGCGCGATCGCATTCTGGGCTGTCTGCTCAAATGACGATTCACGCAATTCGTAGAGTTTGCGCTAATCGCAAAACGGCAAAGCAAAAGGTTAAGCCCGTTAAGAAGTTTGCCCCCACTTCTGCCACTTACGACGCGAGAACTTTCACCTTCCGCGAATCGGATTGGTTGGTCAGCTTGACCATGCTCAAGGGCAGAGAAAAGTTTAAGCTGCACATTGGTAATTACCAAAAACACTTGCTGCAAGGACAAGACCCCAAAACGGCAACTTTGGTAAAGCGCAACGATGGCAGCTTTTATCTGAACATTCAGCTTGAGTCTGAGCCACCAGAGAAACAAAAGACTGATGATGTCTTGGGTGTTGATTTGGGACGCACAGACATTGCTTGTACATCTGCTGGAGAGAAATTCTGTGGCAAACAGGTAACACAAGCCAGAGACAGATATAACCGTGTACGGGCTTCGTTACAGCGTAAAGCGTCCAAAGGCACAAGGTCTACTCGTAGAAGGGCGAGACAGATTTTGCAACGGTTGAGTGGACGAGAACGGAGATTCCAGACATGGCTGAACCATACCATCAGCTATCGACTGATCCAGCAAGCCAAGACATCAAATCAGGCTATTACCCTGGAAGACTTGACCGGAATCAGAGAGCGTACCAATGAACTGCCACGGTCTAAAACAGAACGGAGACGCAGCAATAGTTGGGCGTTCTACCAGTTGCGCCAATTCCTGACCTATAAAGGCGTGAAATTTGGCGTTGATGTAAGACTGGTTGATCCGCGCTATACCTCGAAAACTTGTCACTGTTGCAAGGTGATTGGCAATCGCCAAGGTAAGCGGTTTGAGTGCCTGAATGAGCGATGCGGATGGATTGGCGATGCCGATGTGAATGGAGCAAGAAATATTGCTACTTTGGGGCAGATGGTAAACCTGCCCGGAGGTTCCGAGATAATGTCCTGCTCTTTGCAGGAAGTTGTCTTGAGGGCTACTGAAAGCCCGCACTCTATGCAAAGCATGAGTGTCGGGTAGTTTACTAGATATGTGCATGAATAAGCTTGCCTGCATCACATTACTCGATCGCTTTAAACTGGATTTATCTGTCTGCAAAAATTGCCAAAAACTAAATCGCACTAAAAATCTGACAACAGTGAATTTCACAACTGCGGGCTAGGGCTATCAAGCCTGCTTTCCGCCTACTTCGTACACCTCACCCAGGAAAAATAGCATTATGGGATTATTTGACCGCATTAGCCGAGTCGTCAAAGCCAATCTTAACGATCTGGTCAATAAAGCTGAAGACCCGGAAAAGATTTTAGAACAGTCCGTTACGGATATGCAGGAAGACTTGGTGCAGTTGCGTCAGGCCGTTGCCAGCGCGATCGCCACTCAAAAGCGCACCCAGACTCAGTACAATCAAGCTGAATCTCAGTCTAACCAGTGGCAGCAGCGCGCTCAGCTAGCCCTGCAAAAAGGAGACGAGACTTTGGCCCGGGAAGCGCTAGTTCGCAAAAAGTCTCACGCTGAAACGGCGGCTACCCTCAAAGCCAGTCTGGATCAGCAATCGGCTCAGGTGGAAAGTCTCAAGCGCAACTTGATCGGTTTGGAGAGCAAAATTTCCGAAGCTAAGACTAAGAAGGATATGCTCAAAGCGAGGATATCCGCTGCTAAGGCTCAGGAACAGCTCAACAATACCATTGGCACCTTGAATACTGGCAGTTCAATGGCGGCTTTCGATCGCATGGAAGAAAAAGTTTTGCAGATTGAAGCTCGCGCGGGAGCTTCGGCAGAATTGGCTGCCGGCGGCAGCAATTTAGAGGAACAGTTCCGCTTGCTCGAAAGCGGCGGCGATGTTGACGACGAGTTGGCTCAGATGAAAGCTCAACTGACCGGGGGCTCTGTGTCTCAAGGTCAATTGCCGGCTTCTGGTAAAACGGCCGCAGCTAGTAGCTCAGAGTCGAGTCCGGTGATTGACGCTGAGTTGGAAGAATTGCGATCGCAGCTCAATAAAATGTAGTAATCTCTATCAAAATTTACCTATTTCTGAGATCGCAGGTTTGATAGAATGCTCCGCCGACCTACAGGGCTAGCTTGGGAGGTCGGAGTTTTTTTCGGTAATCGTTAAATACACAAAACTTTAGTTTTGTCAACTATCTTTATGTTGATTTAAGAAATGAAGTCTTTAAAAAGTGATAGAGTAACTTTATTCCTTGCAATTGCGCCGGCCGCGCCCGAGCATAAGTGCAAATAACTATAAAATATTGCTAATCTGTCATGCCCGTGCAATCTTCTAGAGGCTTTTGTAAAATCAAGTTTTTCAAGGCATTAGCACTTGGTTTTTCAATTGCAGCTATTTGCCCCGCACTGCTATCAGCTCTAAGTGTTGGGGAGTCGATGGTTGCTGCCGACTCAGGGGTGCAAGCGCCAATTTTGCATGATAATTTACCGTCTCAATTAAAACTAAATCAAGAAACAGCAGACGATCGCGATCGGCTTCGTGATTTATACTCGGGTTCAGAATTAGATAGAGACAGTAAAGAGCAAGAACACAGCATCCTGGAGTTCGATCGCTCGACCCAAAATCAGGCCCTAGAAACTCTCGCTCAATTGCCGAACCGAGGAGAAAACAGACAAGAATTTCCGATTCCCAACCCGCTGCTGCCAAATCCGCCTGCCCTCCCATAGCCAGCGCCCCCAACGTCCCTACCTCCAGCCCAACAGCTTTTGCCGCCTGCTGTTCCCGCGCCGGCACAGCCAGCAGAATTGCTAACATTCCAGGTACGATAAAAGTCGATCGATTTGAAGTATTTGGCAGCACCGTCTTTAAGTAAGTCGGCGCGAAAAAACGCCACTATGTAAACGAGGGCAAAGTCTCCAAATGCTCTCCACTGGGTGACTTAAACCTGTTTGCATAGTGTTGCATTATGCGGTTTCATCCCGCCTACCTACTTAGCAAGCAAAAATTAGATGCTGTACTGCCGTTGGCTGGAGGTGAGCTTTTGCCGCCGATCGAACAATTTGGTTTGAGCGGCTTGCAGACAGTGCGGGGCTACCCTCAGGATGCTTTGCTGGCGGATAGCGGGATTTTTGGTTCAGCCGAGTTGCGGTATCCGATTTTGCGCATCGGCGACAAACAAGGGCATTTTCAGGTGACGCCGTTTGTGGATTTTGGCAATGTTTCGACAAATAGCGGGGGAAGGGCGGCTGTGGAAGCCAATACTTTGCTGTCAGCGGGATTAAGCCTGCGGTGGCAGTACGGGGAGAGGTGGAATGCTCCCTCGGGCTGGGGAATTCCTTTGATTGATATTAACAGTCGTGGACGCACGCTTCCCAAAAAAACCCGGTCGATCGTTGTCGCGATCGAGCGTATATGACCAAATTACTTCAAGAAACCGGGTTTTTGCGTCCAGGACTGATTAAGTCAAGCAACAGGTGTTTACAAGAGTGCGGGCTGTCTTTTTCTCAGGACTTGCCGACAGACTCTACTTGTAGGGTGCGCACTGCGCACCTTACCACTACAGATAGTGTAAAAAATGATTCCTGGCGTAAGTCCTATTTCTGTAGAATTGCAACCTTTTTAGGAAAGCAGTCGTTTTGCCTTTGGCGGAACTGAGCAATTCCGCTATATAGTAATAAGTATCATTTGGCACTCCTCTGTAGCTGCCAAGAGTGCTTTTTATACCAATTTTTTATGATGCCCCGTAGAATCCGATCACCCTGGCGCCCCCCTTAATAAGGGGGGGACAAGATTCCGATCTTTCGTCCCCCTTAAGAAGGGGGATTTAGGGGGATCGAGATCTGTGCAACTTCACATTAAATTGGTATTACTGATAATCTTTAAATTAAACTATGTCTAAGCTGCGGTGGCTGCTTTTAAGTTCTTTTGCTTCAGGTTTTGGGCTTTGCTCAATCATTTTCGCAATGTTTGCGATGACTTCAAGGCTATCTTTTTCGTCTTTTTTTCTCTTTGTTTTAACTTTGGTATTTTTTGTAATTAATCTGCTGTTTGCTTTGCATTATTATACATCGATTACCAAGCAGTTAAGTGTTAAAGGTAAAAGAAAAGCTAGAATTTAGCCGTTGTGAAGAAGAATCTGACAAAGGGATGGAGAGTTATTTATGGAACTTGAAGAGACTCCAGGAAAACGCCTCTGGGTTAGGAAAACTATCTAGCTGTAAGCCTTAATTATTTAAGGTCTAATTATTGAGGAGGTGCGATCGCGGTTATAACTCAAACCAACCGACCCAATTTTCCAGAGGGGACAAAGACTCGCTTTACTCCAGATGAATACTGGGCGATCGAGGAAACAGCCGAAGAAGACCACGAATATTGTAACGGATAGATTGTCACTATCTCAGGAGGTTCCCCCGCTCACAGCCGTATTGCCGTAAAAATTACGACTTTTCTGAAGGTGGCTCTGCGAGACACAAATTTTAAAACCTACAAGGGAGACTTACGAATTTGGATTCCTAGCTTCAATCATGAAACTCATCCCGGGAGCATCCCGGTTTTGCGCTTTTGAGCATCAACCAGATTATTATGAAATTTCCGAAATAGCTCAGATAGATGAATTACAGACGGTAGTCGGTAAAAAAAAAACTTGCATTTGGCGGTGGAGATTGGTCAACAAAGCAATAGCAGGGATTATCGCTATTGTAATTTGTTCCCGAAATGCAGAAACATTTAAACCCTTATGGCAGATTGTTAAAGGGTGGCAGTGTTTTTTTATGTAACAGATGGCTATGTGGTTGATCCCCAGTTTATTGAGGATGCTGACCATATAATAAATAAAACATATATGACACGGAGCGAAAAATAAAATACCACATTGAGACACGATATAGCTCGAATACAATAGAAAAACTTTATGTTACTCCAAATCAGTTGAAATGTTAAACCTCTCGGTGAGGTTGGTTGTTTACTCTCTCAAACATAAAACTGTACCCCTACCTTCCTGTATCATAATATAAGTGTGCAACGCCTTCATTTTAGCCCTTTTTTCATAGATTTGCTTTCATTGAGATGCACCCGACGAAAGTTTGCCAAGAAGCGATTAAAATCCCCGGCTTTTCGCCGACTCTTATACTAAAATACAGCGTGTGAAAGCTCTTCGGGATTGAGATTATTGTGAATAACTTTACCGTCGCGGAACCAGACAACACGGCGAGTTTGGCGCGCTACTTCCGGTTCGTGCGTTACCATAACAACGGTCATGCCGCTTTCGTTGAATTCTGTAAAAATATCCATTACTTCTTGAGTAGTTTTTGTATCCAATGCACCAGTCGGTTCATCTGCAAGCAACAACACGGGACGGTTGACGATAGCCCTGGCGATGGCCACCCGCTGCTGCTGTCCTCCTGATAGTTGATTCGGTCTGTTTTGCAGCCGACTTTCCAGGCCTACTTTCGTTAAAGCATCTACTCCCCGTTCGCGTCTTTCTGATGCGGGAATGCCGGCATAAACCATCGGTAACATGACATTTTCTAATGCTGTCAATTGAGGCAACAGGTGAAATTGTTGGAATACAAACCCCAATTTTAAATTGCGAATTCCGGCTAATTCTCCTTCGGGCATTTGGGCGACATCTACGCCGTCTAAGTAGTAACTGCCGCTCGTAGGTCGATCGAGACAGCCGATAATATTCATAGCTGTAGATTTGCCAGAACCCGATGCGCCCATAATCGAGCAATATTCTCCTTGTCTTACGGTCAAGCTGACGCCGTTTAAGGCGCGAACTTCGAGGTCGCCAATCCCGTAAACTTTTGTTACCTCTTCCAGACCGACAACAACGGGCTTTGAGAGGACTTGCGGGTCGAAGTCTTGGTATGTATCGGTTTGTAGTTCAGGCATTTTTTTTCTGTGCGATCGACACAACTAACTACTAAGCTAACACTTCCCATCTGTTTTCGTGGTAGGAGTGACGACTGTTGCGACGCTAATAGACCTCTCCAATAATTCTTGTGGGGTAGGCATCCTGCCTGCCCTTTACAGGCTTTTGTGGAGAGTTCTAATAAACAGAAGCTTTATATTCAAGTCATAGTGAATACTTTGACACCGACCTGGAGGTAAAGTTGGAGTGGAAAAAAAAATCGGCGTTGCTCAATTGGGTATGAAATTTGTAGGAGCAATCCTCCCGTGATTTCCCCACCGCTGACGGTGTAAGCACTTAGAATTACCCCTACAGGCAAAATCATACTTTGTTTGATTGAGCAGCGCCAAAAAATCCATACTATTTATACACCGACTCTCTCTGTAGGGTGCTTATAGTAGCCCCTGTCAAGGTACGATCGATCGGCTTTACGTCATCCTACCGGTTAGCGATGACCAATAAACCCAGTTTATTGGTCATCAACTGTTAAACAAGAAATATTTAACGATCGCCAGCCACCAATTTTCAAAGGTTTGAGGCTCTTCTTCACCACGTTGACAGAGCTTGGGTGGAATAGCAACCCCAATAGGCTAAACTTGTATCCGATCGCCAAACTAACTACAAAGCAATGACTACTTCTGCGGATACCAACCAGACCGAGATTTCCAATACAGTCTCATCGAGTCCACAAATGTTATCTTTCCTGAAAATTGTTGAGTATGTATCCATAGCCGCTTTTGTGGGTGCAGGCATCCTTACCAGAGTTTTTCCAGACAATCAACTTGTCTTTATTTTGGGAGCTGTTTTTCTCTCTAGTTTTATTTTTCTGTTCCTGACCAATAGACAATTGGCTCAAAACTCTAGGAATAGTGCTAATCAGTTAGATATCCGAAGAAAAGCTGAACTACACAATTATCTCTTAAACCCGAATAATGTTTCGGATAACAATCCGATCACCCCGGTGAGAGAAAAGGCTTTACTATATTGCCAGGAGTTGATTGACGATTATAAAACAACTCGAGAGACTTCGAGAAATATTTACTATACTTTCCAGTTGGCAACCGTTGTTTTATCCGGAGTCACACCAATTTTAGTATTGGTAGACAAATTGGAACCAGGTCAATCGTTGCTCAAATGGCTGCCCGTAATTTGTCCCGCTGTCGCCTCCATAGTCGCCAGTATAGTTACCTCCTTTCCTTTTCAGGAGAATTGGATTTCTGCTAACACGACTGTGGAATTGTTAGAAGCGGAACAGGAGAAATTTGTATTAGGAGTGACTCCAGCTTATCGTTGCTATGATGTAGCCGACGAAGCCCAACATCAACAAATGAAAAAAATGGCAATAGAAAACTTTATCAATCAGGTGAATGAGATTCATCTCAAGCAAATCCAAAAACCAGATGAAACAGCGTCAAACGAGCAGAATACAGCGCCAGATCAATCTACCGAGTCAAAGTAGGAGCAGAGTTAACTAAGCTGACAATACAAGTAAGCAGGTAGGGTTGAGTGACGCTACCTGCTCTTATACGGTTAAACTTTTCATCACACATGGCATTGCGGGGCTATAGGATAGCCAAAGACCAGCTCGTCCCCCGTTTTTTTCCCCCTCAAGTAGCTCTGTCTGTAGCGCTCAAAAGGTCTCAAAGGCAAAATTTTTGAGCTATGATTAAGAAAAGTTAAGCGTAAACTTGGTAAGTTGGAGATTGTTGGTAAACACAATTATGACATACGATTACGACTTGTTTGTGATAGGTGCAGGTTCCGGCGGATTGGCGAGTTCCAAGCGAGCAGCATCCTACGGAGCAAAAGTGGCGATCGCCGAAAACGACTTAGTAGGCGGAACCTGCGTAATTCGCGGCTGTGTTCCCAAAAAACTCATGGTGTACGCCTCAACATTTTCACACCTTTATGAAGATGCGGTGGGCTACGGTTGGAGCCCAGTAGAAAGCAGCTTCGACTGGGAAAAACTCGTCACCACCGTAGACACAGAAGTGCGCCGACTCAGCAAACTGCACATCAGCTTTCTCGAAAAAGCCGGAGTAGAATTAATTTCAGGATATGCCAAATTTATCGACCCCCACACCGTCGAAGTTGGTGACAGAAAAATCACTGCCGCCAAAATCTTAATCGCTGTCGGCGGAGAATCCCATCGCATTGACATTCCCGGTATCGAACACGCGATTACCTCCCGCGAAATATTCCTGCTAAAAGAGCAGCCAAAACGGTTGGCAATTTGGGGCGGCGGCTACATCGGCGTCGAATTTGCTTGCATTATGAACGGGTTGGGAAGTCAAGTAACTCAAATCATCCGGCGCGATCGAATTCTGCACTACTTCGACGAAGAAATTCGCGCTAACGTGCAAGAAGGAATGACTAAGCACGGGGTTGAATTTTTGACAGAAAGCTCGATCGAACAAATTGAGAAAACCCCAGAAGGTTTAAAATTAACGCTGTCGGGAAAATCCGAAGGAACGCTAATAGTAGACGCGCTTTTGTCCGCTACCGGGCGCTTGCCCAACTTGGAAAAATTGGGTTTAGAAAACGCGGGAGTAGAAACCGATAAAGGTGCGATCGCAGTTACGAAAGACAGCCGCACCAGCCAGCCGCACATTTTTGCAGTCGGAGACTGCACCAACCGCATCAATTTAACGCCAATTGCGATCGCCGAAGGACGTGCTTTTGCGGATACTGAATTTGGTAATAACCCCAGATCGATCAGTCACGAAAATGTTGCATCAGCAGTATTTTCGCAGCCGGAAGCAGGTACAGTTGGCTTAACAGAAGAGGAGGCTAAAGCCAAGTTTCCCGAATCAATTAAGTGCTATACAGCCAAGTTTAGACCGATGTTTCATTCTTTGACAGGTGCAGATGAAAAGACTTTTGTCAAGTTAGTTGTTGAAACTAATACAGACAGAGTTTTGGGCGTGCACATGGTGGGGAAAGACGCGGGCGAGATTATTCAAGGAATGGCGATCGCTGTTAATATGGGAGCTACGAAGAAAGACTTCGACGCGACTATTGGCATTCACCCATCGACTGCTGAAGAGTTTGTGACTTTGCGGTAAAGCGGGGGAAGCCGCCAGGGGTTGAAACCCCTGGCTAATAGCTAAAGTCGGTTAAAATTCAGATATTGCACCATTTTCAAGAACAGGCAGGATGCCTGTTCCACAGAAAAATAAAATTTTATTGTGGGGTGGGCATCCGGCCCGCCTGTGAAGGGATGAATGAGTGACTCAACCAAACAAAACAAAATTTTAGCATTCTATCTCGGTCAGCAGCCGGATTCGCAAGGTCGGGCGATCGAGGATATTTGGTCGTGGGATTACCCGAAGCTGGAATCCGTGCACAATTACATTCAATGGCTGTTTCCGCTGAGGGAAAAGAGCCGCTTTAATTCCAGTGCTCCTACTTTAAATGATCAGGTAATTCAAGCTTTTAAAACAAGTGAAGAGTTGAGAAGTCGCTTAGTTAAATCTCTAAAAGTCATGCTGGCGTTTTATGGGTTGGAATGCCGCGAAGGGGAAAACGCAGAAATTGTAATTGCCAAATCCGAGGAATATTTGTCAAGAAAAAGAGAGTGGATTGAACCATTTAATCACAACTACCTGCGGCTGACTAGGATTCTCACAAGTTTGACAAATTTGGGATTGAAGAATTATGCTTTGGCTCTTTTCAGGTGTTTGGACGAGATATATAATGAAAATAAAGAAAGTATTGGTTTAAAAACTTATACATATTGGAAAAATGCTGTAAATAGTTAAATCGGGACAAGCCAATCAGCGGGACAGTAACCGAACGCTACGAACACAATAAATAATGGATAAAGCAATTACAGAAAATCACTCTCAGTCGGGCCGAGAAATTTATCAAAGGATTTCCAACAACATTCAAAAAGTGGTGAAAGGGCAATCAGCAGCAATCAGGAAATTGCTGTCAGCCTTTGTGAGTGGCGGGCACGTCCTCCTAGAAGATTATCCCGGTACAGGTAAAACTACCCTAGCTAAAGCCCTAGCCTTATCTGTCGATGTCAGCTTTAAACGCATTCAATTTACACCTGACCTTTTGCCATCCGATATCTTGGGCATATCCATGCTCGACCCCAATCAACGCACGTTCCATTTCCACGAAGGCCCAATTTTTGCTAATATTATCTTGGCTGACGAAATCAATAGGTCATCACCGCGAACCCAATCCGCCCTCCTAGAAGCAATGGCAGAATTTCAAGTCAGCATTGACGGAAATTTGCACAAACTTAAAGACCCATTTTTTGTCATTGCCACTCAAAATCCAGTAGAATCTCGTGGCACTTATCCACTTCCTGAAGCCCAAATGGATCGCTTTGCAGTTCAATTTAGTCTAGGATACATCTCGCCAGAAGACGAAGTTAACCTGCTCGGAGACCAAATCCATCAACATCCTATTGATACACTTCAAACCTGCGTTAATTTAGAGGATTTAATTAGCTTAAAACAGCAGGTAAAGCAAATTAGAATTAGTGAAGAATTGAAACGTTACCTCGTAGATATCGTGAATGCAACTCGCTCAGCCGAAGGCGTACAACTAGGGGCGAGTCCCAGAGCTTCCATAGCTTTAATGAAAGTTGCTCAAGCATTAGCTTTGTTCGATGGCTATGAGTTTGTTACCCCAGAACATATTCAAGAACAGGCGGTATCAGTCATCGCTCATCGCCTAGTAATGGAACCTCAAGCGCGTTTTTCGGGTAGAATGGCCCCAGGTGTTGTTGAAGAAATTATCAAATCTATTCCTGTACCCGCCTAAAAAATGAAACGTGTTTTCTACGCTATCTTTCGCTTCGGTGCGCGCGTAAATCGATCGCGAAAGAAGCGATTGACCAACAATGGGTTAGCAGTGCTTAGCTGCACGCTTTTAGCGGGGGTTTTAGGATTAGATACTAATCAGACTGTGACTTATCAAATTTTTACTTTCCTGTTGTCAATTATAGGAA
Organism: Microcoleus sp. BROC3; assembly: GCF_036702515.1. NCBI lineage: Bacteria > Bacillati > Cyanobacteriota > Cyanophyceae > Oscillatoriales > Microcoleaceae > Microcoleus > Microcoleus sp. BROC3. The sequence goes on from NZ_JAUBTQ010000054.1 coordinate 21,224, forward strand.
TAGCCATAATTTTTAGTAAATTTTTTCGCTTCCGCTTCAATGCAGTACGGTTATTGCCAAAGTTTGCAACTGTTGGAGTCACTTTAAAATACCGTATTCTCATTCATAACAAAACTAGCCAGAGTCAAAATAACCTGAAATTGGGGGAAAATTTTGCCGGCCCATACCCAAGCTTTCAAGAATTTATAGAAACACCTGAACCCGGTGAAGAACAGCGCACTTCATTCGATAAATACTTCGGCTATTATCGTTGGCTGTGGCTGATTTCTAGAAAACAATGCGCCACAGCTAAGGTCATAGAATTGCCTCCTCTTCCACCCAATAGCAAAACAGAAGTGGTAGGTGAAATTACGCCGTCCTGCAGAGGTGTTATCCGCCTCAGTGGTCTAACAGTTACTAGGTCTGATCCTTTTGGGATTTGGAATGCTTGTAAAACAATTTCCTTGCCCCAATCTATGTTAATTTTACCCAAACTCTATCATTTACCACCAATTCAGCTTCCTGGCTCAAGAAGATATCAATCAGGTGGCGTAACATTAGCTTCATCCGTAGGAGATTCCGAGGAATTTAGGTCTCTGCGGGATTATCGACCGGGAGATTCGCTACGCCAAATTCACTGGAAAAGTTGGGCCAAAGCAGGTAAGCCAATTGTCAAAGAAGAACAGGATGAATTTTTCGTGAGGCACGCCCTAATTTTAGATACATTTCAAAGTGTAAAATATAGTGAAATTTTAGAAGAGGCAATCTCAATTGCTGCTTCATTGTCCTATGAAGTTCAGACTCAAGAATCCTTATTTGATTTGATGTTCGTCGTTCAAGAAGCTTATTGTTTTACCTTTGGCAGAGGGCTGAACTCTACTGAAAAAATGCTAGAAATTCTCGCCTCTGTTGCTGCCTGTCAGGATAAAGGTTTTGACTCGCTCACCTCAGTTTTGATGGAAAAAATCTCTCTGCTAAGCGGTTGTATTTGTATATTTTTGTGTTGGGATGAACCTAGAAAAAAATTAGTAAATTATCTGAGAAGTCGCGGTATCCATACATTAGTTTTAATTTTAACAGAGCGAGAAGCTCAATTAGAGAGCTTAAATTTAGAGTTGATTAAAGATGACTTAACAAGCTGCCATATTTTAAAGCTAGGTCAAATACAAGAGGAGTTAATGAAACTATGAAAATGCCAGTGTTTCTTTTAGGTGTTAGTGTAATTTTTTGGGGCTGGCAGACGGGACTATGGTTTTTTGCGTTGCCAATTGCTGTGATTTTAGAGGCAGCTAACTGGTTGCCTTATCGGTGGGATTTTTCAGCTAGTGATTTTAGGCGAATTGCTAATTTATGCCTGATTTTTTTGTGCTGTTTGCTGGTTTATCTCCTGGTCGCCAACCGCTCTATTTACTTGATATATAATTTGTTGCAGTGGCTTCCTGGTGTATTTTTTCCACTGGTAGCTGCTCAGGTATATTCGGTCAAGGAAAGTCTGGATATACGCCTAATGTTTTTGTGGCTAAACAAAGCCACAAAAAAAGCACCACTTAACCCCTTGATGGTGAATCTAAATTATCCATATTTTATCTGTTGTCTGCTATCCGCTAGTGCGACGAACAGTAGAGAGATATCTTTTTATGCTGGGATATTTGCATTAACCGCTATTGCTTTGTGGTCTGTGAGAACGAAAAATTTTTCATCTATTCTCTGGCTTAGTCTGATGTTAATTGCTGGCAGTATAGGATTTATAGGACAGATGGGCGTGCATCAACTTCACCTAGCAGTAGAACAGCAAGCAATCTCATGGCTTAGTCAGGGGAACTCTCAAGAAACTGATTTTTTAAAAAAACAAACGAACATCGGGTCAGTGGGAGTGTTAAAACAGTCAAATGAAATAATTTTTAGAGTTGCTCCTGAAGCTAAACAGACTCCTCCCCGACTGCTAAGAGAAGCCACTTATAATCGCTACAACTCTTCACTTTGGCTCGCCTTAAATCCTAACTTTGTTCCCGTACAACCAAAGATTAATGGTACAACTTGGGATTTAGGCGACCAACTACCGAATCCATCAACGATTACTATTTCGGCTACACTCCAAGGCAACCAAGGTTTATTAAAGCTGCCAGATGGAACTTTTAAAATTGACGCATTGCCTGTCAGTCAGATGGAAAAGAATAAATATGGCACAATAAAAGTGGTGGGAAAAGTTGATATGCTGGCTTATCGAAGCTACTTTAATAATAATTTTTCTGTAGATAGCCCACCTACAGAAGACGACCTGCAAATACCCAAATCCGAAATAGCTGCACTGAATAAAATCCTCAGTCAAGTGAATACTCAAGGAAAGTCGCCACCAGAAATATTAGATAAAATAGAGTGGTTTTTCCTAAAAAATTTCGTTTATTCACTGAAGCTGAGGGGCAAAGATAATGATGCTACGCCTCTATCAACATTTTTACTGGACACTCGCTCTGGACATTGTGAATATTTTGCTACCGCTGCGACACTTCTCCTGAGAAAACTCGGTATTCCAGCCCGTTATGCTGTTGGATATTCTGTTCACGAATTTAGTTCTTTGGAGAACCAATATATTGTCAGAAGTCGCCATGCTCATGCTTGGACTTTGGCTTATATCGCGGGAAAATGGCAAGCTTTTGATCCTACGCCTTCTGATTGGGAAAGCATGGAGGATGCTGCTGCTCCCCGATGGGCATTTATCTCTGATTTATGGTCGCTATTGAGTTACAAAATTTTGCTGGGGTTGCGATATTTATCAGGTAGCAATGGATTGAAGTATGGGGGAGTCATCCTGCTGGCATTAATATTTTTTTGGAGGTGTAATCCTAATTTTAAGAAAAATGTACGCCTTTTATCTAACAAACAAAGATGGCTAAAAGCTATTTATAACAAAGATTCGTTGAGTCCGAAATCGGAATTTTATTTAATCGAACAGGCATTAAATGAGTCGGGATTGATTCGCCCTCCTTCCGAGTCTTTAAAAAATTGGATCGAGAGGTTAAAAAAAGAAAAACCGGAATTATATGGTCTCGAAGAGTTAGCATTGTTGATTGAGATTCATTATTGCGCTCGCTTCGATCCAGAAGGAATTCAAGACGCACAAAAAGCTGAATTTAAATTGGCAATTCAATCCTGGATAGAGCAATATCGCAGGCAGGCGATCGCCTCAAATTCTCAGGTTAATAAAAGCGGTAAGTCTACTATAGCTTTTCTCAGGTAGATGATGTACAAATTTAGATTTTAAATTGGGGGATTGAGGACTTTTTAATTGATTCGTAAATTTCCCAATTATTCAATCTCAACTTGTACCTCACTTAATTGAGAACCGCTATATATACCAATCCTAAATGAGTCGTAAAATTTTTACCCCACCCCAACCCTCCCCTTACCAAGGGGAGGGAGTAAGAAATTCACAAATGATTTAGGATTGCTATATACCTTTTCTAAATCACTTGTACAAGACCGTCCGTTATTAGACAAGTCACAATTGCTTTATGCCTACTTAGGAGAACAGCCTTCTCACGGTACTTATACAATTAATCTACCCTCAGACCAAGGCATTGGTCGAACAGCAATAGTGGAAACTAGCTCATAATCCACTTGTGTGTACGCGGTAGCCTTAAAAAGGGGGACGAAAGAGAAGATTGTTGTTCCCCCGCAACAATTCGGGGAGCGCTGGGGCGATCGGGTATTAATCGCTAGACAGAAGACTCGCACTACCTTTGAGGTTAAGTTGACACCAATGGGCATTGTCATGTCCCTACCCACTGAGCAAATTTTTACTGGTTTTACTTGTTACTAGGCGCTTAGCGAAAGTAACGCTTCTGGGGCGAGTCAGAGCGTCCATTTTCTCAACCAAGGCTGGGACTCTGGATCTGGGTTCCCAGGCTTTACACCTCGGAACCCGTTAATTACAGGAAAAATCAGGACACAGCAGTGCCGTTTCCCTACCTGTCGCCTCGTCGAAAAAAAATTTTAAACCCTTTGAACCTTTTTCGCGATCGTCCTGTCTAAACACTTCAGATAACGAACTGGTGGGGGAGACTTCACAGGTGTTAGGTGTGTCAGCCAATGTTTTAACCGATGACTGTTCCGACTCGGACTTAGTTGCTCAATGTTTAAAGGGCGATCGCACTTGCTTTCGCTACCTTTACAAACGCTACCAACACAAAGTCAGATCAACCCTTTACCAACTCTGCGGCCCCTCGCTTCTTGACGATTTAGCACAAGAAGTATTCCTGCGAGTCTGGAAAGGATTGCCCAAACTCAAGCACCAGGAAAATTTTTCTACTTGGCTTTATCGAATCACTTGGAATGTGGCTTCCGACCAAAGACAAGCATTTGCTAAACAGCATTCTTTTGACTCCCAGCTCAAAAATCAAGAAGTAATGGATGGGGTTATTCTCAAAGATAACACATCCGAATTGATGCAGTTACACTATCAAGATTTAGTGCAGCGGGGACTGGAACAATTGAGCTTTGAACACCGCAGCGTTTTGGTGCTGCACGACTTAGAAGACATCCCGCAAAAAGAAGTAGCCCAAATTTTGGGACTACCAGCGGGGACTGTCAAATCTCGCGTGTTTTATGCCAGAAATGCTGTGCGGCAATTTTTGCAAAAAGAAGGTGTCAGCGAGCTATGAATAACCCAAGCAGCGACCAAGAGTTAGTTAATTTCTTGAAGCAACATCGCCCAAACCTTCCAGAGGCTGCGCCCGATTTTGAGCAAAAACTTTTAGCAGCAATAGATAGGAATGAGGCGGGTGCGAGAAAGCTAAATTATCTAGGAGAGTCGCAATTTACCCTGTCTAGCAAAAGATCGCGAACGATCGGTTTTCGCAAGTGGGTTTTTCCTTCTGCGATAGCCGCTGGCTTGCTAGTTTTTTGGTCGGGCTACCGTGCGTTTGAGACTGCACAATTGCCAGATAATGAAACAGCTAAGTTAGAAGCATTTTTAGTCACTAACTGGGAAGGTGTACTGCATGATTCTAGCGAAAAAAATATGACCGATCGCTCGCAAACAGACTGGTTGACTTTCAGCCAGAGTGCTGACAGCGAACCGCTAACAAATAACTAATCTCAAAGAGGTAATTTTCATGTCAATTCGCCGCATTTCTGCCCTAGCCGTTTTAATGCTGACTCTCGGCAGCACAGCCGCAGCAATAGCAGTTCCTAATCCCCTAGAACCGGAAACAATTGCCCAAAATCAGCGTCCCAATCGACCCGCTGGTAAGGAAGGTGGGATGTTTGAGAAACTGAATTTAAGTGCCGACCAAAAGCAAAAAATGCAGGCCGTTCGCGATCGGTACAAAGACCAAGTTTCCCAGCGGATGCAAGCAGTCCGCCAAGCCCGACAAGAATTGGAAACGATGATGTCCGGCACGGCAAATGCCAGCGAAATACGCGAAAAACACCGTCAAATAATCGGCTTGAGGCAGCAGTTGGAAGAGGTGCAATTTGAAAGTACACTCGCAATGCGAGAAGTGCTCACGCCCGAACAGCGCAGCCAATTAGCTCAACTGATGCAGCAGCGCCGACAAACTGCTAGAAACAGGATGCAAAACGGTCAAAAACCGCAGTAAGGATCGCGAATTAAATAATTTACACTCTTGAAAGTGGGGTGGGCGTCCCGCCCGCCCTTTCTGGACGGGCTTTCAGGCCCATCCCACAAGAACATCACGCATTGTAAGTTATTTAATTCTCATTCCTAATTGACAAGTAGTTTTGAGTGAATCGCAGGGTGCTTACGCACTCTGCGATTCATTGTAAGCAGGTATAAATCCAATAAATACAGGCAGCGATAAACGCCGATTTTCTGTAATATATGGCCTTGCTGGATTTCTTCGGCAAAGCAGTCTAAAAGCACAGCAACTTCAAGTAGAGGCGAGTGGGTTATTTTGTTAGAAACCCTCTTAAAGCACAGAATTTAAATCCCTGGGAGTCCTTAATCTATTGGGAATATCAGTATATACAGCCGATTCTACGTTTATGAAGGACACCCGCCTATCGATCTATCCCGCCGTAGGGACACGGCACTGCCGTGTCCCTACTTCATAAACCTGGAATACGCTGTATTTTCTGTGAGTAAGTGTCTTAAGTTTTTTAATTGATAACTCATATTAAGTTAAAATAATTAGTTGCGAAATCTCATAAAATTTTCTGGATGAATCTACAGAACGACTCAAGTTACATTTATTTACACGGCTTTGCTTCAAGTCCCGATTCAGCTAAGGCTAAATATTTCCGAGATTGCTTTTCTTACCTGGGAATTGACCTAAAAACTCCCGATCTCAATCAAAACGATTTTTCGGGTCTCACTCTCACCCGCCAATTAAACCAAATAGAAACAGAATTTTGGCCCACCGAATCCTCCCAATCTCCCACAGAAAATGTAAAAAATCTAGGGGGAGTTACCATAATTGGGTCTAGTTTTGGGGGACTGACAGCGGCTTGGTTGGCCCAGCGACAATTGTCAGTAAAGCAAATAGTTTTGTTAGCGCCGGCTTTTGAATTTATCTCCCACTGGCTGCCACTGTTGGGACAGCAACAGTTAGAAAAGTGGCAGTCTGAGAAATATTTGCCGGTTTACCACTACGGCGAACAGCGTTATCTGCCACTGAATTATCAGTTTTTGGCAGATATGGCTCAATATCCCGAACAAAAATTAATGCGTTCAGTCCCTACGTTAATTATTCACGGCAAGCATGATACAATAATACCGATTCAAGCTAGCAAAAATTTTGCCGCTAACCGTCCCTGGGTGCAATTAATCGAATTAGAAGACGCTCATTCTTTGGGAAATGTCCTAGCGGAAATTTGGGAAGCGATTCAAAAGTTTTGCCAATTCAAAAATTAAAATTTGACCAACTTCCAAGTCTCAACAATCAAATGAGTGAACAAGATCGATCGACTCGCACCTTAGCCGTTGACATTGGCGGAAGCGGCATCAAAGTTATGGTTTTGGACGATGAAGGCCAACCCCAAACAGAACGCAGCCGTTTAGAAACGCCTCAACCGCCAAAACCGGAACCCGTACTAGAGGCGATCGCCTCTTTAGCCAGCGGACAAGGGGAATTTGACCGAGTATCAGTTGGTTTTCCCGGCGTCGTTTCTGGTGGCGTCATCAAAACCGCAGTGAATTTAGATCCATCTTGGATAGACTTTGACCTAGAAACTACCCTCAAAGATCGCTTGGGAAAACCTGTGCGAGTGGCTAACGATGCGGATATTCAAGGATTGGGAGCAATTGCTGGAACGGGGGTAGAATTAGTAATTACCCTAGGCACCGGTTTCGGTTCTGCCTTATTTGTTGATGGTATCTTGGTGCCTAATTTGGAACTCGGGCATCACCCGTTTCGCAAAGGGGAAACTTACGAACAGCAATTAGGGCGTTTGGCATTAGATACAGTGGGTTCCAAAAGATGGAATCGCCGCCTGGAAAAAGCACTCGCCTTTCTGCAAAATCTCTTTAACTGCGATCGCATTTACATCGGCGGCGGCAATACTAAGAAGATTGTTGTTGATTTACCGCCCCAGGTTAAAATAGTACCCAATGTGAGCGGTTTGTTGGGTGGCATTGCTTTGTGGCGCGATTGAATAAGCTGGGTGTTCAAAATGCCTACCGCTATCACAGAAACCGAGTTTTTTGCCCGGATTAAAGGCAATAATCCAGTTTTTTCGTAAAAAACCCGGTTTCTAAATCGAGGACTGTTGATTTGGTTTTTGGCTGGTGCTAGATCCGTTTAAAAAATTATTCGCCCATCGGATCGCGGTAGCGTTTTGGTTCATCCTTGCGAAACAGATTCGCCAAACCGAGGATGCCCAACAAACCCAAAGCACCCCAATGATTGTTGTCGTTTTTGCTTTCTTGAAAGGGAGTTCTGTCTAGAACAACTCCATTAGAATCAGTATTGTTCTGAGCCGGAGCTGACTCCGTTTGAGCTGAGGCAGGCATAGCTGAAGGGAGAACAGCCAAACTCAAAGCTATCAGGGTAGCAGCGGTATTTTTAGATATATCGGAAGGCTTGACTTTCATACTCGGTCTCCAAATATCAGCAGTTACTTTATCAAAGTAATCAATTTGCCGCAGCCGACGCATCAATCGATCGACAGAAACTACATCCCCCTTCTCCTCTTGCTTTCGAGATAGAACAAGCTCTATGCTAAGTTCAGATGCTTGTAAGCAGATTATCTAAAATAAAAAGTCGTAAATTATACCATGCTTCCCTTTATCCGAAAAGACTTAGCCGAACTTACCGCCTACACTCCCCATCCGGGCGGCACATCAGGAGAACCAGCGCACTCGGAAAATGCGATCGATCGCCTCGATACCAACGAATGCCCCTACGACTTGCCCGAGGAATTAAAAAAAAAGCTAGCTTGGACTTACCAGCAGTTAATTGAGACAAATCGCTATCCCGACGGCGGTCACGCAGCACTCAAAGAGGCGATCGCCCAATACGTCAATGAATCAATCACAATCCCCCCGCTAGGGGGGGTTACACTGCCAAAAACAGCCATTAAAGGCGACAATATTTCTGTGGGCAACGGTTCCGACGAACTAATTCGATCGCTCTTAATAGCTACTTGTTTAGGCGGGCAAGGCTCTATTTTGGTAGCGAATCCCACCTTTTCGATGTATGGAATAATCGCCCAAACCCTCGGCATTCCCGTTGTGAGTGTTCAGCGGAAAGAGGAGAATTTTGAAATCGATATCGAGGCGGCTAAAAAAGCGATCGACCAAAATCAAAATCCCCCCGTGCGCGCCGTCTTTGTCGTTCATCCCAATTCTCCTACAGCCAATGCTTTAACACCAGATGAAATAGAATGGCTGTCAAGTTTGCCGGAACAGATATTAGTAGTAATTGACGAAGCTTATTTTGAATTCAGCCAAAATACTTTAGCCGACCAATTGCACCATCACCCGAATTGGATAATTTTGCGGACATTTTCCAAAGCATTTCGGTTGGCATCAATGAGAGTCGGATATGCGATCGCCCATCCCGAACTCGCAGCCGCCTTAGAAAAAATCCGCCTCCCCTACAACCTTCCGAGTTTCTCGCAAACCGCAGCCGAGTTAGCCCTAGCGCAGCGGCAGTTATTGCTAGCAACCATTCCCGAAACTCTATCAGAAAGAACCAAATTAATTGCAGCGCTAACTCAGCATCAAAAATTGCAAGTTTGGTCGAGTGCGGCTAATTTCGTTTACCTGCGGGTGAAAGCTGGCGATCGTAATTTAGCAGAACAAGAACACAAACAAATTATGCAGCAGCTAAAAGCCAAAGGAAGTTTAATTAGACATACCGGGGGAGGTTTGCGAATTACGGTTGGTAGCCCGGAGGAAAATCAGCGCACAGTCGATCGAATTGGAGAAATTTTTGACAACTCATAATATTCGGTATCCAGTTTCTGCTTAACAAAAAAATAACTTTGGAGAAGATATATATGCTTCAAGGAAAGGTTTTACGGGTTGCTCGTCCAACGGACTGCCTCGCTCAAGTTGTTCATTTCTACACAGAGGGTTTAGGGCTGCAAATCCTCGATCGTTTTGAAAACCATGAAGGTTTTGACGGAGTAATGGTTGGGATGCCAGGAGAAAGCCACCACTTTGAATTCATCCATCAACGGGGACATATTGTAGGTGGCGCTCCAACTCAAGACAATCTTATCGTCTTTTACCTTCCTAACCAACAAGAATGGCAGCAGGCTGTTGAGCGAATGAAAGCAATTGGATTTGAGCCTGTAAACTCCTACAATCCCTACTGGGACAAAGATGGAGTGACCTTTAAAGACCCAGATGGCTATCGAGTCGTTTTGCAGAATGCCGAGTGGAGCTTGTAGCAGCGCGATCGCAGCCTAAGGTATCTACACCAATTTATAACCGATCGTTTCCTTGCCGTGCCGCGCGAATGGTTTCGGGAAATACGCCTACTAAAAGTGCCAAAGCTTCATCGGGAATTTGTGCCACCGTTTCCGAATCCAAATATTGTTCAAACTGAGTTAAAATCATTTGTGCGCGTTCCAAAGCTGCCGGCTTTGCGGTTAACTGTTCCATTAACCGCACCCAATGCCGCCGAATTCCAAAAGCTTTCTGTCTTTCTTCGGGAGATTGAGGGCAAACCAAACAAAAATCGCCCACGGGAATCGCCTGCACAGAGTTAACATCAAAAGCACCGCCAACGGCAGCCCCTGGCCCGGCAAACTCCGCGTGGAAGCGTTTAATCAAAATTAGACCGTTCCGGCGACGGCTATCTACCATCAACAGCTTGCCGCTGTTGATTTCTGCGAGAATGTCAGAGGAGTGGGGGTGTTCTGTCAAATCTGTGCCAAGGTGTCGATGTCGCAAGTCCGGGTCAGCAGAAAAGCCGGCGCGGATAAATATCGCTAGAGTTAAAATCAGAGCTGGATGAATTATCAAATCTGCGATACTCCAGCGATCGAGATTATTCATTTAAAGTTATAAATTAATACTGTCACAAGGTGGTAGCGTGAGCGCGCTCGAATATCAAATGCAGGTAGAACAAGCAGTAGACACCCTGAAAGCGGAACTCCCGACGCTTTTTGAAAAAGACATCTCCTACGACATCTACACAAAAGATGTTTATTTTCAAGACCCTGTTAACAAATTTAAAGGAAAAATCAACTATCGCATTATCTTTTGGACTCTGCGATTTCACGGGCAGCTATTCTTTAGCGAGATTTACTTCGACCTGCACGGTGTAAGTCAGACAGCCCCTGATACTATTGTGGCAAATTGGACTGTTCGCGGGACACTGCGGGTTCCCTGGAAAGCTCGGATTTTTTTTAACGGCTACTCTACTTATAAACTCGATAAAGACGGCTTAATTTACGAACATATCGACACCTGGGACAGAGCTCCCGGAGAGATTTTAAAGCAGTTTTTCCGCAAGGGGGAGGATGCGAGCCTAGGATAAGCCAAAAAGGTCGATCGCGCTCAACCATCTGGGTTGACAACCCAAGTAACTTATAATGGCTAAAATAATCATCAGCCCTCCGGTTCATTTTCTGCTATTTGCAAATTGCTAAAATGATCGTCACCCCAGATTCATTTTCTGCGATTTGCACTCCTGAAAAACATCATGGCTGATATTGTCGAGACTGCCACCAATGCCGGCTCTTTCAAAACACTCGTGACTGTTATTGAAGCTGCTGGCTTGTTAGATTTATTGCAAAGTCCTGGCCCCTACACCGTCTTAGCACCAACTGACGAGGCATTTGCCAAAATTCCTACGAACACTATTGCCTCTTGGATGGAAGACATACCCAAGCTCAAAAAAATTCTGACCTATCACGTTCTGTTTGGCGAGGTACTAACTGAGAACTTGCTTGAGTTAAGTTCTGCTGAAACGGTAGAAGGTTCTGTGGTGGGAATTGAGACTTCTGACGGCATTAAAGTGAATGATGCTAAAGTTCTCTCTTCAGATATTCTTGCCGACAATGGCGTCATCCATATCATTGATGGGGTGCTAATACCGGCATTGGTTGCAGCATAATCAAACTTGTGTTTTCACCCATAAATGTCAGGTGCGCATTGCGCACCTGACGCCTATAATAAATTTAGGATGCGCGGGGAATATCAACGATAAATGTCAGGTGCGCACCTTACACCGATAAATGTCGGGTGCGCACCTGACCCCGATAAATGTAGGACGCACGGAGCACATTACTCTACATTTTAAACTAATTATCCGAACCTAAAATCAACCCCGATCGCGCCGGCAGCATCAATTCTAAATGTCGAGTTTCCCCTTCACCTTTCCACACAAACTCGCCTTTACCGAACAGCAATTTCTCGTGAGGAGATTTCAAATTAGCTGCCTCAAAGCTAATATTAGCTTCTTCTGTCGCGACATTGACAGCAACAACTATTTCTTCATCCCCCAAAATTCTGGCAAAAACGTAAACCGTTCCCTCAGCAAACAGAATTTGGTACGATCCAGTGCGGAGGGCAGCGTATTTGTGCCGCAAAGCTATCAACTGCTTGTGGTAATCTAAAACATCAAGTTCCCAGTGACCTTCTAAGGGGAAACCGCGGCGAGAATCGGGATCTAGAGCACCGGGCAAACCAACTTCATCGCCGTAGTAAATGCTAGGAGCTCCGGGAAAAGTTAACAGCAGCAAAGTAGCTAGTTCGACGCTAGCTTTATCGCCTCCAGCAATTGAGATTAACCTAGCTGTATCGTGACTGGCCAACAAATTAAGTTGAGTTAGCTGTATCGGCCACGGGTACAGTTCCAAAACGTGCTGAATTTTTTCGCCGTACTGTTTAGCAAAAAGCGGCGGATAGGGATGGTAAGAACGACCTTCAATTTGAGCTAAATCTACCCTGTCGCCCGCTGCAAAAGCAATAGTCGGCGCAGCAAAAAGGTAATTCATCACCCCGTCAAATTGACTGCCGTCGAGCCATTCTCTCGCATCTTCCCAAACTTCGCCGACTATGTAAGCTTCGGGATTAATTGCTTTAACTCGTTCTCGAAATTCCTGCCAAAATCCCGGGCTTTTAATTTCAAAAGGAACGTCCAGCCGCCACCCATCGATGCCGAATTTAATCCAATATTCGGCGATTTCCATGATGTATTCTCGCACTTCTGGATTGTCGTGATTGAATTCAGGAAGTGCTCGATTCCCGTCCCAACCGGCATAGTTAGCAGGAAAATTGCCGTCGTAGGCTGATAGCGGCCAGCCTTCAATTTTAAACCAATCCAGCCAAGGAGAATGGGGGCCGTTTTCGAGGATGTCGTGAAAGAAGAAAAATCCCCTGCTGGCGTGGTTGAATACGCCGTCGAGGACAATTTTGATGTTGCGATCGTGAGCGGCGTCTAAAAGATCTTTAAAAGCCGGATTGCCGCCCAACATCGGATCGACTTGATAGTAGTCGTGGGTATGGTAGCGGTGATTGCTGGCCGACTGAAATATGGGCGTGAAGTAAATTGCGTTAATGCCTAAGTCTTGCAAGTAGTCTAGCTGTTCCATCACGCCCCACAAGTCCCCGCCTTTGTAGCCTTGGAGGGTGGGACTCTCGTGCCATTCTTCCCACATGAAGTTTTGCAGCAGGCGTTTGCGGGGCTGTTTGCTTTTGGCGAAGCGATCGGGGAATATTTGGTAGAATACCGCGTGTTTAACCCAGTCCGGCGTTTGAATTTGCATACACTTTTTTTAGCTTTTAGGGCTTAGGCTACAGCAGCAGAGGTTTCTAGGGGATCTAGCTTTTGGTAGAGAATAGACATTTTATCCAATTTTGTCGATCGACAAATTGTAAAATCTTACACAAATTTGCAGTCAATCTCAGATTGAAAACTGACTCAACCTAGAAAATCATCGTCCCGACGGGCGGCGCTTCCTGAATGCTGTGGAGTTGGACAAATTCACAGCAGTCAGGAACGCTAGTAAAAAGAACGAGATCGAACCCAAGCAGAACAAGGACGCCAGCGGGCCCAAACAGAGCATCAGCGGGCGCGGTGCGATCGACCCGCCTTGAAAAAGAACAACAGCGCGATGAGCCTGGATGGAGAAATTGCCAGAAGGGGGAATTAACCCAAGAAACTTGTAATTAAAAGCCCAAACCCCGAACCTTATTCTTTTGTTAAACTGCCGTTATTTATTGATGGGTATTTTAACTCACAACTCAAAACTCATAACTCCAGTCCCGGACGCACTCCCACTCTCATAAACCGGGTTTTTTAACTCTTATTGAGGGTTTGAAAAAGTATCTGGATTAAACAACCCGGTTTCTGCGTAAGCGACTCAACTCATAACTCAAAACTCAAACTTCCTTGCTCTCCCCCCTTGTCAAGAAGCCCTCACCATCCGACACTGTACTTGGAGAGTTAATCGACCCTAGGGAGAAAGTTCCTTGAAAAAAGTCTTAGCCATCATCCTCGGTGGCGGTGTAGGCACCCGCCTTTACCCCCTAACCAAACTGCGAGCCAAACCCGCAGTTCCCCTCGCAGGCAAATATCGCCTCATCGATATTCCTGTCAGCAACTGCATCAACTCGGAAATAGTCAAAATTTACGTCCTCACGCAATTCAACTCGGCATCCCTCAACCGCCACATCGCTCGCACCTACAACTTTTCCGGCTTCACCGACGGATTTGCCGAGGTGCTCGCCGCCCAGCAAACTCAGGAAAACCCCAACTGGTTTCAAGGGACAGCCGACGCAGTTCGCCAATATCTGTGGCTGCTAGAAGAGTGGGACGTTGACGAATACTTGATTCTTTCGGGCGATCACCTCTATCGCATGGACTACCAGAAGTTTGTGCAGAGACACCGCGAAACCAACGCCGATATCACCCTCTCAGTTTTGCCAATGGACGAGAAGCGGGCCTCGGATTTTGGTTTGATGAAAATCGACGACAGCGGCCGCATTGTTTCTTTCAGCGAAAAGCCAAAAGGCGATGCGCTCAAACAAATGCAGGTGGATACTACTAAACTGGGATTGACAGCGCAGCAGGCTAAGGACAGTCCTTACATTGCTTCGATGGGAATTTACGTCTTCAAAAAAGAAGTTCTGATTAAACTGCTGAAAGAATCTCCAACCCAAACTGATTTTGGTAAAGAGATTATTCCGAATTCTGCAAAAGACCACAACGTTCAAGCTTATTTGTTTGACGATTACTGGGAAGATATCGGAACTATTGAGGCTTTTTACGATGCTAACTTGGCGCTGACAAAACAGCCTCAGCCTCCTTTCAGTTTCTATGATGAAAAGGCTCCGATTTACACTCGCCCGCGTTTTTTGCCGCCGACGAAGCTTTTAGATACTCACGTGACGGAATCGATTATTGCTGAAGGCTGCATTCTCAAAAAGTGTCGGATCGACCATTCTGTGTTGGGAGTTCGATCGCGCATTGAAGCTGGATGTACGATTCAAGACACCCTAGTCATGGGTGCTGACTTTTACGAACCAGACGCCGAACGGCATTCGAGTTTGGACAACGGCGGCGTCGCCCTCGGTATCGGCGCAAATACTACAATTCGCCGCGCGATTGTGGATAAAAATGCCCGCATCGGCCACAACGTTCAAATAATTAATAAAGACAGAGTGGAAGAAGCCAACCGCGAAAGCCAAGGTTTTTATATCCGCAGCGGCATTGTCGTAGTCCTGAAAAACGCCACGATTCCTGATGGAACTATCATTTAGTTATTAGTCATTAGTCATTAGTCGTCAGTCATTAGTTTTTTAAGTTAAAATCTGTTACCTGTAAGCAAGTGACTGATGATAAATAAGTAAATTAGTGACAGATTACCAATGACCGATGACTGATGACTGATGACGAAATTAATTTTTTTTTGATTATTAATTCCAACCGCTGATGCGAGGTTGTCCAAATACTTGGCTTTATTCAAAGGCTCGCGCATTATTAATAAGGGAAATTCTCTGTTACTGCCTGCGGTGATACAGATAGGTGCGATCGCCTGTGTCGGGCGAATAGCTTCTGATTCTTGTATTTGCGCTCGTAGCACGACTGACAAAGGCGCTGCCCGTTTCTGAGTACAACACAACTCTCCGAACTATCTTTCCAATCGTCGCAGCAACCGCAAGGCCAACTTAGCAAATAATTCATCATGTTAGCACCCTCGTAGCATTAAAAGCCGATCGCTTTTTACTATCCTATCTCATATTTTTAGATAAGTGTGTGATGTAGTTAACAGACAGCGGAAAGATTATGTTATATTACTTTGACTTAAATCTATTCAGAGGTGGTAAAAATAAGACTGTATAGGCTCAGTCTGGGGTGAGGAAAAAAAATCTCGAAATGTTGGCAAATGACTTCGGACTTTAGGGTATAATATCGTCACAATTCAGCCACCAGATTCGACCGGACTTGCTGATGAGAACGTGCTAATATTGGCATCGGGTCAAAAGCTCCTATCGAAAAATTCGATCGCACATTCAGACAAAAAAGCTCGATCGTCCGCCCCAGTCAACCAGACGGGTATTCGCGCCAGCAACAGCAGCAGCTTTCCCTCCCTCGCTTCAACAGGGCTGCAGCCTAAACTCTCGCCGCCTCCGGAAAGCCCGAAGGCGCACAACTCCTCAAAACATACCGTGGCAAGAGTTTCACCGTCTAAAAGCTCAAAGGTATAGCAACCGCCTATAGGCTTAGGACGTTCTTAATCGATCGAACCATGGTTTTTCTGGTCGAATGCCTTTTGCTGCCGCTGCTGCGGCTGCCTTCAGGATAGGCTTTCAGCATAAGTGCCCAATGCTATAAAATCTCAAACAACAGCAGCGGGGTGAGGAAATTGCGATCGTCGCGCAAGCAACAACCGAACTCGATCGAGTCCAAACCTTTGATAACCTATAATTTGAATGAGATGCTGCAGGTACTTTTACCCCTGGCATCAAACTAATTTGCCATCCTGCTGCTAATTTGGGATTTATTCTTTCTAACAACTAACAACTAACAACTAACAACTAATAAAGAGGGGATTGTTTAATGGCTGCAACAGATTTTAAAGACTATTATGCTATTTTGGGACTCAACAAAACTGCCAGTTCTGACGAAATTAAAAAGACTTTTCGCAAACTAGCCCGGAAATATCACCCGGATATGAACCCAGGTAACAAAGAAGCCGAAGCTCGTTTTAAAGAAGTTAACGAAGCTTACGAAGTGCTATCAGACCCAGAAAAACGCAAGAAATACGACCAATACGGTCAATACTGGAAGCAAGCGGCTGCAACTCCCGGCGGATGGCCGGGCGGGGGCGGTACTGCGGTAGATTTTGGCGGCGTGGACTTCAGCCAGTACGGCAGTTTTGACGAATTTATCAATGCCTTGCTCGGCCGCGCAGGTAGCCCTGGTGCTAGTGTTGGCCGCAACGGCAAGTGGAATTACAGCAACTTCCGCACCGGCGGGCCCACCGGTTTTGGCGGATTTGAAGATTTTGCGGGGTACGAAAACCGCAGCGCAGGAAGCTCTCTCGACACCGAGGTGGTGATTTCCCTGACTTTGGGGGAAGCATTTCGCGGCACTTCCAAGCGAGTCGCCACGGGCGAAGTTTCGATTCCTGCGGGAGTGAAAACCGGCAGCAAAATTCGGGTAAAAGGCAAAGGTCAAGTTGACCCTTACACCAAGCAGCAGGGAGATTTGTACCTAAAACTAGAAGTTTTGCCTCACGCTTTCTTCCAATTTGAGGGAGAGAATTTGGTCTGCGAAGTGCCTATCACTCCCGACGAAGCGGTACTGGGAGCATCTATTGAAGTGCCGGCACCTGAAGGTATGATAACTGTAAAATTTCCAGCCGGGATGCGATCGGGTCAGTCTTTGCGGTTGCGGGGCAAAGGATGGCCGAAACCGAAGAAAGACGAACGGACTGATTTGTTAGTCAAAGTGGCGATCGTGCCGCCGAAAGAAATTAGCACTGTAGAACGCGAATGCTACGAGAAAATTAAAGCAAATCGCACTTTTAATCCCCGGAGCAATTTAAACCAAGCGCTAATTTAAACAAACTTGCAGTGCCCGTACCAAACAAAATCACGAACGAAAGCGAATCATCCCTCGGGTTGAGGCGGGTTTACAAATATCTTAGAGCTGAAGTCATCGATATTGGTGAACCCGCGCCCGAGCGGATTTAGCTCGATCGACCTATTCATAGTTGAGCATTCCACTTTCTCAAGACTCTTCGCTAGCTTTTAGCTGACTGGGTTGGCGACCTTGCTTGATGTTGATGCTAATGTTTTTAGCTCCTTTCTTTTCCAAGTCTGTGATGTAGGCGTTAGTGTTATTAGAAGCTTCATCCTTGCTGTCGTAGGGGCCAAAGTAATAGGTGTGGTTGGGCGAATCTGTGTCAACTTCCACCCACCACTGGCGACCTCTACCGCTGGCCATCGGTTGAGTCAGTATCGAAACCGCCGCAAGGAACATACCGAACATATAAAGTTCAAACATAATTCACCTCTGCAACAAGTTAAGTAGTTTTTACTCTTCTCAACTTATCCGGGCAAATAACTCGATCGGCTCGTCCTCAGTGCTGATTTGACGCCAGTAATTTTTGAGAGTTGCTGCTGTCTAAAATCAGCATTTCGGTGGAGAAGAGTTTTAGGCTGGGAGACTCTAAGTCCCTGCTATACACACAAAGTCTGCAAGTACAAAGTCCGCAAGGCAAGGACTAGGAGAAGAGCGTGTTTATATTATTGTTGAGGTTTGAGTTAACTCAAAACTCAAAGTCATTAAATCGCCAAACTTTCTGAGACTTCATCTTCACAAATTGTGAGATCCGAAGGCTGACACCGTTTGATGCGGATGCTAACCCTTTTGGCTCCCTCGCTTTCCAAGTCTTCTATGTAGCCTGGAGTATTGCTGGAAGCTTCTTTGTCGGTGTCGAAGGGACCAAAATAGTAGGTACAGTGGGGCAAATCGGTGACAATTTCTACCCACCATTTCTCAGACCGGCGGTGGCCCGGCCCTGCAAACACGGACAAGACTGCGACGTAGATACAAAATAAATAAAATCCGAGCATCTTTATTCTTGAGGGTGATTTAATTTATTATTTAAATCTATCAAAATAATTTGCCCCCTCGAATCAACCTCAGTGCTGATTTTGAGTCGATCGAACTGAGATGGTAGATTTGAGATTTTAGATTTTCCTCCCATCTAAAATCCAAAGCAAAACCCGCCGGTGCGGGTTGTTTGCTAACTGAAAAATTCTGTTTTTCCGAACTTGAGCGCTGGGCAAACCTCAGCCTGCTGAGGTTTAGCGCTTGCCTTTGGGGAACTGTTCGATACCAGCCCAACCGTAGAAAACCAGCTCGTCGTTCTGAACTCGGCAGCGGTCTACTCGCAGTTGAGTGCCATCTAAGGCAAATTTGTCTAAGTCTAGCAAGTTATTTACGTGGGCAATTATAGCTTGACCCAAGTCTACTGCTTGCCCGTCACCGCCGTAAGTAACACTGACAAATTGGATTTTGCGTCGGTCTTCTACTTGCAACTGAGCTGTAATATCGATCTTGACCGGTTCGCTAGCATCGCCTACGGTAATTTCGGACTGAAGGCGAATTGATTTGTCGGCTCCGAAGCTGACTTCAGTGTTTTGAAAGTGCAGAGATTGCTCTTGGTACTTCAGCTTCTGGAGTTTTTCAACTACAAAAGGTGTATTGAATGAGGTGGTTAAATCCGATCGACTTAAGACTACTCGCATATTTGCCTGGGTAGGCTGCCGCAATTTGACTTGACCTGCAAAAATTGCCCCAAAATCAATTGAGACTGCTTGCAAGTAGAGTTCCATCACTTCTATGCGCAGGCCGTTGTACATCAACATACCTTTGCCAACGAAGTCGAAACCGTCGATGCTTCCCTGCAAGAGTTTGGCTACTGGTTCCACTCGAATGTTGGCTTCGGCCTTTTCAGAACGCTTGAATAATGCCGCGATCGCAGCTCCTGCTACTTTGCTGACAAGGCGATCGCCACTTTGACCTTGAAAGGATGTACCGCTAAACAAAGCTGCTACCATTTATTCGTTTGCTCATCTACAGTCGCCATTATAACCTCCTATTAAGAAATGTTAAAATAGCTTGTGCTTATTCACATCATAAGCACGGATTGTTTTCGGGGTGTGCATGGAAAACAACATTTTTGATTTTTTAATTGCTCAGGGGAGTGCCTTGGAGACAAGCGCGATCGAGCAATGCTCCATCCCAAAAGGTTTGTTCGATCGAGGCGCAAAGCAAATTAGCCCCCGTCAGGTTAGCGCCGCGCAGTACGGCTCCATTCAGGATGGCTTCTTCCAAGTCAGCGCCCGACAAATCAGCGCCGGACAAATTGACATTGCTCAAATCGGCAGAGTGCAAAATTGCCCGAGCCAAAGCAGCGCCGCGCAAATCGGCACCCCGAAAATCGACACCGCTCAAATCCAAATTGCCGATCGAGGCCCCCGTCAAAAAAGCACCCCCAAAACTTGCCTCGCGGACTAAAGCGTTAGCGAAGGAAGCTCCCCGCAAATCGGCATTCCGAAAATCTGCGCCGCTCAAGTCTGCGCCGCTCAAGTCTGCGCCGCGGAGGTTGGCTCGCAATACGGCCCGCTGCAAGTTAGCGCCGGCGAGATTAGCTCCACTCAAGTTGGCTTGAGACAAGTCAGCATCCGCGAGATCTGCTCCCGCTAAGTCTGTACCGGCTAAATCAGTGCCGGCCAACATCAAAATTTTGCCTTTGCGTATGGCTTCGAGGTCGTGAGTCATTAGTTTTTAGTCATCAGTCATTAGTGTTTAGTCATTAGTAGAGCGCTAGGGTGCGCACCGCGCACACAGAGGCTGCGACTTCCACCAAGAGCGGTAGGGTGCGCGCCGAGCACAGAGGGCTGATTTTTTCTAGTGTTGGAAAGGATTTGTCCCCGAGTCGTAAATGCCCAATACTTCGGCTACGCTCTGTACAAGTTCCCAATTACCAATTACCGATCGCCCATTACCCATCCAGTTATTTTATAATGCCGGAGCGGCCGCGGTCGTTCGATCGCCCAAATCCTCCAACCATACATTCGGCAGTTGGCTCGGGCGGTTGGGTAACTCCATCAAACCCATTTCTGCCAGCCTGACGACGTTGCTGAGAGTTTCCACCAAAGCCGGATCGAAGCGAATGCCGCACAGTGCCCGGCACTCTTCCAAAGCTTCGCTCAAACTCATAGCCGGACGATCGCCACGCGGTTGAGTCAATTCTTGAAAATAAGCGACCAACCCCAAAATCCGCGAAGCAACTGGTATCGATTCGCCTCGCAAACCCTCTGGCCTGCCGCTGCCGTCCCAATATTCGAGTTTGTGCTTGACAATTTCCGCGACTGGTGCTATTTCCGGCATTGCTTGCAGCAGTTGGGAACCGATGAAACTGCGATCGCGCCAAAATGATAACGTTGCTTGGTCGAAAGCGTCGGGAGTGCGATCGAACACCTCATTCGGGGCCGAAACTAAGCCGACTCGAAACAGCAATCCGGCCAGCCGCAGCCTGCGCAACTGCAAAGCTGGCAAATCCAGCAGTTGACCCAAAGTTTCCGACAAAGCCGCCACCTGCAAAGACGCTGTAGGATTTGAGGTATCCCGTTCGTCCACGCGCTGGGCCATCCGCAGAAAAGCTTGAAGTTTGTTAGCGTTCAAATTGCGGCTGACGCGCAAAGCTTGACCTTCCAATTCCCACAACTCGCGGCTTTGGCGGTTAATTGCTACCATTTGCTGCTGAGAACTTTGCAGGTAAGTGACTATCCGCGATACCACGCCGCTAATGTCTGCCAAGGGCGGGCCAATGGTAGCCTGGATTTCGCGGTACATTTCCAGCAAAATGTCGGCTAGGGGGGAGTTGTAATGTCGCGTCTGTTCTATAAAAATTTCTGCTGCCGCCGACACCAAAGACTGGTCAAACGACCACAAACCGTAGAACTTTCGTTCTGTATCTACTTCTGGCTTGCCTTGGGGCAAGTATTCCTCGGCTGAAAGTTCCCGGCAAAGCACCATTGCTTTGTATGTCGGGGCGAGGATGATTAAATTCCATTCTTGGATTAAGGGGTCGATCTCATCGAGATTTATTAAAGATACATTTTCTAATTGACCCGTTTTGTGGGTAGCGAAACCGCTGTCTGCTACTGCACCGATGACAACGCGCCGAGAGGCATTAGCAATATCTAGGTAGCGATCTGCTTCCTGTAAATACCATTTTCCCTGCTGAAACGTCACCAAAACTAGGGGTTTGAGTTCGATATCGTCCCCGCCGCTAGTTTGCAAAATGTGGTCTTCTAGGGCGTGACACAGGGCTACTAGGGTGTTTTTGAAGTATACCCCGTAGCTAGAAGGCAGTTTTCCGTCGGGAAGTGTAGCTTGTAGTCTAGCGAGAGTTGATTCTGAATTCATTGCAAAAAGCGGTGCCGGCTCTTACTTATTGTAGCGGGCGATCGAACTTCTCGAAAAGACTTTTGGCAAAAATCCGAGTTTTTGATTTTTCACCGCTTCGCAACCGAGTAAATGTAGAGTGCGCAATGCGCACCTTACTAATTTTAGGAACTTTGTAGAAACCCTCTGTCTTTGGCTGAGTTTTTTTAAGACGAGAAACCTGCCGAGAGGAAGACGCTAACTCAATTAAGTATTAACTACTATTTTTAAACAATATTATTAGGAATTCTGAGCGTGCTTCAAGAAAATAGGAGTTTAGGGGAACAGGCGATCGACAAAGTGGCCGAGATTGCTATTGCTAGCAAATTAGACGAATCGGAAACTTTGTCTGTCACAGTCAACACCGATCCGGGCCAGCTAGCCCAGGGAGAAGTAGAGGCCGTTTCCGTTGAGGGCAAAGGATTGGTAATGCAGCAAGATTTGCGCGTGGAAGAATTGCAAATTCACGTCAAGGATATTGCTGTCAATCCCCTGACCGCTATGTTTGGCAAAATTGAAATGAACGGCCCTGCCTTCGGTACGGCGCGCGCAGTTTTAACAGAAAGCGATATCAATCGAGCTTTTAATTCCGAATACATCAGCAGCAAACTTAACAACTTAAAAGTGACTGTTGACGGACAACGGCTGACAATAGACGTTAAAACTGTTGAGTGCCAATTGCTAGCCGGAAAAATCGCTTTAAATGCTGAGATTTTGGTGCGGGAAACTGCCTCGAATGAAAAAATTTATTTTACAGCAAAACCTCAGATAGCAGCGGACGGTTGGGCAATTTCTCTTCAGGATGTAGAGTATCCCGACCACAAGGAATTTTCGCCGGAGTTAACCGCAGCTTTGGCGGACAAAGCTGGTGAAGTTTTAAACTTGCGAAATTTTGAACTTGAGGGAATGTCGCTGCGAATTCAGCAGCTAAATGTGGAAGCTGGCGTGCTGACTCTGCAAGCTGAAGCGAAAGTCGAAAAATTCCCTAATTAGGAGGTTCTAGGGTGTGTCAGAAACAAAAAAGCTCTTCTATTCCAGCAACTATTGGAACTGGGACACCCTACCATTATGCTTTGCTTTGGAAAAAACTCCGCAGTTTATGAAATCCCTCTAAAGTTATAAAAGAGTCGATAGCAACCCGCACCAAAATATCACCGCCGTTAGAGGCAGGCATGGGGAGTTTACTTTTACTCTTAACAAGTGGTAGTAAAAAATCGGAAAAATTTTGTGAACACTGTAACTGCTTTTTTTAAAAGACTGCGTATCGGTCAATTTTTGACTGTATTTATGGCAGGTGTGCTGCTGTTTACCAGCACCGCTTGTAATTCGGGCGATGTTCGAGGTGCTCGGCCTGACAATCCTCCCGTTCAAGCTGGAGGAATGAATAATCCTCACAAGGGTGGCGGTGATGGATACACGAATTATAAAACATCCACCGATCCTAAAGTAAATCAGTCGCCTGCTCAAGCAGAAAAGAATCGGGCTGATTTGTCGATCGTGGGCGATCGTCTCCTGGCCTCGACTACCGCTGAATCTAATTCCTCAAAGCTGCTTTATCCGGGTTCTGCACCGATGGAAACTGACAAGTTAGACCTCGAACTCGGCGGTGATAAAACTCTGTTATAAGCGCCAGACGGACAGCCGGCTAAGGCTCAACCTGTATTCGACCACAGCGATCCCGATGCCAATATTTTAGAGAGAGTAGGCGCAGCATTTAAGGATGCTTCTGGTTTCCTAAAAGATAGCGCTGAAGATGCCAAGGAAAGTTCCGTTACGAAACTCAATCCGCTGCAAAAATAAGCTAGCAGAAACAAAAACTATGTAGGGGCTGTCTGAAATTAGCCCCTCCATAAATAATATAATTTATTGAAACCAGATAAACGCTTGTAGAGCTGCTACCTGCTCTACAAGATTTACGCTTTTTATGCTTTTTTGATATGATGCAGAGCAATATATTTTATATTTTCTGGGATTTCGGCGGCGAATTCCCAACAGTATTTCTGGTAAATTTCAATCAGGTTGAATAAATCTCAAACATATTGAGCAACATGAACTATTTTATCATAAATTAAACTGACTGGGTTGTTAATTTCGTGAGCGACTCCAGCGACTAACTGTGTTAAACTCGACATTTGTTCGGAGTGAATTAGCTGACGATGCCAACGAAAGTTCCGTTACAAAACTTAAATTTTAAAATTATTTTACAGCTCAATAAAAAACTCCCAACACTTTTAGGCGTAAAGAAGGATTGTAATGATGGATAAAAGACCCGATAGCTCCCACATGATTGGAAAGCTTTTTATAAAATGACCGAGTTTTTCTTACAATAGCGAGATATCATGGGCATCAGGGTGGTATTGAATCTTTCTATATCAGAAGTTTTGCCCTGATCTCTCCAGACAGATTGGTGTCGCTTGCGAGGGAAAACTTTTTCCTATCGCCCTCCACGATGAGATTGCTGAGTTCATCAGCCACATTTCAATTGAGCTACAGCTAGGAGATGGGATAGTGCTATATACCGATGGTATTCCCGAAGCAAAAGACATTAACAAAAAACAATATGGCGTGGAGCCGATGTGTGAAGTCATCAGCAAAAACTGGCATTTATCGGCACAAGAAATCAAGCAAGCGGTGATTGACGATGTGCGGCGACATATCGGCAATCAAAAAGTATTTGATGACATCACTTTGTTGGTTTTGAAGCGGACGGAATTAGGTCGAGAAAAAAAGTCCCAGCCTCAAGCAGCCGCATGGGTTTAGAGCGATCGCCCCTACCTCAAAACAATAAACTGATGACATGAAACGGGAAAATGGTCGGCGGGGCGATCGCCTTAGCAGTCAAATTTACGAAGAGGTGGTGCGATATCTCAAACGCCGCCCCCAAAAGATGCTGAATCTGAAGATAACTTCCAAGCCATAGTCACAGTCTAAATTTTTACGATACTAATTTATTAATGGTAGTTAAATACGATTTTTTGCTCGTCATCTTTTCCATCATTATTGCCATTCTTGCCTCCTAGACTACCTTATAATTAACAGAGATAATGACTCCAAAAAAAGGTAAAAATATTCGCTTAGGTTGGTTAATTTGTGGTTTTTTGACAATGGGAACGGGCATTTGGGCAATGCACTTGATAAAAATGGTGGCTTATCACCTGCCAGTAGAGATCGCCTACGATTTACCAATTATGATTGTCTCTTGGCTTGCCGCAGTCATTGCATCTGGCATCGCCTTCTACAGCTTGCATCGAGGTTTTGCACGCAGGTTCTCATTGTTAATCCCCGGTATTCTCATGGGATCAGGCATTGGAAGTATGCTTTATATTGGCATGGCGGCGATGCGAGTACCTGCGGAAATGCACCATAATTACTGGATTGTGGCACTGTCTTTCTTAGTTGCTGTTATTTCCAAATCTATAAGGAATCCCCAGAAATAATATGAAGAAGCGTAACGATTTGATTTTTTACGGCAGCGGGCTTTACGAAATAGAAACCGAA